>CAJUQN010000010.1 GCA_910588625.1 uncultured Oscillospiraceae bacterium
CCTGTCCGGCAACGTGGACTCCACCGACCGGCTGTTCTCCCTGTGCGTGGACACCTCCAAGAAGGAGGGGTTGGTCCAGTCTGGGGACACGGTGGTCATCACCGCCGGCGTGCCGCTGAGCAGCAGCGGCACCACCAACCTCATCAAGGCGCAGGTCGTGAAATAAACACAGCGGCGGCACAGGGGCCATCCCGTGCCGCCGCTTTTTTTCTTGCGGTGAATCAAATAATGTGTTAAAATAAGGGTATTCCATCCATGCTTTTTTAGGAGGTACATTTCCTTGAACATCTTCGACATCATGGGCCCCGTCATGGTGGGGCCCTCCTCGGTCCACACCGCCGGAGCCGTCCGCATGGGCCTTGTGGGCCGCAAGCTGCTGGGGTTCCAGCCTGCCCGGGCGAATATCGCCCTGCACTCTTCCTTTGCCGCCGCTGGGGCGGGTCACGGCGCCGACAAGGCCATTGTGGCCGGCCTGCTGGCTATGAAGCCCGACGACCCTGACATCCCCCGCAGCTTTCAGCTGGCAGAGGAATCCCGCCTCAGTGTCCAATTTCAGAACGCGGACCTGCAGGACGCCCCGCCCAACACCGTCGTTATGACCCTCATCGGCGAGCGGGGCCGCATTGTGGTGGTCACCGCCACCTCCATTGGTGACGGGCGCATCTGGATCAACTCCATCGACGGGATGCACGTTTCGTTCACCGCCGATATACCCACCCTGGTCATCCGTCTGGAGGACAGGCCCGGCATCGTATCAGCGGCGTCCTCCTGCCTGGTTCAGCACGGGGTAAATATTGAGGGCTTCCAGCACTACCGGCACCGCCGGAATGACCTGGCCCAGGGAGATATCTCAGTCATGGTCATTGAGAGCCTCCAGCCCATCGAACAACAGGTGATGGACGACCTCATGTTGCTGCCCGGCGTGGTACGTAATATCTATTTGGATCAGGAGGAGGGCTGATTATGTTTGGTTCTGTGCGTGCGCTATTGTCCGCAGCGGCGGACAAGCCTCTATGGCAGGCCGTCTTGGAGGAGGACTGTCACGACCGGGACGCTGCCTCCGGCGCCAGCATGACCCGTATGGCTCAGCTGTGGCAGGCCATGAAGCAGTCCGTGCTGGACTATGACCCCGCCCACCGCTCCCCCAGCGGGCTGTCCGGCGGGCAGGGAGCGCAGATGGAGGCCCTGTCCAACTCCCTGTGCGGCCCTTTTCTTCAGGAAGTCATGAGCACAGCCCTCAAGGTTGGAGAGCATAGCGCCTGTATGGGCCGCATTGTGGCCGCCCCTACCGCCGGCGCCTGCGGGGTGCTGCCCGCGGTGCTCATCCCCCTCCAACGCCAAGATCAACTGAGTGATGAGGATATGGTGAAGCACCTCTATGTGGCCGCCGGGTTCGGGCAGGTCATCGCCGCCCGGGCCTCCATCTCTGGGGCGGAGGGCGGCTGTCAGGCGGAGGTGGGCTCCGCCTCCGGCATGGCCGCCGCAGCTCTGGCGGCCGCCCGGGGCGGCACGCCAAAGCAGATGGCCGCCGCCTGCGCCATGGCGCTGCAAAACGTGATGGGGCTGGTGTGCGACCCGGTGGCGGGGCTCGTCGAGGCGCCCTGCGTGAAGCGCAACGTCATGGGCGCGGTGAATGCCCTGTCCTGCACCGATATGGCCCTGGCAGGGCTGGACGGGGGCATTCCCTGTGACGAGGTCATCGACGCCATGGGAACGGTGGGGCGTGCCCTGCCCTCCTCCCTGCGGGGAACCGGCGGGGGTGGCCTGGCCGCCACCCCCACTGGGCAAAGAATCGCGAACAGTCGGTAAGCATATGAAGGTATTGATCCTGGGCGCCGGCGGACTGGCCGGGTCCGCCATTATGAAGGCGCTCCAAGCAGCGGGATACTCCGTGTCCGGCACCTGCCGGACGCCCCGTGAGGACTGCGGCCCCCCCGCCCTACTCCATTTTGATTTGGACGAGCCGCAATCCATTGTACCGCTGTTGGACGACGTCCGCCCGGACGTGGTGGTGTCCTGTTTGCGGGGAGATTTCACCCACCAATTGGATGCCCATCGGCTTTTGGCGGATTTCCTGCGCCAACACCCTGGAACGCTCATTTATTTGTCCACCGCCAACGTGTTTGACGGCGATTTGTCCCGGCCCCACTACGAGGGGGACGCACTCTGCTCGGACAGCGCCTATGGGCAGTTCAAAATCGCCTGTGAGCACCTTCTTCAAGCCCGTTTGGGCGAAAACTGCATCGTCCTGCGTCCCCCGGAGATTTGGGGCTGGGACTGCCCCAGGCTCCGGGTCCTGATCAAAAGCACCCACGAGGGAACTCCGCTCCAAACCTATGAGAACCTGTCTGTCAACTACACGACGGACGCCCAAATCGCCCGGTGGACCGCTTTTATTTTGGAGCACGATCTGCGAGGTGTGTTCCACGTGGGTACGCAGGACATATCCGACTATACCGAGTTTTTGGACCGGCTGGCGGCACAGCTTGATCTGCCCCAGCCCATTTACACCGTGGAGCAAAATAAAGTTGCGGCCTATCAGGCTGTTTTACCCGGACGAAGCGAAATCCCGGCAGAATTGCAGCTCTCCGTCCAAAACGTGCTCTACGATCTGTCAAAAGCCCCCATACTGTAACACTGTGAAAAAACGGCCCCGCTGTCGTTGACAGCGGGGCCGTTTTTTGGTATGGTATCCTTCACAAATCAGAAATGTAGCATCACAGCTTTTTCAGGTCCATCATCACGCCGTTGATCATCATGCCCGGCACCCAGCCGGCCATGAAATCCCGGAGCTGCTCCAGGGTCACCGTCCGGGCGGCCCCCTTCACCGGGTGCTTGGCCAGCATGGGGATGCGCTTTTGGAACACCGCCCGGCTCTTCGGGTCGTCCCACAGCTCACCCAGCGTGATCTGATCGTTGCGTAGGTCCATAAAAAATCACCTCCAGGAACATACTATGCGCCAGGGGGCTCTGACTGACATCGTTTCTTTTACACAACCGGAATATCGTACAGGAAAGGAGTGCACCATGAAGAAGCAGAAAAAAGGCCACGAGTGGCGCCACGTCGAGAACAAAAAACTGGTATACACCGTCTATTTTGTCCTCCGATTCTCGGTGGTACTCATGTTGATCGCCCAGTTCTTCAACCAAAACTACGAGAATGTATTGCTGTGTATTCTCACCCTGGTGCTGTTTATGCTGCCCTCCGCCTTCGAGCGGCGGCTCCACATCGACCTGCCGGACACGCTGGAGATCATCATCCTCCTGTTCATCTACGCCGCCGAGATCTTGGGCGAAATTCAGTCCTATTACACCCAGTTTCACAGCTGGGACACCATGCTCCACACCATGAACGGTTTTCTTTGCGCCGCCATCGGCTTTGCCTTGGTGGATATCCTCAACCGCGAGGAAAAAATTTCCCTTTACCTGTCTCCCTTCTTCATGGCTGTCACCGCCTTCTGCTTCTCCATGACCATTGGCGTTCTGTGGGAGTTCTTTGAGTTCTCCATGGACCAATGGCTGCTCTTCGATATGCAAAAGGACACCGTCATCAACACCATCTCCACCGTCAACCTGGACCCCAGCCACGGCACCACCGCCGTTATCGTCCGCGGCATCCAGGATGTGATTTTAGTGCTGGAGGACGGCGCCCAAATGCCCCTGGGACTGGGCGGCTACCTGGACGTGGGCATCGTGGACACCATGAAAGACCTGTTTGTCAACTTCATTGGCGCGTTGGTGTTCTCCATCATCGGCTACTTCTATGTGAAGAGCCGGGGGAAAGGAAATTTCGCCACCCGGTTCATTCCCCGCTTACAGCGCAAGCCCGCCGCGCAGGCGGAAAAGAGCCAGGACATCCAGAAACAGGAGACGGTCTCTGGAAAAAAGCCCGAATAACCGTTTCGGCTCCGGGGCATACTTCTCCTTGTGTTCAAACAACGGATACAAGGAGGAAACAACCATGATGAACCAGACCAATCCCAGCATCAAGTGCACCGTGAACAGCTGCGCCCACCACAAGGATCAGCGCTGCACTCTGAACGAGATTCAGGTTGGCCACTGCCAGAACAGCGTTTGCGACTGCAAGGAAACCGAGTGCGCGTCCTTCAAACTGGGCGACCACGGCACCAACTGCGGTTGCCGGTAAACTGCATCAACGGGGCGGGAAGGGTTTTTACCCTTCCCGTTTCTTGATAAAAACGGCACAAAACGGGGCGCTAAATCCTTTCAACTTTGGCTGAGTAGTGAAATTTGACCAAGCCAAAACTTTTTACATTGACAAACCGGACTTAAAGCATTATTATAAACTCAATACGCAGAAATATGCGATGATCAGGCGAGTAGTCCCCCATGCGCAAGCCCAGAGAGAAGGCGGCTGGTGTGAGCCTTCGTGAGCGAGGCGGATGAACGTCCCCTGTGAGCAGTCCGGCTGAACATACAGTCCAGTAGGCCGGGACGGCCGCCCACCGTTACCGGGTCTTGAGCGTCCCCTTTCGGGGGGAAATTTAGGTGGTACCGCGGAGCGTGGCTTCGTCCTAATTTTGGACGGGCTGTGCTCTTTTTCATTTCCCATAAGGAGGTTCCAGATATGTTAATGAAAGGGTCCCAAATTGTGATGGAGTGCCTGCTGGAGCAGGGCGTAGACACGGTGTTCGGTTATCCTGGCGGAACGATTTTGAATATCTACGACGAGTTCGAGCTCCACGGCTACAATCAGAAGATTCACCACTACCTCACCGCCCACGAGCAGGGCGCGTCCCATGCCGCCGACGGTTACGCCCGTTCCACCGGCAAGGTGGGCGTGTGTTTCGCCACCTCCGGTCCGGGCGCCACCAACCTGGTCACGGGCATTGCCACCGCCTACTATGATTCCTCCCCCGTGGTGTTCATCACCTGCAACGTCAGCGAAAACCTCATCGGCAAGGACTCCTTTCAGGAGGTGGACATCACCGGTATCACCATGCCCATCACCAAGTGCAACTTTTTGGTGAAGGACGTCAACGAGTTGGCTGACGTGATCCGTGAGGCCTTCGCCATCGCCCGCTCCGGCCGGCCCGGACCGGTGCTGGTGGATATCGCCAAGAACGTCACCGCCATTGAGGGCGAATATCAGTATATGCCCATCCACGAGCACCCCAACCACGGACGGCTGGCCACCCTGTTGCGCCGCTCCAACCGGGATCTGAAAAACCCCGAGCCCAACCACGGCGACATCGACAAGTTGCTGGAGCTGATTTCCCAGTCCCAGCGTCCCATGGTGCTGGTGGGCGGCGGCGTGATCCGCTCCAAGGGCGCGGTGCCCGAGTTCCGCAAGTTTATCGAGACCCTGGACGCCCCCGTGGGCTCCACCATCATGGGCGGCGGAGCCTGCCCGGGCAATCACCCGCTGTTCACCGGCATGGTGGGTATGCACGGCTCCCACGCCTCCAACATGGCCACCGCCGAGTGTGACCTGCTCATTGCCATCGGCTGCCGGTTCTCCGACCGGGTGGCCACCGATCCTCCCTCCTTCGCCAAAAATGCCAAAATCGTCCACATCGACATCGACCGGGCGGAGATCGACAAGAACGTCCAGACCTACCACCATATCATTGGCGACGCCCGCCGGGTGCTGGAGCTGATCAACGAAAAGCTCCCCCAACACACCTTTACCGCCTGGAAGGCCCAGGTGTTCGCCCGCAAGGAGCTGCCGCTGAAAAAGGACAGCATCCTCCACGCCCACGAGATTTTGGAGACCATCTCCGATCTCACCAACGGCGACGCCATCATCGCCACCGATGTGGGCCAGCATCAGATGTGGTCCTGCCAGTATTATCACTTCTCCCGGCCCGGCCAGCTGCTCACCAGCGGCGGCTTCGGCACCATGGGTTTTGGCCTGGGGGCCGCTATGGGCGCCAAAGTGGGCAATCCTGATAAGATCGTGGTCCATTGCACCGGCGACGGCTGCTTCCGTATGAACTGCCACGAGCTGGCCACCGTGGAGCACTACAATATCCCGGTTATCACCGTCATTTTCGACAACCGTACCCTGGGTATGGTCCGCCAGTGGCAGAACCTGATTTACGGCAAACGGTTCTCTCAGACCGATCTGGACCGGGGTCCGGACTTCGTCAAGCTTGCGGAGGCCTACGGCCTCAAGGGCTTCCGGGCCAAGAACCAGGCGGAGTTCGAGCAGGCCTTCAAGCAGGCCCTGGAGGCGGGCTGCGGCTGCGTCATTGACTGCGCCATCGACATCGACGCCATGGTCCACCCCATGGTCAGCGGCGGCACCCCGGTCACCGACTTCTTACTTCATTAAGGAGGGAGAAATGCCATGAATACCATCGTCAAACGCCACACTCTGTCCGTGCTGGTGGAGAACTCCGCCGGTGTGCTCAGCCAGGTGTCCCGGCTGTTCTCCCGCAAGGGCTACAACATCGAATCCCTGGCTGTGGGCACCACCGACGACCCGGAGGTATCCCGTATCACCATCGAGGTGATGTGCGGCGACGCCCAGATCAATCAGATTATCAATCAGCTGCGCAAGCAGTTCTCCGTCTACTCCGTCCGGCTGCTGCCGCCGGAGCACTCCATCCGCCGGGAGCTGGTGCTCATCAAGGTAAAGGCGGAGAGCCGGGAGGTGCGCAACGAGGTCATCCAGATTGCCAACATTTTCCGCGCCTCCATCATCGATGTGTCCACCCAGAGCCTGACGCTGGCCATCATCGGCCAGGAGTCCAAGGACGACGCGCTGGAGAAACTGCTGGCCGAGTTCGGTATTCTGGAGCTGGTCCGCACCGGTATGGTGGCCCTGGAGCGGGGCGAAGCCACCATCCGCAACAATTCCGGCAACAAGGTCCGGGACGAGTTCGATCTGGGCAAGAATATCCTGTAAATCCTGTCGAGATTGTATCACAGTTATCATTCTTTTCTATGGCGCTGTGATATGATATCCTGCAAAGCAAACATCCAATGAATCCAATCTATTATAGTTGAGGAGTGTTTTACCATGGCAAAGATGTACTATGAGAAGGACTGCGACCTGAGCTACCTCAAGGGCAAGAAAATTGCCATCATCGGCTACGGCTCCCAGGGCCACGCCCACGCGCTGAACCTGAAGGACTCCGGCTGTGACATCTGCGTCGGCCTGCGCGAGGGTTCCAAGAACTGGGCCAACGCCGAGGCCGCCGGACTGGCCGTCAAGACCGTCCCTGCCGCCGCCCAGTGGGCCGACATCGTGATGATGCTCATCAACGACGAGGTTCAGGCCGAGGTCTACAAGAAGGACATCGCCCCCTATATGACCGAGGGCAAGGCCCTGGCGTTTGCCCACGGCTTCAACATCCGTTATCAGCAGATCGTCCCCCCCGCCGGCGTGGACGTGTTCATGGCCGCCCCCAAGGGTCCCGGCCACACCGTGCGCTCCACCTACGTCGCTGGTAAGGGAGTGCCTTGCCTGGTGGCTGTGGAGCAGGACGCCACCGGCCACGCCTACCAGGTCGCCCTGGCGTACATCGCGGGCATCGGCGGCGCCCGGGCCGGTGTGATGGAGACCACCTTCCACGACGAGACGGAGACCGACCTGTTTGGCGAGCAGACCGTGCTGTGCGGCGGTGTGGTGGATCTGATGCGCTGCGGCTTCGAGGTGCTGGTGGAGGCCGGTTACGAGCCGGAAAACGCCTACTTTGAGTGCATCCACGAGATGAAGCTCATCATCGACCTCATCAACAAGGGCGGCGTGGCGGCCATGAACTTCTCCATCTCCGACACCGCCGAGTTCGGCGAGTACGTCAGCGGCCCCCGGGTCATCCCCCACGAGGAGACTAAAGCCCGTATGCGCGCGGTGCTCTCCGACATTCAGGACGGCACCTTTGCAGGCAAGTGGATCGCCGAGAACAAGAACGGCCGCACCTTCTTCAACTCCAAGCGCGCCCAGCTCAAGAAGCACCAGATGGAGATCGTGGGCGGTGAGCTGCGCAAAAATATGATCTGGGGCGGCGATTCCGATCTGGACACAGCGTCCAACTAATTCAATCATTCACGCAAAAGGCCGCGGTCCGCTCTTATGGACCGCGGCCTTTTATTTCGCCACGGCGTCAAGAAAGTTTTAACACCGGGGATTGTAGACTGGTCTATTTTTTGTTATAATAACCTAAATTAAGTTTGTGCCTGGGGCATACCCCATACCGCTATAATGACTGATGAAAGGTTGAGAATCACCATGGACAAGCAATGGATCGACGCATTCCGCAGTGAAATCGAAGAGTTCAAGGGCGCCATAGCCGCCTTTGAGCGGGGCGAGCTGGACCGGAAAGCGTACAAAGGCATTTCCGGCGGCTTCGGCTCCTACGCCCAGCGGGAAAACGGCAGGCATATGCTGCGCCTGCGCATGGCTGGCGGGCGCTTAACCCTGGACCGGCTGAAATTCTTGGCCGACTCCATCGAACGGGAGCACATCCAACGGGTAAAGCTCACCACCTGCGAGGCCATCCAGCTCCACGACCTGTCCGCCCAGCAGCTGCCCGGACTCATGGAGTCGGCCATCAGCTGCGGCATCTACACCCGGGGCGGCGGCGGGGACAATCCCCGGAACGTGATGTGCAGCCCCCTGTCCGGCGTCCAGCCCGGCGAGGCCTTCGACGTCATCCCCTGGGCTGAAAAAGCCACGGAATACCTGCTGTCCATCGCCCGGGACATCCATATGCCCCGGAAATTGAAGGTGGCCTTCTCCAACGGCGTGGACGACAGCGTTCACAGCGCCTTTCGGGATATGGGCTTCATGGCCCAGCCGGACGGCGCCTTCTCCCTGCGCATCGCCGGAGGTCTGGGCGCGGCCCGGCCCTCTATGGGTGTGCTGGTGGATGAGGCGGTGGCCCCCAAAGACGTACTCTATTATATCCAGGCCATGGTGGACACCTTCTGTGCTCACGGCGACTACAAGAACCGGGCCAAGGCCCGCACCCGCTATATGCAGGACACCCTAGGTCCCGATGGCTTAAAGGACGTTTTCTTGAAAAACCTGGCCGCTCTCAAGGCCAAGGGCGGGCTGGAGATCACCGGCCTGGAAGCTCCCGCCGACCGGGCAAAAGGAAACGGAACCGTGGATCATCCCCGCGCCCTTCCCCAGAAACAACCAGGGCTGTACACGGTCAAATACCACCCCACCGGCGGTCTGCTCCCGGTGGATACGCCCCGGCAGCTCTATGAGCTGTTGAAGGACATGGAGGGCGTGGAGCTGCGGGTGGCCCCTAATGAGACGCTGTATATTCTCAACCTCTCCGCCTCCGAGGCGGAAAAAGTGCTGGAAGCCACCGCCGACAGTGCCAAGACCGAGTTCGAGTCCAGCGTCGCTTGCATCGGCGCTGCCGTCTGCCAGCAGGGCGTCCGGGACAGCCAGAGCGCCCTGCGCGCCGCTGTGGAGGCCGTGCGGGCGGCGGACCTCCCAGACGGAGCCTTGCCCCGCGTGTGCATCTCCGGCTGTCCCTCCAGTTGCTCCGCCCACCAGGCGGGGGCCATCGGCTTTCAGGGCGGCGTGAAACTGGTGGAGAAGGCGCCCCAGCCCGCCTTTCGGATGTACCTGGGCGGCAATGACGGCGTGGGCAAGGCCCGCTTCGGCGAGTGTGTCGCCACCATCCTGGAGAAAAACCTGCCCGCTATGCTGGTGGAGCTGGGCAAGGCCGCCGCTGCGGCCGGTCAGGATTGGGAGGCGTGGTCCAGCGAGCATCCCCAGGAGCGGGACGCCATCATTGCCAAGTACGAAGCCCTTACCTGAATCTGACCAAACGAACGGGGGAGCGCAGACGCGCCCCCCGTTTTATAACGGTGTAAGCTATCATGGCGTCCCGCTTTGACCTGAAAATTGAATTCTTGAAATTGTCAGAAAAAAAGTGAACCTTTCGCCTCTCACAATAGTATATATCAGCAAAAGGAGGCGAGGCAGATTGATTGACCAATACATCCGGCGGCACGGTCGGAGGCTGTATGGACTGTGCCGGTCACTGTGCCCGCATCCCTTCGACGCCGACGACCTGTATCAGGAGACCTGGCTGAGGGTGGTCCGGCACATCTCTCAGTACGACCCGGCCCGGGAATTTGAGCCCTGGCTCACGCAGATCTGCGTGAATACCTACCGAAGTACCCTGCGGCGGCTGACCCGCTCTCCTCTGCTGGACTTCTCCAGCGGCGGGGACAAGGACCGTCTGCTGGACTCCGTCCCCGCGCCGGAGGAAAAGGACTACTCTCCACTGTATGAGGCGGTGGGAAAGCTGCCGGAAAAGCTGCGGCTGGCGGTGGTGCTGTTCTATTTTCAGGGGGAGGACCTGGCCTCCACCGCAAGGCTGCTAAAAATCCCCGTGGGCACGGTGAAATCCCGGCTGAACAAGGCCCGAAAACTGTTGAAGGAGGCGCTGTCTGATGACACCGAGCTACGATTTTGAGCGGTTTGACCCGCCCGCTCTGGACGAGCGAATGCTCCGCCGGGAGCTGGAGCGGCAGGAGGCCCGGCGGAACACCATTCTGCTGGCCATTGCCGGGGCGCTGTTTCAGGCGCTGTTCGTTCTGTTCGGCCTGATGTATCTGGAGATTATCCCTGTTCTAGCCCTGGGCTGCTTCTGCTTCGCCATCATCTCCACCGCGGGCAGCGGGGCCGTTGCCATCGTCTTTGTTCAGAAAGGAGAGGTGAACTGTGGCTTTAGTTTCTAAAATAACGGTTATGACGCTCTTAATCGCGCTGATTGTTCTTAGCATCCCGGTGCTCATCGGCGTGTATGTCTACCAGGATGCCAAGCGCCGGGGGATGAACGCCGTGTTGTGGACCCTGGTGGCCGTCATTGCTCCCGCCCTGGTGGGGTTCATCATCTATCTGCTGGTCAGGAATGGGTATTCTGACCTGGAATGCCCCCGGTGCGGCGCGCCCGTCATGGAGCAATACGTGGTCTGCCCCCAGTGCGGAGCCAAGCTGCGGCCCGCCTGCCCCAGCTGCTCCAGACCCATTGAGCCGGATTGGAGGGTGTGCCCCCGGTGCGCCGCTCCTCTGGACGGCGTGCGGAACGACGCCGCCCCTCCCCTGCGGCGGCAGGATAAGACCCTGCAGAGAATTTTGATTGCCATTATTGTGGTGCCGGTGGCGCTTATCGTCCTTATGATTTTGGGTTCTGCCACCTTTTCCTCGGTCACCTCCTACACCGGCTCGGCCAGCCTCCAGGAGCTCACCTTCGACGAGTACGACCAGGAACAGCCGTCGGACACCGTCAGCATGGCTGTCAAACGCTGGCTGCGTTCCGTGCAGGGGGACAGGGACCAGGCCTGTGCCCTGCGATACGACCTCCCCGGCGAATATGAGTACAAGAACAAGTTCTATTTTCTCATCTTCATCCCCAGCGCGGGCCACCAGACCAATTCGAGCTTCGGCTTTGACTCCAATCTGTTCGGTCCCGTTTTCAAAATGAATCTGGAAGACACAGGAGACAGCGGCTCTCTGTTCTGTGTGGAGGTCAACTCCGAGAAGCCCCCCAAGCCGGAAATCACCGTGGGCGGCAGGCGCATCCCATGCAGTGTGCGGGAAGTGGAGTACAACCCCACCACTTTCCCCATCTACCCTGATTACTCTCAGACGGAGCAGGACGATGTGCTGTACCTCCCCGAGCGCATCACGGTACAAAAGACGGAGCGCACCGGGGAAGGAAGCAGCAAATTCGTGGGCGAGGTCAAGGTCACAGACGAGGACCTGATATACAAGATCATGGCGGCGATTGACGGCGGCCAGCGACTGGACTGGGGCGACCCCATTTATGAGGGCATGGACCACGGCGGCGGGTTCCAAATCAACATCGAGTACAAGGTCCGGGAGGAGTTCACCAGCCATGACGACATGGCCCGCCTCTGGCTGTTCCAGCAGGACGGGAGCTGGTATCTCCAGGACGAGCGCATCCGCCACGGCGACAATATCCGGCTGATGGATAAGGATTTTCACACGCTGGTGGAAGAACTGTTTGAATAAAGGCGAAAAAAGGAGCCATCCCAAGCGGGATGGCCCTTTTTTCGTCATACGTTAGAGCATTGCCGCCACGCCCTGGAGCAGACCCACCACCAGGCAGGCCAGCACCAGCATGAGCAGCGCCCACTTGAGCACCGCCGCCAGCAGCTTGCTGTCCTGACCCGTCAGCCCCACGGCGGCCGCGGCGGTGGCGATGCACTGGGGGGACAAAATCTTGCCGATGCCCGCCCCGGTGGAGTTGGCCGCCGCCAGCCAGAACTGGGACGCGCCGATAGCGCCGGCCGCCTCGGTCTGGAGCCGCCCCAGCAGGACCTCGGTGTTGGTGCCGCTCCCCGTGACGAAGGCGCCCAGGGCGGCAATCACAGGGGCGAAGAAGGGGTAGAACGTCCCGGTGATGGTAACGAACAGGTTCGCCATATCGGAGATCATGCCGGAATAGGTCATGATTTTAGCTACGGCCAGTACGGACATGATGGTGACGATGGTCTTGCTCATTTGCTTGAGGGTGGCCACAAAGACCTCCCACATGACCTTGCCCCCCGCCCTCTGAGCACAGCCGCCAATGATAGCTGCGATAAAGATGAGCACGCCGGGGGTGTTGACCCAGCTGAAGGAGGTCATGCCCGCGCTCTCCGCCGTGGAGATCTTGAAGGAGCTGGAGAAGGTAGACAGAAAGCCGTTCACCGGCGGCGCCAGCTTGGAGGTCAGCAGCAGGAGCACGAAGATGAGGATAAAGGGCAGACAGGCGGTGAGGGGCGGCATATCCTTTCCCGCTCCATCCTGGGCCGGGGCGGGCGCACCCATATCGTACTCCGCCGGGATGGGCTTGCCGGAGCGCATACGGGCCAGGCCCAGCGTCACCGCCAGGGACACCACGCTGCCCACGATGACGGCCAGTTCAGGGCCCAAAAACTTGGCCACCAGCAGCTGGGGCAGGACGAAGGCCATGCCAGCCGCCAAGGTCAGGCCGGTGACGCCTTTGAGGGCCTTTACGCCGCCGCCCCCGGCGATGACCATCAGGAAGGGCACCAGAATCATGAAGGGGAGCATCTGCACCACGGTCATAAAGGCCAACGGCATGGGGTCCAGACCAGTGACGTTGGACAGGGTGACGGTAGGGATCCCCACCGAGCCAAAAGCAGTAGGGAAAGCGTTTGCCAGCATACACACCAGGCAGGCGGGCGCCGCGTCCATGCCCATGACCACCAGCATACTGGCGGGGATGGCGATGGCGGTGCCAAAACCAGCCATCCCCTCCAGGAAGCCGCCGAAGCACCAGCCGATGAGCAGAATAATGACCCGCTTGTCCTGGGACACCCCCGCCAACATCCGCTTGATGACCTCCATAGCCCCGGTGCGCAGGGACAGGTTGTAGGTGTAAATTGCCGCGATGATAACCAGAATGATGGGCCAGAGGGCGGCGGCGAAACCCTCCAGGGCCGAGGTGGCGCAGTCCACCACGGGCATCTGCCACAGGGTCAGGGCCAGCACAACGGCAATGACCAGCGCGGCGAGACAGGCTCTGTGTCCGGGCAGCTTCAGCGCCGTCAGGGCAACGACCAGCCACATGATGGGCAGCAAAGTAAGAACGGATTTCAACAGCATGGAAACGAGACCTCCTTCTCAAGTCGCTCCCATCAGCGGCGCACGCCCTCACAAATTGGTTCTACCCAAATTTGTAGAAAACATTCCGCGCAGAGGAACGAAAACAGGCTCTGCGCATAGAACTGCCCAGCTCTGGATGGGATTTTTCTGTCTTTCATTATAGCTTGCTTCGTCAAAATGTCCATATTTTTTTGATTCAAAAATGATTTTTGGTCATTCCGCTACAATCTAAGCTTGGTTTCTTGTGGAAATGGGAGAAATCGAAAAAGGGGGCTTGCAATTTCCAGAAAAAGTGTTATTCTGAAATCACGGTACAAATTGGTCGAACCAAAATCGTTCTGTTTCGCAGCTGTTTTCGAAATTGGCTCCACCAAAATCTTTTGCGAGGTGTTGTTACAATGGCCCTTACCATTCCCTTCGGCAAAGTCGGGATGGAGCTCCACGCCGACCTGGCCGGGGCCGAAGTCCTGGAATCCCGCATCGGCGAGCTGGCCGCATCCGGCTCCGAGGACGACTTGGTCCGCGCCGCCATGGCTGCGCCCATCGGCTCCGCTCCGCTCTATGAGCTGGCGGCGGGCAAAAAGACCTGCACCATCATCATCAGCGACCACACCCGGCCCGTCCCCAGCAAGCACATCATCCCCTTCATGCTGGAGGAGCTGCGCCGGGGCAGCCCGGATATTCAGATCACCCTGCTGGTGGCAACCGGCTTCCACCGCCCCACCAGCACCGAGGAGCTGGTGGGCAAGCTGGGTCGAGACATCGTGGACCACGAGCGCATCATCATCCACGACAGCCGGGACGCCGCGGCCAATGTGAAGATCGGCGTGCTGCCCTCCGGCGCGGACTGCGTCATCGACCGGCTGGCGGTGGAGACCGACCTGCTGGTAGCCGAGGGCTTCATTGAGCCCCACTTCTTCGCCGGGTTCTCCGGCGGACGCAAGAGCGTGCTGCCCGGTGTGTGCGACCAGGTGACAGTGCTGGGCAACCATTGCTCCAAGTTCATCGCCTCCCCTTACGCCCGCACCGGCGTGCTGGATGGCAACCCTCTCCACGAGGATATGCTGGCGGCGGCCAAGATGGCAAAGCTGGCCTACATTGTCAATGTGGTCATCGACGAGGACAAAAAGGTGGCCGCCGCCTTCGCAGGCGACCCGGTGGAGGCCCATCGGAAAGGCTGCGACCTGTTGCTGGGCTACTGCCAGGTGAAGCCGGAGACCCGCGGAGACATCGTCATCTCCAGCAACGGCGGCTATCCCCTGGACCAGAACATTTACCAGAGCGTCAAGGGGCTCACCGCTGCCGAGGCCGCAGCCGCCGAGGACGCGGTGCTCATCATGGTCAGCTCCTGCTCCGATGGACACGGCGGAGAAAGCTTCTATAAGGCGCTCCACGAGTGCCAGTCCCCGGAGGCGCTGACGGAGCAGATCCTGGCCACCCCCCAGGACAAGACCCTCCCCGATCAGTGGGAGTTCCAGATTCTGGCCCGTGTGCTGTGCAAGCACCATGTGATCTATGTCACCGACCCTGCCCAGCGCTCCACCATTGAGGACATGAAGATGGAGTGGTCCCCCGACGTGGACGAGGCCCTGGCCCGGGCGCGGAAAATCAAGGGCGGCGGGGCCCACTTGGTGGTCATCCCCAACGGCATCTCCGTTATGGTCCGGTAAGTTCCTTTTTCTTGTGAGAAAACGAACCAAAAAGAAACTTTTCGATTGCTTCCACCGTGGGAACAAACCGCAAAGCTCTCCCGCAGCAATGAAACCTTTCCCTGGGCTGAGACGACAAATAGAGAAATTTATGTATTATTTTAAGAGGAGGTTCCACCATGTCACAGTACAACCAAGTCACCCCTGAGATCATTGCCCAGCTGCAAGCCGCCGCCCCCGGCCACGTGGTCGTCGGCGAGGACGTCAACCCCGATTATTCCCGCGACGAGATGCCCATCTACGGCGCGAAGATGCCCGAGGTTTCCATTGACGCCACCAGCACCGAAGAGATCGCCGCTGTGGTCAAAATTTGCTATGACAACAATATCCCCGTCACCACCCGCGGCGCGGGCACCGGCCTTGTGGGCGGCTGCACCCCCATCTGCGGCGGCGTGGTCATCTGCACCATGAAGATGAACAAAATTCTCAGCTACGACCTGGAGAATTTCGCCGTTACTGTCCAGCCCGGCGTGTTGCTTCAGCAGCTGGCGGACGACGCCCTGACCCACGGCTGTATGTATCCCCCCGATCCCGGCGAGAAGATGGCCACCCTGGGCGGAAACGTTGCCACCAACGCAGGCGGTATGCGTGCGGTCAAGTACGGCGCTACCCGTGACTATGTGAAGGCTATGACTGTGGTGCTGCCCACCGGCGAGGTCACCAAGTTCGGCGCTACCGTGTCTAAGACCTCCTCCGGCTACAGCATGACCAACCTAATCTGCGGCTCTGAGGGCACTTTGGCCATCATCACTGAACTGACCCTGAAGCTGATTCCGGCTCCCAAGGCCACCGTCAGCCTGATGGCCCCCTTTGAGGACCTGAACGCCTGCATTTCCACCGTGCCAAAGGTGTTCATGAACCACCTGAAGCCACAGGCCTTGGAATTCTTCGAGAAGGAGATTCTCATCTCCTCCGAGGAGTATTTGGGCAAGCAGGTATTCCCCCGGAAGATTGACGGCGTAGAGGCCGGCGCCTACCTGCTGATGACCTTCGACGGCGACTGCATGGAGGAGCTTGACCCCATCGTGGAGCGCTCCGCGGAAATGCTGGTGGAAGAGGGCGCCTTGGACGTGCTGGTGGCCGACACCGCCCCCAAGCTAAAGGACACCTGGGCCGCCCGTTCCTCCTTCCTGGAGGGCATCGAGGAGCAGACTAAACTGCTGGACGAGTGCGACGTGGTGGTGCCCGTGAACAAGATCGCCGAGTATGTGGCCTATGTAGCCGCCGAGGGCGAGAAGTACGACTTCCAGGTGAAGTACTTCGGCCACGCCGGCGACGGCAACCTGCACATCTATACCTGCTCCAATGACATGGACAAGGGCGAGTTCGAGAAGCAGGTGGAGCAGTTCTTCACCAGCATCTACGGCAAAACCGTGGAGCTGGGAGGCCAGATCTCCGGCGAGCACGGCATCGGTCTTGGCAAGGTGAAGTTCCTGGCTCAGGCGGTGGGCCCGGTGAACATGGCGCTGATGCAGGGCATCAAGAAGGTATTTGATCCCAAGGGCATCCTCAACCCCGGCAAGGTGTGCATGACGCTTTGATGGACCGGGCTTTTGGCCCTTCACTATATACCTCCCCTGACATGGACCGGCGGCGGAGCTTTGACCCTGCCGCCGGTCCTTTTTATTTGCCAAGCGAAAGTCTTATTTTTCCATTTCCGGGAAAAATGCTTGTACACACCCGAAAAAAATGTTATGAGATGTAATGTATAAAGGGTGGTTTCACCACCGAATACATTATATGGCTGGCGGTTCATTTGTGGCAGAATGACACAGGCTGGAAAGGCGGTGATCGACCAGCAGGAGGAAACCGATGCGGGAGCGTCCGGGGATGACCTAGGCGCTCCATTCTCATTGTCGGTCCTCTGCGAAGAGCGCATTTACTCACCACCGCCGCTGGCTGGTGGTGGTATGGTCTGCGGCCATCATGCGCTCCGGGGAACGGGGGCGGCTCCGCTGACAGTCCTCACCTGCCGGTATATACAGCATACGCCAACGGCGGCTTGTGCATCGGACGCAACCGCGCCGATCGCTGGGGGCTTGAGGGCCTCAGCCACCAACAAGCGGCACAAGGTATATATCTGTGAATTGCTTGCCACTACTATCAGCGACTATAGATGGGGGTTGAATGTCATTCCCATTGGTGGTATACTTGGCTCGTGACAAATCCGTATTTGCAGAGAAAGCTGGTTTGCAGATGACCATCGTATATTTTGTCAGACACGCGGAAAGCAACTATAACAATCATGACGATCTTTTAAGGGAATTGACTGAAAAAGGATTGAAGGATAGCAAACTTGTCACACAGTTTTTGTCTGGCAAGGAGATTGATATTGCCTTCTCCAGTCCTTATAAAAGAGCCATAGATACAATTCGTGACTATGCGGAATCAAGTGGACTTGAAATCCATATAGAGAACGATTTTAGAGAACGGAGAGTGGATAGCGCTTGGATTGAGGATTTTGCTTCGTTCTGTAAGGCTCAATGGATGGATTTCGATTATAAACTGTCGGATGGTGAGACGTTAAGAGAAGTACAGGAAAGAAATATTGCAGCGTTAAATCGTCTGTTAAATCAGCATAGAAATAGTACAATTGTTGTTGGAACTCACGGAACTGCCTTGAGTACGATTATCAATTTCTATGATAAGCAGTTCGACTATAAAAATTTTGAAAAAATAAAGGGGTTAATGCCGTGGATTGTGAGATTCACCTTTGAAGACGACGTTTGTGTGGAAATCCAACCCTACAACTTATTTGAATTGTGACGATAAATTTTGATTTATCAAGGGGGATTTTATCTTTTGGGTGAAATCCCCCTTGACAAATGTTCTCTTTGATATTAACAATCTGGCAAAGGAGACATTTCCAACATGGCGGAACGAAATGAGCGGGCTTATGAAAAGGTCATTGAACATATCAAAAACGAAATCTGGCAGGGTACATTGAAGCGGGGCGAGCGGCTTCCCCCCGAGCGGGAGTTGGCTGAGACTTTAGGCGTCAGCCGCAACTCCGTGCGGGAGGCCATCCGCACTCTGGGGCTGATGGGCTTCGTGTCCAGCACCCAGGGGGCCGGCAACTTCGTCACCTGTGACATCGAGCAAAACCTTCGGGAGAGCTTCCGGATGATGGTCATGCTGGGCGAGACCAATTTTTTGCAGATTAGCCAGCTGCGCTGCGGGATAGAAACAGAAAATGCCCGTTTGGCCGCTGAGCGCATCCAGCCCAAGCAGGCGGCCCGTCTCAAGGAGCTGGCCCGTCTCATGCGGGAGGAGCCGGATGCCCAGAAGGCGTCCCGCTACGACCAGGAGTTTCACAGTCTGCTGTGCGAGGCGTCGGGCAATCGGCTCATCAAATCACTGTTCAGCGCCATGCTGTCCACCTTCAACGACTTTATCAGCACCATGTACGCACGCATTATGGAGGACTCCCGGCAGGCCGAGGCTCTGCACTCCGCCCACCAGCGGCTGGCAGAGGCGCTGGCTGCCCACGACGCAGAGGGAGCTGGCGAAGCCATGCGGATTCATTTTGAGGTGGTGGACGCCTCCATTCGGCGGGAAAAGCCGCTGTGAGCGGGCAAAACAGGGCAAACATGTCAAGCGGCCATCCTTCCCTGCCTCGAAAGCGGGCGTGGAGGGATCGCCGCATTTCAATTCACTCCGGGTGTAACCCTAATTAGAAACCCTCTTGTTTCTCCTATCCGGTTGTGGTATAATTTGCATTCAAGCATAAAATAGGAGTAGAATAGGCAAACGGTAAGGAGTAATAGGATGAAAATCGTTGTTTTGGCCGGCGGGCTCAGCCCGGAGCGTAATGTATCCCTGTCCAGCGGGTGCAAGGTGTGCGCCGCCCTGCGGGAGCGGGGGCACGAGGCCGCATTTATTGATATGTACCTGGGCACACAGGAGGCCCCTGGGTCCCTGTTCAGCGGCCCCATCCCGTCAGAGCTGACAAAAATAAGCCGTCAGGCCCCTGATCTGGAGCAGGTGAAGGCTGCCCGTCAGAGCGGCGGTGACGGCCAGTTCGGGCCTGGAGTGCTGGACCTGTGCCGTTTGGCGGACATTGTGTTTCTGGGCCTCCACGGCGCCTGCGGCGAGGATGGAAAGGTCCAGGCTGCGCTGGACCTGCTGGGCATCCCCTACACTGGGGCCGGCTATCTGGGCAGCGCCATCGCCATGGATAAGGACCTGACCAAGCGCATCGTTGCCCCCCTGGGGGTGGTAACGCCTAAATGGGAGCTGGTGGACTACGGTGCGGACGACATCCCCACTCTCACCGACCGTCTGGAGCTGCCCTGCGTGGTAAAACCAGTGGCCTCCGGGTCGTCTATCGGCGTGTCCATCGTCCACGACAAGCAGGCGCTCTGCGCCGCTCTGACAGACGGCCTGGCCTTCGGCGGCGTATGCGTGGTGGAGCAGTACATAGCCGGACGGGAGATCCAGGTGGGCATTCTGGAAGACCGCGCCCTGCCCTCCATTGAGATCATCCCCAAAACCGGCTTTTATGACTACGAAAACAAGTATCAGCCTGGTGCGGCGGAGGAGATTACCCCCTCCCCCATCCCGGCGGAGTGGGAGAAACGGCTGGGCGAGGCCGCGCTGACGGTGTTCCACGCCCTGGGGCTGTCGGTGTACTCCCGTGCCGACTTCATGGTCACGGAGGACGGCACCCCTTGGTTTTTGGAGATCAACACCCTGCCCGGTATGACCCCCACCAGCCTGCTTCCCCAGGAGGCGGCGGCAGTAGGCATTGGCTACGGCGAGCTGTGCGAGCACATTATCAATGCGTCCCTCGCAGCCCGCAGGGCCGGAATGTGACAGCATAAAAGACAGCGGAAAGGGAGCGTCATCATGGAGGCACTGACACTGAGACAGCTGCTGGAGGCAGTGAACGGTACATTGCTGGGAGGCTTTAACGACCTGGACGCCGTTGTGGATGAAGTGAGCACCGACAGTCGTAAAATTGAACCTAGCTGCCTGTTTATCCCCCTGGCGGGAGAGCGGTTCGACGGCCATTCCTTCATTAACTCCGCCCTGGAGACAGGGGCAGCGGGCTGTCTCACCGCCAGGGAACGGGAAAGCTATCTCCCCGGTAAGTTCTATATCAAGGTGCGCTCCACCCAGCGCGCGCTGTGGGAGCTGGCACGGTATTATAAGAAGCTGTTTCCCATCCCCTTTGTCGCCATCACTGGCTCGGTGGGCAAGACCACGACGAAAGATATGGCGGCGGCGGTGCTGGGCGCCAAATTCTGCGTCCACAAGACAGAGGGCAATTTTAACAATGACATTGGCGTACCCCTTACCCTGCTGAAACTGGAAAAAAAGCACCAGGTCTGCGTGGTGGAGATGGGCATGGACCACGCCGGGGAGATCGACTATCTGGCCCGGCTGGTGGAGCCGGACATGGCCCTCATCACCAACATCGGCGACGCACACATTGAAAATCTGGGCAGCAGAGAGAATATTTTCAAAGCCAAGTGTGAGCTCTTTCCCCACCTAAAGCAAGATGGCCTTGCCGTTCTCAATGGGGACGACCCCATGCTGTCCACCCTGAAAGGCGCCCTGCCCCAGCGCACAGTGTTCGTGGGCAGCGGCGGGGGACTGGACTATACCGCCTATGACTTGAACAGCGACGGCGCAGGCCATCTCAGCTGTTGTGTCAAGACCCCGCGCAGTCAGTTCGAGGCAGACATACCTGCCTTGGGCAGCCACATGATCTACCCCACTCTGATGGCCGCCGCCGTGGGCGAGGCGCTGGGGATGGCTCCCGACGAGATCGTCCGGGGCATCGGGGCCTTCCTGCCCACCAAAATGCGGATGAATATCATCCGCTGTAAGGGCGACATCGTCATACTCAACGACGCCTACAACGCCAACCCGCAGTCCATGCGGGCGGCGGCGGCAGTGCTGGGCGACGCCGGACAGAAGCGCCGTAAGGTGGCGGTGGTGGGCGACATGAAGGAGCTGGGTCCCGGTTCCGAGCAGTTCCACCGGGCGGTGGGTGGTTATTTCGCCCAGTCCGGAGCCAACCGGCTCATCGCCGTAGGGGATCTGGCCCGGTTCATGGCGGAGGGCGCCCGCGACGCAGGGCTGGAGCAGGCAGACTACTTCCCCACCCTAGGCGCGGCGAAAAACGCTCTATCCCGGGAGGTGCGGGCCGGGGTGACCATTCTGGTCAAGGCATCCCGCTCCATGGCTTTTGAGAAGATCGTGGACTTCTTGCTGGCAAATGCCCCACAATAAGGGGGCCCATCGGAGCCCAGCGCAGCGGGTCCGGCAAGACCACACAGTTTAGCGCACATTTAGGAGATTTCTACCAATGATTGACATACAGCTTACCGGCCTCATCAAAGAGTTTGAGGTTGGCAAACGGATATTGGACGGCTTCTCCCTCCAGATCGACGAGGGAGAGCGGGTGGGCCTGCTGGGCCGCAACGGCGCGGGCAAGACCACCATCTTCCGCATGATGACCGGGCAGGTCCACCCGGATGAGGGCGCCATCACCATCGCCCCCGGCAAGCGGCTGGGACTCATTTCACAAATTCCTGTCTACCCGGAGGGCTACACAGTCCGGGATGTGCTGGACACCGCTTTCGCGCCCCTTCACGCCATGGAGAAAGAGCTGGCGGAGCTGGCCGCCCAGATGGGTGAGAATGCCGATCCACAGGTGATGGCCCGGTACGACAAGCTCACCGCCGCCTTTGAGCTGGGCGGCGGTTACGGCACGCAGACGCGGCTCAATAAGGTGTGCAACGGCCTGGGCATCAATCAGGATATGCGTTCGCGCCTTTTTGACGCTTTGTCCGGCGGGGAAAAGACCCGTATCAATTTGGCCCGGTTGATTCTGGAAGACACTGACATCCTCCTGCTGGACGAGCCCACCAACCACCTGGACCTGAACGCCACCGAGTGGCTGGAGGGCTACCTGGAGCGGTTCAAAGGCACGGTGCTGGCCATCTCCCACGACCGCTGGTTTTTGGATAAGGTGGTCAAGCGGGTGGCGGAAATCCAGGACGGCAAGGCGGAGCTGTATTCCGGCAACTACTCCTTCTACGTAGAGGAAAAGGAACGGCGCTACCAGGAGCGCTTGAAACAGTACGAGAAGGAGCAGGCAAAAATTTCCCAGCTGGAGGCCGCCGCGGAGCAAATGCGCCTGTGGGCTTTCAAGGGAAACGACAAGCAGTATAAGCGGGCCATCAACATGGAGCGCCGCATTGAGCGTATGCGCACCACGGACAAGCCCGCGAAGGAAAAGAAGCTGGTCACCCGGTTTGGAGAAAAGGAGTTCCACGGCGACGAGGCTCTGGTGGTGACGGACTTGTCCAAATCCTTCGGGGAGCGCACCCTGTTCGACCACATCAACTTGGACGTGACAGGTGGGGAGCGTATCGCCCTGCTGGGCGACAATGGCGCCGGCAAATCAACCTTCATCAAGATCATCATGGAGGAGGAAACCCCGGACACCGGCTCCATCTACCTGGGCCCTTCCATCCGCATCGGCTATCTGCCCCAGATCATCCATTTTGACCGCCCTGACCGCAACCTGGTGGACACCATGCTCTATGCCCAGAACTGCACCACCCAGGAAGCGCGGGACCGTCTGGCCTCCTTCAAATTCCGGGGCGAGGACGTATTCAAAGAGGTCTCTGCCCTGTCCGGCGGAGAGCAGTCCCGGCTGAGGCTGTGTATGCTCATGGACAGCCGGATTAACTTGCTCATTTTGGACGAGCCCACCAACCACTTGGACATCGACTCCCGGGAGTGGATTGAGGAGGCGGTGGAGGAGTACGGCGGCAATCTGCTGTTCGTCTCCCACGACCGCTATTTTATTGAAAAGTTTGCCACCCGGGTGTGGATGCTGGAAAACGGGCAGATCACCGATTTCCACGGCACCTACAGCCAGTTCCGGACCTTCCGGGAGCGGCAGGAGCAGTTGAAAAACGTCAAGTCCGCACCTGTGGAGCCGGAGAAGCCCAAAGAGGACAAGCCCAAACGTTCCGGCGGCACTAAGGAGCTGGAAAAGCAGGTCCGCGCCGCCGAGCGGGCGGTGGAAAAGGCGGAGGTCCGGCTGGACGAGCTGGCCCAGGAGGCGGAGGACTCCGCGTCCGACTACCTGAAGCTCCAGGACGTGTATAAGGAGCGGGAAGCGGTAGAGGACGAGCTGGCCCACCTATACGCGGAGTGGGAGCGACTGGCGGCAGAGCTGGAGGAGGCCCGGGGATGAGCCGTACAGACAATATGCAGGGGTATCGCCACTATAAGGGCAACAGCCCCCAGAGCAAAAAGCGGCACTGGCTGCCCGCCCTGCTGATCCTGCTGGGGCTTGGACTGGTTTTGTTCGGGGCGCTGGAGATCGTCATTGCCATCCACAGCCGGGACCGGGTGGTAGACAACCCCCAGCCGGAGGTTATGGTCATTTTCGGCTGTCAAATGCGGCGGGATGGGCCTTCGATTTTGCTCCGGGACCGATTGGACACAGCCCTGACCTATTTGGAGGAGCATCCGGATGTCAAAATCATCGTCACTGGCGGCAAGGGGGACGATGAACACGTCTCCGAGGCCCAGGGGATGTATGACTACCTCACCACCCACGGAGTGGATGGCGAAAACATATACATGGAGGACCAGTCCCGAAACACCTGGCAGAATGTCAACTATACCTTTGCCCTCATGCAGCGGGAGAACTGGGACGTCACCAACGACGTTCTGCTGGTATCCAGCGGATTCCATCTGGCCCGCATCGAAATGCTTTGGGACCGGGTGCGCACCGGTATTTTGCGGGATGAGATATACAACGATCAGTATATTTCCACCCTGGCCGCGCCTGTGAGCCACACGCCGTCGGCTATCCAGATGTTTTTCCGAGAACCGCTGGCGCTGGTGAAGTCCTTCCTCTTCGACCGATAAACGAAATTAGGTGAAGCCATGACAGAAAACCTGAAAAACATCGAACTGCGCTATGCGGAGCTGGAGGCCCGGCTGGCCGCCAATGAAACCTACAGCGACCCCGAGCTGGTGTCCAGGCTGAACCGGGAGCAGAAGGAGCTGGAGCCACTGGTCACCGCCTACCGGGCGCTGTGCAAGGCCCAGAGTGACCTGACAGATGCAGAAGAACTGCTCTCCGACCCGGAGATGAAGGAGCTGGCCCAGCAGGAGCTGACCCAGGCCAAGGAAAACATCGAGCGGCTGGAGCATGAAATCAAGATCCTGCTTCTCCCCAAAGACCCCAACGACGGCAAAAACGTCATCATGGAGATCCGCGCCGGGGTGGGCGGCGAGGAATCCGCCCTGTTCGCCCACTCCCTCACCCGGATGTACACCATGTACGCCGAAAGCCGGGGCTGGAAGGTGGAAATTAATTCCGCCAATGAGACCGAATTGGGCGGGGTGAAGGAGATTTCCTTCACCATTGAAGGGGACGGCGCTTGGTCCCGGATGAAGTTCGAGAGCGGCGTCCACCGGGTCCAGCGGGTTCCGGAGACGGAATCCGGCGGTCGGGTGCACACCTCCACCGTCACCGTGGCAGTGCTGCCTGAGATGGAAACCGTAGACGTGGAGATCAACCCTGCCGACGTGGAGATGCAGGTGTTCCGCTCCTCCGGCGCGGGGGGACAGCATATCAACAAGACCTCCTCTGCCGTACGGCTCATTCACAAGCCTACGGGCACTGTGGTGGAGTGCCAGCAGGAGCGCTCCCAGTTCCAGAACCGGGAAAAGGCCATGCGTCTGTTGGCCTCCATCCTTTATGACCGGGAGCAGGAGCGCATTCAGTCCGAGTACGGCGAGAACCGCCGCAGCCAGGTGGGATCTGGTATGCGCAACGAGCGCATACGCACCTACAATTTCCCCCAGGGGCGGTTAACCGACCACCGGGTGGGACTGACGCTGTACAAGCTGGACGCGGTGATGGATGGCGACCTGGACGAGATCATCGACACCCTTACCACCGCCCGCCAAGCGGAACAGCTGGCGGAACGGGGGTAGTTCCTTTTTCTTGTAAGAACAAGAGCTTTTAACTCGTTGCCACAGTGGTTGATACTGCAAAGGCTTTGCTCGGTAATAAAAACAAATCATGGATTAGAAAAGAGTTTGTGTCATGTATACTCATGTGATTTTTGATTTAGACGGCACCCTTCTCAGCACCATCGACGACCTGGCGGACGCGGGCAACCACGTTTGTCAGGCCCACGGCTGGCCCACCCACACGGTAGACGAGTTCAAGTATATGGTGGGCAACGGCATCCCCAATCTGGTGCGGCGCTTCACCCCCGACGGGATCAGCGAGGAGGAATTCCAGGCCGCACTGGCAGAGTATTCCACCTATTATGACGCCCACAAGCAGGACAAAACTGCCCCCTATCCTGGCATCCCCCAGCTGCTGGCCGCGCTCAAAGGGGCAGGCATACACACGGCAGTTCTGTCCAACAAGGCCCACTCCCTGACCAGCCCGGTGGTAGAGCACTACTTCCCTGGCGTATTTGAGTACGTACAAGGGGCTCTGCCCGATGTGCCCTTAAAGCCTGACCCCGCCCTGCTCCACACCCTGATGGAGAAGATCGGCGCGGCGCCGGAAACCACCCTCTTTGTGGGCGACAGTAACGTGGATGTGGCCACCGGCAAAAATGGCGGGCTGACAGTATGCGGTGTACTCTGGGGCTTCCGGGAGCGGGAGGAGCTGAAGGACGCCGGGGCAGAGTGGATCATCCACAGCCCGGACCAGCTGGCGGCCATCGTCACCGGTACCGCTCTGCTTACCGGCAGCCAGGCCATGTTCGCGGCGGGCCTGCTGGGCATGGGACGGCTGGCGGCGGTGCCTACCGAGACCGTTTATGGACTTGCCGCCGACGCCACCCTGGGCTCCGCTGTCCAGGCCGTCTACGAGGCAAAGGGCCGCCCGGAAAGCAAGCCGCTGAACGTTCTGGTAGACGGTATGGATATGGTCAAGACCATCTGCTGGGACATCCCGGAGGACGCATACAAGCTGGCTGAAGCCTTCTGGCCTGGACCGCTGACCATGATTTTACGGGGGAACGGCTCCCTGCCCCCCACCGTCTCCGCCGGAGGCAAGACCCAGGGCGTGCGTTGTCCCAATCACCCGGACACGCTGGCGGTTATCAAGGCGCTGGGCCATCCCCTGGCCTGCCCCTCCGCCAACCGGTCTGGCAGGCCAAGCCCCAAGTTGGCGGGCGAGGTATTGGCACAGCTGGCGGGCCGCATTGACGCCGTACTGGACGGCGGCCCCTGCACCGTGGGCGTGGAATCCACCATTTTGGATTTGACCGTCGTGCCCTACCGCATCCTGCGCCAAGGCGGGCTGAGCCAGGAACAGATCGAGGCCGTTCTGGGCTTAGGTAAAGTCCAATGACCGTCATCGGTATCACCGGTCCCACCGGGGCGGGCAAAACCACCGTGCTGAATGTGTTGGAGAACATGGACGGAGCCGTTGCGGACTGCGACGCGGTGTATCATGAACTGCTTCTTACCAGTCAGCCCATGCAAAATGAGCTGAAAATTCGCTTTGGAACGTCGGTTTTTGATGAAAATGGACACTTGCGCCGGAAAGCGCTTGGTGCTATTGTATTTGAGGATGCCGATGCGCTGAACGATCTGAATGCCATCACTCACCGATACATCACTGCCGAGCTAACGCGTATGATTGCCCAGGCAAAGACAGACGGCCGTCCTGCCATCGCGCTGGACGCCATCGCTCTGCTGGAGAGCGGCGCGGGTGATTTGTGCGCCGTCACAGTGGCGGTCACCGCACCGGAGGAGGTCCGGGTTCGCCGCATTATGGAACGGGAAGGCATCTCCAAGGAGTACGCCCGCGCCCGCGTAACAGCACAGAAGCCCTCCTCATGGTTCGAGGAGCGCTGTACCTATACCCTGCGCAATGACGGAAGCCGGGAGGCCCTGGAGGCCAAAGCGCGGGCATTATTTGAGTTAATTCTTTATCAAGGAGGATAAATGAAATGGAAGAAAAGACGCCGGGCCAGCAGCTGCGGGAGGCATTGCTGACCCAGAAAAAGAACGGCTGGGACGTGGTGGACGAGGCCACGGAACGGGCCATTTTTGACTACTGCGAGGGCTATAAGGCCTTTCTGGACCGGGGCAAAACCGAGCGCGCCTGTGTGGATTACACGGTGGATCTGGCTAAGGCCGCGGGTTTTGTTCCTCTGGAGCGAGGAATGGAGCTACACCCCGGCTCTAAGGTGTACCGGGTGAACCGGGGCCGGGCCATTACTTTGGCCATCATCGGCTCCACGCCGCTGGACCAGGGCATATCCATGACTGCTTCCCACATTGACAGCCCCCGGCTGGACCTGAAGCCCACCCCTTTGTATGAGGACAGTGAACTGGCCTTCTTCAAGACCCACTATTATGGCGGAATCAAAAAGTATCAGTGGGTGACCATCCCCTTGGAGCTGCAGGGGGTGGTGGCTATGAAGGATGGGTCTGTGGTCAACGTGGCCGTGGGCTCCCACCCCGGCGATCCCCTGTTTACCATTGATGACCTACTGCCCCATCTGGGGGCGGAGCAGTCCAAAAAGGCCCTTGGCGAGGCCATCCCCGCTGAGAGTCTGAACATTTTGGTGGGCAGCCGTCCCCTCAAAGATGATGACGGCAGCGACCGGGTAAAGCTGGCGGTTATGAAGATGCTATACGATCATTATGGCATCCGGGAGGCAGACTTTATCTCCGCGGAGATTGAAGCCGTCCCCGCCTTCAACGCCGTGGATATCGGGTTTGACCGCTCCCTCATCGGCGCTTACGGCCACGACGACCGGGTGTGCGGCTATGCCGCCTTGAAAGCTTTGCTGGATCTGGACGGCATGCCTGTCCGCACCGCCGTGTGCGTGTTGGCGGACAAAGAGGAGATCGGCTCCGAGGGTGTCAGCGGGATGCAATCCACATTCTTTGACACTTTTGTGGGCGATCTGTGCGCCACTCAAAAGGTGCCCCTGCGGGTGTGCCTGGAGAAGTCTTTCTGTCTGTCCACCGATGTGACGGCGGCTTTTGATCCCAATTTCCCGGACGTCTACGAAAAGAATAACTCTGCCCGTGTGAATTACGGCATCGGGCTTTGCAAGTATACCGGTTCCCGCGGCAAGGGCGGCGCGTCCGACGCCGGCGCGGAGCTGGTGGCCTACGTCCGCCGTCTGCTGGATGACAAGGGCGTCTTGTGGCAGATGGCGGAGCTGGGCGCGGCCGACAAGGGCGGCGGCGGCACTGTGGCCTGCTACATGGCCAACCGCAACATCGACACGCTGGACGCCGGCGTCCCTGTGCTGAGTATGCACGCCCCCTTTGAGACCGTGTCCAAGCTGGACTGCTACATGACCTATTCCGCTTGCAAAGCCGTTTATATGGCGTAACCTGCTTTTTCTTGTAAGAAAAAGCAGGCAAAAAGAACTTTTAGCTCGCTTCCGCTCATACAATCATTCCACGTTTCCGCCCGACAACGAAAGTTCTGCTATCTTTTCGTCATAAAAATCCTCTTTTGCGGAAAAGCTACCGCAAAAGGGGGTTTTTTCATGACTGAGGATACCAGGCCGACGGAGTCCGGCGGCGACGAGGAGCAGAGCGACCTCCAGCAGCAAATCGTAGACATGGGCTCCAGTACTGTCAAAACAAAGGACGGCACCATCCACACCTTGACCATCGTAGGCACCATCGAGGGCCACCAGGAGGAGCGCTCTGGGGCAAAAACCACCAAATATGAGCACATTCTCCCCTTCCTGGCCAGTTTGGAAGAGAGCGACGAGGCGGACGGCCTGCTCATCCTGCTCAACACCATGGGGGGTGACATTGAGGCGGGGCTTGCCATTGCGGAGATGATCGCCGGAATGCACAAGCCCACTGTGTCCCTGGTGCTGGGGGGCGGTCACTCCATCGGCGTGCCGCTGGCGGTAGCGGCAAAGGAGTCCTTTATTGTCCCCTCTGGGGCCATGACCATTCATCCTGTACGCCTCAACGGGCTTGTCATCGGGGTGAGCCAAACCTTTCACTACTTTGAACGCATCCAGGACCGCATTTGTGACTTTGTCACCCGGAACAGCCGCATCAGCCGGGAGGACTTCGAACACCTGATGCTGAACACCGGCGAGATGGCCGCCGATGTGGGCACTGTCATTTATGGCACCGAGGCGGTGGAAATGGGCATCATCGACCATCTGGGCGGGCTGTCCGACGCGCTGGAATGCCTGCACCGGCAGATGCGGGAGGAACGAGAGCGTCGGGAGCTCTAAGGGATGCTTGAAAGGGGCGGGGTTTCGTGCTATACTTGTGCCATTCTTTCTAACCGAGGTGGTATGCGTGAAGCGTTGCATTGCCTTGCGCGGGATCGTCATTAAATAAAATGATTTCAGGAGGTTATCCGATGATCCCGCAATGGAAAATTTATCCGCGCCCCCAGGGGCACAGCACCGTATACCTGCAAAATGTGGTGACTGACCCCTCCATCATCGTGGGCGAATACAGCACCTATGACGATTTTGTCCACGACCCCAGGGATTTTCAGCGAAACAACGTGCTCTACCACTACCCTGTCAACCACGAACGGCTGGTGATCGGGAAGTTCTGCTCCATCGCCTGCGGCGCAAGGTTTTTGTTCAACAGCGCCAACCATGCCCTAGGCAGTCTGTCCACCTACCCGTTTCCCATTTTTTTCGAGGAGTGGGACCTGCCTGTGGAGGACATTCCGAATGCGTGGGACAGCCACGGAGATATTGTGATGGGTAATGACGTGTGGATTGGCTACGAGGCCGTCATCCTGGCGGGCGTGACCATCGGCGACGGGGCCATTATCGGCGCCCGGGCCGTGGTAACCCGCGACGTGCCGCCCTATACCATCGTGGGCGGGGTTCCGGCTAAGCCTATTCGCAAACGGTTCAGCGACAACGTGGTCGAACGACTGCTGAAGCTGAAATGGTGGGACTGGCCCACCCAGCGCATTGCTGGCAACCTGGCGGCAATCCAGTCCGGAGACATTGACCATCTGGTATGATTCAAACGGAGAGCGCGGCAGCTGCCGCGCTCTCTTGCCTTTTGCGCCGTTTTCTGATAGAATGGCCGGAGACTTGAACCATTTTAGAGGAGGCGCATATTTTGAAGGAGTTTACCATAGGCCCCAATGACGCGGGCCAGCGGCTGGACCGCTGGATCGCCAAAACCCTGCCCCTCCTCCCTGCCCCGCTGGCACAGAAATACATCCGGCTCAAACGGGTAAAGGTCAATGGAAAGGGCTCCAGGCGGGATGTACGGCTCCAAAAGGGGGATGTGCTCCAGCTGTACATCAACGACGAATTCTTTGAGAGACCGACCCGCGAAAACGCATTTTTGTCCGTTTTTAAGCCTCAGCTGGACATTTTATACGAAGATGGGCACATCATGCTGCTGAACAAGCGTCCAGGTATGGTGGTCCACCCCGACGACCAGGAGCGGGTCAACACCCTCATCACCCATGTCCAGGCGTATCTGTACCAAAAAAAGGAGTGGTCTCCTTATTGGGAAAACTCTTTTGCCCCCGCTCTGTGCAACCGCATCGACCGCAACACCGGGGGTATCGTCATCGCCGCTAAAACCGCCGAGGCCCTGCGGGTGATGAACCAGAAAATACGGGACCGGGAACTGCAAAAGCTGTATCTGTGCGTGGTCCAAGGCACTATAAAACCCAGAGAGGGACAGCTCAAAGGATACATCTTGAAGGATGAGGACAAAGCCCAAGTAAAAGTGTTCGACAAACCCGTGCCCGGCGGAAAAACGGCGGTGACACTGTATAAAACGCTGGAAACACGAAACGGGCTTTCTCTCGTGGAATGTGACCTCATCACTGGGCGGACCCATCAGATCCGCGCCCAGTTTGCGGCCGCCGGGCATCCTTTGTTGGGCGACGGCAAATATGGGCGGGAGCGGAACAACAAGCGGCTTGACCGGAAATTCCAGGCGCTGTACTCCTATAAGCTGCGGTTCGCGTTCACCACAGACGCGGGCTGTTTGGAACATTTGAACGGCCGGGAGTGGACGGTAGAAAACGTGGATTTTGTGGAGGAGTATTTCCCAAGGAGTGACCAAGATTGACTTACGAAATCCTGAATCTGAGGGAACACACGGAGCTTCTGGAGACGGCGGCGGCGTGGTTCCATGCCAAATGGGGCGTACCTTTGGAGGCCTATCAGGAGAGCATGGCGCAGTGTGTCAAACGCGAAGGACCGGTACCACAGTGGTATGCGGCTGTGAGCGGCAGGGAGATCATCGGCGGGCTGGGCGTGATCGAAAACGACTTTCACAACCGGAAGGACCTCTCCCCCAACGTGTGCGCGGTTTATGTTGAGGAAAAATACCGCTGTCAGGGCATTGCGGGGAAATTGCTGAACCATGTCTGTGAGGATATGTCCGGATTTGGCATTGATCTGCTTTACCTGCTGACCGACCACACCTCTTTTTATGAACGGTACGGCTGGGAGTTCTTCTGCATGGCCCAGGGAGACGGCCAGGAGGAGCCGTCTCGGATCTATATCCGCCATTGGCACGCATCATGTCGGACTTGAAAAATTACCGGCTGGGCTTTGACCCGTGGGGGCTGGGACTGTTTCTGCTTATCATGACGCCAAATTTCGTGTGGTTCGCGGTTCCCGCGCCTAACGACATTTTGCGGGCGGAATCCGTCACACCGGTGATAGATATGTTCGCTCAAGTACTCCAAACCATCACGGTAGCGGCGCTGTGCGGGGTGGCCAATATCACACAAGGCAGGCCAAAACGAGGTTATCAAATCAGTATCGCCGTATGTGTTGGCCTGTATTTTACCGGATGGGCCATCTATTATACCGGAATCACAAGCGCCATCATAATTCTTGACTTGTGCCTTGCCCCGTGCGGAGCGCTCCTGTTATATGCGCTAACGCGGAAAAATATCACCGCCGTCATTTCCGCGGGCGGTTTCACCCTCTGCCACCTGATTTATGGCATCGTCAATTTTATCCCATAAAATTTCCGGCGCGGTCAAAATGACCGCGCCGGCGCTTTTCCTCCGTTACCGGGCGCAAACCTTGGAGGAGTGCCCCGATCGCAGCGAACTAAAAGTTCTTTTTCGGTTCCTTTTTCTTTCAAGAAAAAGGAACGCCCTTACGCAATGCTGACCACCTGATACCCGGCCTCCTCCACGGCGGCGCGGATGGCGTCGTCGGATACGTCGCCGGCGACCACGGCGGTTTTGGTGTCCAGGTCCACAGTGGCGGTGGCGCCGGGGATGCCGTTCAGCGCCTTGTCCACGTGGGCACGGCAGTGCTGGCACATCATGCCCTCAATGACAACTTTCTTTTCCATAACTTTTTGCTCTCCTTTCACTTCAACGGCGGGTGCTCCGCCGGTTTTCACTTCCGCATGAAATGGGATGCTTGGCTTGAAGAACCGCAGGCGCAGGGCGTTGGTCACTACACACACCGAGCTGAAGCTCATGGCCGCCGCGCCCAACATGGGGCTGAGCTGGGGCCCGCCCCAAATGGCCAGCACCCCTGCCGCTACGGGGATACAGATGGCGTTATAGAAAAACGCCCAAAACAGGTTTTGCTTCACGTTGCGGATGGTGGCCTGGGACAGCTCTACCGCCGTCACGGCATCTACCAAGTCGGATTTCATCAGCACGATGTCGGCACTCTCAATGGCTACGTCTGTCCCCGCGCCGATGGCAAGGCCTACGTCGGCACGGGCCAGGGCCGGGGCGTCGTTGATGCCGTCGCCCACCATAGCGACCTTCTCTCCCCGCTCCTGGAGGGCGGCGATCTGCCGCTCCTTATCGGTGGGGAGCACCTCGGAAACCACCTCAGTCAGACCCAGTTCCCTGCCGATGGCCTCAGCGGTGCGCTTGTTGTCGCCGGTGAGCATGACCACTTTAAGCCCCAGCCTCTGGAAGCCCTCGATGGCAGCTTTGCTGGAGGCCTTCACCGTATCCGCCACGGCAATAATGCCGATAGGCTTTCCGCTTTCCACAAAGAACAGCGGCGTTTTGCCCTGCTTGGCCAACTCGTCGGCAATCATAGCATTCTGGCCCAGGTCTACCTTTGCGTCCGTCAGCATGGCGGCGTTGCCCGCCAAAAAGTCCGCGCCCTGGATGGTTCCCTGGACGCCCTTTCCGTGGATGGCCTGGAACTTCTCCACCGCGCATAGGGGGATATTGCGGTTGGCCGCCTCCTCCACGATGGCCGCTCCCAAGGGGTGCTCAGAGGGCTTTTCCAAAGAAGCAGCCACACACAAAAGCTCCTCGGTGGTGGTCTGGCCAAGCGGGTACAGGTCGGTGACACGGGGCTTGCCCTCGGTGACGGTGCCCGTTTTGTCCAGCACCACGGTGGTGACGGAGCGCAGGTTTTCCAGGCCCTCCGCAGATTTCACCAGAATGCCGTGTTCCGCGCCTTTTCCGGTGCCCACCATGATGGCCACCGGTGTGGCAAGCCCCAGCGCACAGGGGCAGGAGATCACCAGCACCGCCACGCCGGAGGTAAGAGCCCGCTCCACAGAGCCGGTGGCGATCATCCAAATCACCGCTGTGACCAGCGCGATGGCCATGACCACTGGAACAAACACGCCCGCTACCTTGTCTGCCAGCTTAGCAATGGGGGCTTTGGAGGAAGCCGCTTCGTCCACCAGCCGAATCATCTGGGCCAGAGTGGTATCCTCCCCTACCCTTGTAGCCCGGAGGGTGAGCACGCCGGACTTGTTGATGGAGGCGGAGATCACCGTGTCGCCGGGCCCCTTGTCCACCGGGATGGATTCACCAGTTAAAGCAGATTCATCCACGGAAGATGCGCCCTCCGTCACTACACCGTCCACCGGCGCCGAGCCGCCGGGGCGCACCAGCACCAGGTCCCCGGCCTGCACTTGCTCCACAGGAACCTCCATCTCTCCTCCGTCCCGGAGGACAGTAGCAGTTTTCGGCGTCAGGTCCATGAGTCTGGCAATGGCCTGACCCATTTTGCCCTTGGAGCGGGTCTCCAGATACTTACCCAGAGTGATGAGGGTCAGGATCATGCCCGCGGACTCGAAATACAGGTCCATAGAATAGTGCTCCACCAGCTCCATATCTCCATGGCCCAGACCCCAGCCGATGCAGTAGAGGGCAGCGACGCCGTACACCACGGCGGCGGCTGAACCTACGGCAATCAGCGAGTCCATGTTGGGCGAAAGGTGGAACAGAGTCTTGAACCCCACCCGGTAATACTTCTGGTTGATAACCATGATGGGCACGGTCAACAAGAACAGGGTCAGCGCATAGGTCATGGCATTTTCCGCACCGTGGAAAAAATGTGGGATGGGCCAGCCCATCATGTGCCCCATGGACAGGTAAAACAGGGGAATCAGAAACACAAAGGAGGAGATCAGCCGCGCCTTCATGTTTTTGAGATCGTCCTCCATGGCGTGGGCGGCGGGCTTGGCCTGAGCCGCGCTCTGGCCCGCTGTGGCGGGCAGGGACGCTCCATACCCTGCCTTCTCCACTGCGGACACAATCTGCTCCGGCGTCAGCGCTCCATTCCAGTCCACCGTCATGGAGCCGCCCAACAGGTTCACGTTGACGTCACACACGCCGTCCAGCTTGCGCACTGCCTTGTCCACGTGGGCGGAGCAGGCGGAGCAGGTCATGCCGGTGACGGTAAATTTTTGTTTCATCTCGGGTTCACCTCACTTGAAAACACACCTTTTTATAGTATCTTCCCCAGGGCATTCACCAATTCGTCGATTTTGTCAGACCGCTCCTTATCGTCCTTGGCGTTTTCCACGCAATGCTTGAGGTGGGCGGTCAGTATCTCCTTGTTCACCCGCCTCAGCATGGCGTCGGCGGCGGTGACCTGTTGGGAGATATCCATGCAGTAGCGGTCCTCCTCCACCATTTTGATGATGCCGTCAATCTGACCCCGGGCGGTCTTGAGCAGTCTCAGCACCGTTTTCTGGTCAGCCATCATGGGCATCCCTCCTCACCTGTTAGATACCCCCCTGGGGGGGAGTGTACATATCCTATCACATCGCTGGGCTTTTGTCAACAAAAAATTCCCGGCTCACACCGGGAATTTTTCGCCGTTCATTGATTCAGCTTCGCCTGGACACGGGCCAGGAACTTCTCCGGATTGATGATAAACCGCTCATGTGTTCCCCTGCCGATCTTCCCCGCCTCGTCATAGGCGGACACCGCAAAGGTCAGCTTACGGCCTTCCACCGCGGTGACCTCCGCCTCCGCCCACACCTTCATGCCAATGGGGGTGGCGGCGTCGTGGGTCACGTCCAGGCGGGCGCCCACCGACCCCTCGTCCGCCGCCAGCGCGCTTTCCACCGCCTGGACGGCGGCATTTTCCATTAGCGCGATCATCCACGGCGTGGCAAACACGGGCACCAGCCCGGAGCCCGCCGCCTGCGCGGTGTTCTCCTGCACGACCACAGTTTCGGCGCGGCCCTTCATTCCGATTTCAACAGACATGGCAATTCCTCCGTATTTTCTGGGTACACTCATTTTACACCATTTCCAGCTGTTTGGCAATTTAAGAATTTCTTCAACTCTTTTTCCTTGCGCCCCTCCCCTATCCTCCGTATAATAGAATCAATACGCGGAAATGAGGCGGACAGTATGAGGCACATCCTGGTCATCGACGATGACATCCACATTGGAAACCTTCTCCAGGAGGCGCTGGAGGCCGAGGGCTACCGGGTGAGCCGGGCCTACTCCGGCACCGAAGCGGTGCTGGCCTTGGACCGCGCCCAACCCGACCTGGCCCTGCTGGACCTGATGCTCCCAGGCCTGTCCGGAGAGGAGGTGCTTCCCCGTCTGACGGGCATCCCCGTCATCGTGGTCAGCGCCAGGGCGGACGTGGACAGCAAGACCTCCCTCCTGTTGGGCGGCGCGGCGGATTACGTGACCAAGCCCTTCGTCCTGCGGGAGCTGCTGGCCCGGGTAGCGGTGCGGCTGCGGGAGACCCCGGTCCGGGAGGGAGGCGCCCTCACCTTCCAAACCCTGCGGCTGGATCCAGACGCCCGCTCAGTGCAGGTAGATGGGGAAGAAGTACGGCTCACCCGGACGGAATACGCCATCTTAAAACTGCTGATGGCAAATCCCGACCAGGTGGTCACCAAATCCGCCCTGCTGGACCGTATCTCTCAGGACACCCCGGACTGTACGGAGAGTTCCCTGAAAACCCATATGAGCAATCTGCGCAAAAAGCTGCGGGATGCCGGGGGCGGAGACTGCATCGAATCGGTGTGGGGCATTGGATTCAAAATGCGCACATAGGAGGAAGCCATGGCTGAATTGACGTCTATGATGAACATCGGGAAGAAAATGGCGCAGAAACTCACCGCAGTCGGCATCGGCTCCCCTGAGAAGTTGGTGGAGGCAGGCTCTAAGGAGGCTTTTTTCCGTCTAAAGGTGGTATATCCCCAAGTCTGTCTAGTCCACCTGTACGCCCTGGAGGGCGCGATCCAAAATATCGAGTTCAACTGCCTCCCCGAGGAGAAAAAGCGGGAGCTGAAAGAATTCAGCAACTGCCTCAAGGGTGCGCCGCCAAAATCTTGATGAAATCTGAACTGTTTCCTTGACCACTTCCTTGACCCTTTCCTGCTATGATAGCGCCATCCAAGGAAACGGAGGCTTTTTTATGGAATACGTACTTGTTACCCAGGGTCTGTCCAAGCACTACAAGGACTTCAAGGCCCTGGACGGATTGACCATGCACGTGCCCAAGGGCGGGATTTACGGCTTTGTGGGCCGCAACGGTGCAGGCAAGACCACCCTCATCCGGCTCATCTGCGGCTTACAGACCCCCACGTCGGGCGCCTATGCCCTGTATGGCACGGACCACAGGTCAAAAGACATCGCAGCCGTCCGCCGCCGCATGGGCGCGGTGGTGGAAACCCCGTCCATCTATCTCGACCTGACCGCTGAGGACAACCTCAAGGAGCAGTTCCGGGTGCTGGGCGTGCCGTCCGATGATGGCATTCCGGAGCTTTTAAAGCTGGTAGGGCTGGAGGACACGGGGAAGAAAAAGGCCCGCAATTTCTCCCTGGGTATGAAGCAGCGGCTGGGCATCGCCGTGGCCCTGGCGGGGGGCCCGGATTTTCTGGTGCTGGATGAACCGGTGAACGGCCTGGACCCCCAGGGCATCATTGAGATTCGGGAGTTGATCTTGAAGCTGAACCGGGAGCGGCGCATCACAGTGCTCATCTCCTCCCACATTCTGGACGAGCTGTCCAAGCTGGCTACCCATTACGGCTTTATCGACTCGGGGCGCATCGTCAAGGAGCTGTCCGCCCGGGAACTGGAGGCCGCCTGCCGCAAGTGCCTGCGGGTAGCGGTCACCGACACCCGGGCCTTGGCGAGGGTGCTGGACCAGATGGGAGTGGACTACAAGATTCTGGATGACGGCCAGGCGGATGTGTATGCCCAGGTGAACATCTCCCAGCTCAGCCGGGGGCTGGACGCTGAGGGCTGCGAGCTGCTCAGCGCCCAAGAGCGGGACGAAAGCCTGGAGAGCTACTTCGTCAATTTGGTGGGAGGTGCTTCCCATGACTAAGCTGCTGAGCGCCAACCTCCTGCGGTTGAGAAAAAGTATGCTGTTCTGGGGCTGTCTCATTTTGATGCTCCTGTTAGGGGCGGGCTTCACCCTCCAGCGCTATTGGGAACAGATCGCCTATGCCGAGTTCGGCCAGCTCTCTTATTTGGATGAGGTGCTTTTCCGCCATGGCCTGCTGATCGGCATTGCGACGGCGTTATTCGTTCCCATGTTTTTCGGCATAGAGTACAGTGATGGGGCTATCCGAAACAAAATGGTGGTGGGGCACTCCCGCCTGTCCATCTACTTCGCCAACCTCATCACCGCTGCAGCCTCCTCCCTCGCATTCTGTGCGGCCTATATCCTGGCGGTGCTGGCCCTCGGTGTGCCCTTGCTCAATGGCGTCCGGCTGACCGCAGCCCAGTGTGCGCTTCTTATGCTGGGGACGTTGGTGTTGTCGGCAGCGTTCTCTGCGCTGTATACCTTTGTAGCCATGCTGTGCGCCCGCAAGGCCGCATCGGCGGTGGTGTGCATTTTAGGTGTGTTTCTCCTGCTGTTCGCAGGCGTCTATATCAGCTCGCGGCTCAGTGCCCCGGAATTTCTGCGTGAATATTCCATCGCCGACGATGGACAGGTCGTAGAGGAAGAACCGGAGCCAAACCCCCAGTACCCACGGGGGTTGGAGCGGGAGATATACCAGTTCCTGTACGACTTCCTCCCCGGGTGCCAGTCCATCCAGTACGGTGACATGAGCGTGGAAAACCCGGCGCTGCTGGCGGCATACTCGCTGATCATCCTTACAGTATCCACCGGGGCCGGCGCGGCGCTGTTCCGGCGGAAGGATTTGAAGTAGGTGGCTGTATGGTCAATTTACTTTCAGCGGGATTTCTGCGCCTGTGGCGAAGCCGCAGCTTTTGGGTGTGCCTGGGTGTTATGGCCGGGGCGGGCGTGTTCGAGGCTGTGTCTGGCTGGCGGACCATGATGGACTTCCGCAGCTCTGGCGTGGCGGACGCTGTAGTGAGCCTGGATTCCCGGTATTTCATCTTTCCTTTCCTGTCCGGCATTCTTCTGTCCCCTTTCTGCGCCCTGTTCACAGGCGCAGAGTATAGTGACGGGACCATCCGCAACAAACTGTCCACCGGCCATAGCCGGGCGGCGGTCTACTTTTCCAATCTGGTCCTATGTGTTACTGCCGGGATTTTATTCTGTTTAGGATATATTGCGGCGGTTCTAGCGGCTGGCTTTCCTCTGCTGGGGCCTATGCGCAATCCACTTCCCGTTGTGTTGTGGTACACTTTCTGTGCCGTGGCCATGACCTGCGCTCTGGCCGCATTGTTTACTATGACAGCCATGCTTTGCCAGAGCAAGGCCATAACAGCCGTAATATGTATTTTTCTGGCCTACTTCCTGCTGTTCCTGGGCATCTACCTCAATAACCGGCTGAGCGAACCAGAGATATATCCAGAACAGCAGTATGTTCAGGACGGGCAGATCGTCACGGCTGCAGCCCACCCCAACCCCAATTATGTTCGAGGGGGAAAACGGGCGGTCTATCAATTTCTTTACGACCTGCCCGGCTGTCAGGCAGTCCAACTAGCCACCACCATTGGCTCCGGAGCGCCGCCCCGCCTGCCGCTGTATTCCCTGGCTGCTGTTCTCCTGTCCGCAGGGAGCGGAATCCTCCTGTTCCGCAAAAAAGACCTGAAATGAGGTGAACCTATGCTCCCCTGGCTGCTGTCCGCCGCACTGATTACGGCTGTACTGGCGCTGTTTGTCCGCCTGCGGCTGCTCCAGAAAAGCCTGGACGACATCGGCCGCCAGTTGGGGGAGCGTCTTTCCTCCGACACCAACAACCCCATCTTTCTCTCCTCCCGGGACCCCCATGCACGAAAATTGGCGGCGGAGCTGAACGTCCAGCTCAAGGAGCTGCGCCGCCAGCGCCAGCGGTACGAGAACGGCGACCAGGAGCTGAAGGAGGCCGTCACCAACATTTCCCATGACCTGCGCACCCCGCTGACCGCCATCTGCGGCTATCTGGAGCTGCTGGAGCGGGGCGAGAAAACGCTGGAGCCGGAGCGCTATCTGGCCCTCATCGCCGACCGGGCCGAAGCCATGAAGCGGCTGACGGAGGAACTGCTCCGCTACTCTGTGGCCGCCAGCGGCGAAGAGGAGTCCAAGCTGGAGCCCGTGGACTTGAATGCCGCAGTGGAGGAGGCGGCAGCCTCCTTTTACGGCGCACTGATGGAGGGCGGCATAACACCCCATGTATCCCTCCCGGATCAGCGCGTGATACGGAACCTGGACCGCGCCGCCCTGTCCCGAGTGCTGGGCAACCTGCTGAGCAACGCCCTGAAATACAGCGGCGGGGACCTGAGCGTGGTTTTGGAGCCGAACGGTGTTATCACCCTGTCCAACGCCGCGCCGGGGCTGGACGAGGTGCAGGTGGGCCGACTGTTCGACCGCTTCTACACGGTGGAATCCGCCCGCCACTCCACCGGCCTGGGGCTGTCTATCGCCCGGGCTCTCACTGAACGCATGGGCGGGACCATCGCCGCCCGATATGAGGACGGGCGGCTGTCAGTGGTCCTGCGCTTTCCGGAAACGGCTTAAACGGCTTTCCCCACGGGGAGGGCCGTTTTCTTGTTCAAAATATGGGTTTTCTTCCCCTGTGTTTCGTGTTATAATGAATTTTAATATATTTGACGAAATCGAGGGAACCCCATGGAAACCACACAGAAAGCAGAACTTTTCGAGCGAACGCCCATCCCCAAGGCAGTGCTCACCCTGTCCATCCCCACCGTGCTCAGCTCGCTGGTGATGGTACTCTACAATCTGGCGGACACCTATTTTGTCGGGATGCTCCAGGACCCCATCCAGAACTCCGCCGTCACCCTGGCCGCACCGGTGCTGCTGGCCTTCAACGCAGTCAACAACCTGTTCGGAGTGGGCTCCTCCAGCATGATGAGCCGGTCATTGGGCGCTAAGGACTACGACACCGTGCGGCGCAGCTCCGCCTTTGGGTTTTACTGCGCGCTGATCAGCGGCATTTTGTTTTCTGTCTTTGCCACGGTGTTCCGCTCTCCCCTGCTGGTACTGCTGGGCGCAGACGCTGAAACCACCCAGGCCACCCTGGAATATATGCGCTGGACCGTCACCTGGGGGGCCGTCCCCGCCATCATCAACGTAGTCATGGCCTATCTGGTACGCTCGGAGGGCGCTACCCTTCACGCCAGCATCGGCACCATGAGCGGCTGCGCGCTGAACATCGTGCTGGACCCCATTTTTATCCTTCCCTGGGGGCTGAACATGGGGGCTGCGGGGGCCGGACTGGCTACCTTCCTGTCCAACTGCTTCGCCTGCCTGTATTTCTTTGTCTTGCTGTTTGTTCGGCGGGGCAAGACCTTTGTCTGCCTCAAGCCCGCCATGGCCCGGCCCCAGAAGGCATTGGTCAAGGGCGTATTCGGCGTGGGGGTGCCCGCCTCCATCCAGAATCTGCTGAACGTCACCGGTATGACAGTACTCAACAATTTCACCGCCGTATTCAAAGCGGACGCCATCGCTGCCATGGGCATCGCATACAAAATCAACATGATTCCCATGTACATTGCCATGGGTGTGTCCCAAGGGCTGATGCCGCTAGTCAGCTATAACTATGGCAGTGGAAACGTCCCCCGGCTGAAAAAAGCGGTGGTCTTTGCGGAAAAAATCTCTTTGACTTTTATGATTGCCACGTCGGTGGTCTATTTCTTCGGCTCCGGCGCCCTCATCAGCCTGTTCATGAAGACAGAGGCCGTGGTGGACTACGGCACTAAGTTCCTCCGGTGTATGTGTATCTCTCAGCCCTTCCTGTGCGTGGATTTTCTGGCGGTGGGTGTATTCCAGGCCTGTGGACTGGGGCAGTACGCCCTGCTGTTCGCCGTTTTGCGAAAGATCGTGCTGGAAATTCCCGCGCTGTATATCCTCAACTATTTCGTCCCCTTGTATGGCCTGGCCTGCGCCCAAACCGTGGCTGAGGTGGTGTTGGCCATCGCCGCCGTGGCCATCCTGATCTACTTGTTCCGGCGGATGTCCGCCGAGGGCACGCCCCTCAAACCGCGGACCGAGAAAAAATAATCGTTTCCCCTCTTTCCTTTTCCCTGTATTTGGCCGATATATAGATAAAGGAACTGGAAAGGGGGCAAAATATGGGAATCCAACCCATCTCTGGCGTCGGGCACGAGGACCAGGCCGCATCAAGCCAGACCGAGGGTCAATACAGCGACCTGCTGGCCCACTCCATGGAGAAGCAGGAGGAGCAGACCTCTTCTCTCCATGAGATGATTAAGGACGCCAAGGACAAGGCCGACGCCCAGCGGGAAAAGTTCAAGCTGGCCAAGGTCACCCCCCGGTACGGCGACGCCCCGCTGGAGGCCTATGCCCGCATCAGCCGGGCCAAAACCCAGGGACAGGCCAGCTCCGCCGGGGGCTATGCCCGCCGGCGCATCGCCCAGCTGGAGGCCGCCCAGCGGTCTGACCCAGAGCACGCCGACCAGATCAAGGCCGCCATTTCCCAGCTCAAAAAGGCCGTCACCCGGGCCAACAAGAAAAAGATGCAGATCAGCAAGGAAGAGCTGGCCCGCGCCCGGCAAAAGCGGATGCTCCGGGAGAACCGGCGGCGGGAGGCCCAGCGCATCCGTCAGGAGCTGCGCAAGAGCCAGGCTATGCGGGCCATCCAGGAGTCGGGCTACTTCAAAGAGACGGAGATCGCCAACCGTCAGGCCGACCAGCTCACTGCCACCAAGATGGAGCTGCGGGCCCAGGCGGAGCAGATCGGCGCCACCGTCCACGCCTCGCTGGACACCGCCCTTCAGGGGTATTCTGTGGGCACTCAGCTGGCGTCCGTGGATGTGGACGCCCCCGTCCAGACCCCGCAGGTGAATGTGCAGGCATGACAGTTCATGATATGAAAAGAGCGCTTACCGCAGTGCGGCAAGCGCTCTTTTTCCGTCATCGCTTCAAGTCCTTGATGAACAACTGCATTCGTTTCGTCACCAACTCGTCCTGCTTCATGGCTTCCCCTCGCAACTACGCCCCAAGCACCTTGGCCGCATTCTCCTCGGCAAACTGCTTGCTGTACAGGTCGTGATAGTAGCCCTTCTTTTTCAGCAGGGACAAATGGGTGCCCTGCTCCACAATTTTACCGTCCCGCACCACCAGGATCATATCCGCTTTACGGATGGTGGACAGGCGGTGGGCAATGAGGAAGGAGGTCCGGTCCCGCAAAAGATGGTCGATGGCGCTCTGGATATACTGCTCGGTCTGGGTATCGATGGAGGAAGTGGCCTCGTCCAGCACAAAAATGCGCGGATCGGCCAGCACAGCCCGGGCGAAGGAGATGAGCTGTTTCTCCCCTGTGGAGAGGCGGTCGCCCTCCTCGCCCACATCACTGTCCCAGCCCTGCTCCAGCTTGGCCACCACCTGGTCCGCCGACACCGCTTTGGCCGCCGCCTCGATCTCCGCGTCGGTGGCGTCCAGCCGGCCATAGCGGATATTCTCCCGGACGGAACCGGAAAATAGGTGGGGGCTTTGCAGTACATAGCCGATGTTGGAGTGGAGCCAGAGCTGGCTGCACTCCCGGTAGTCCCGGCCATCGATGAGGATTTGACCCTCCGTGGGTTCAAAAAACCGGCAGGCCAGATTGACCAGCGTGGATTTGCCCGCCCCTGTCTCCCCCACAATGGCCACGGTGGTGCCCGCGGGAATCTTCAGGTTGAAGTGCTCCAGTACGTTGTCCCCGCCGTCAGGATAGCGGAAGGTTACGTCCTTAAACTCAATTTCGCCGGACAACGGCTCCCAATTCTCCCTCTTGGGGGAAAAGGCGTCGCCGTATTTTTCGACCACCTCAGGGGTGTCGGTAATTTGGGGTTTCTCCTCCAGCAGGCCGGTGACGCGCTCAATGGATGCCTGGACAGCGATAAATTCCGCCAGGTTGTTGGCCAGGTTTTGGATGGGCTCGAAAATGCCCATGGCGTAGGTGATGAACACAGACAGGGTGGCAATCTCCAGCGCCTGGGACTCCACCAGCCAGCCGCCCCGCAGGAGCACAATGGAAACCGTCAAGGTAGAGAAAAACAGCGTCGCCGGGATATACACCGCGTTGAGCCGGGCGGCCCGGACGGCGGAGCGGTTCATATTCTCCGTCAAGTCCTTAAAGCTTCTGATGTTCTGGTCCTCGATGACCAGGGTTTTGGAGGTTTTCGCCCCGGTGATGCCCTCATTGAAGGCCCCGGTGATTTTGGAGTTGATTTTGCGCACCTTTCGGGTCCAGTTGAGGATGCGGGGCTGGAAATACACGGTGAGCACCGCCACAAAGGGCACCACCAGCATGACCACCAGGGCCAGCTGCCAGTTTAACAAAAGCATGATGACAAAGGTGCTCCCCACATAGAACAGCACGTCCACCATATCCAGCAGACCCCAGGCCAGGTTGCCCGCGATGCGGTTGGTGTCGTTGGTCACCCGGGTCAACAGGTAGCCCACCGGGGTGACGTTGTAAAAGGATAGGGACAGGATTTGAAGGTGCTCGAACAGCTCCCGGCGCAGGTCCCGGCCCAGGTACATCTCAATTTTCATTGTGTTGCGGGTGCTCACTACCACCAGAACGCTCTGGAGCAGAATAACCGCCCCATAAAGTACCGCGAAGGGCACCAATCCCTCCAGCGTATCCGCCTCAATAAAGTGGGCGATGGCGTACATCTGGAACAGAGGCAAGGCCGCGTCTGTCAGGTCGGAACAGGCGGCGGTCCCAATCATTCCGATAAAATAGCGTTTGAAACGGCCCAAAATCGGAAACAGACGTTTCCAAATGGCCCAGTCAAAGGCTTGGGTATACTCTTTTTCGTCAAAGGCAGCCATTAGGCGTCACCTCCTTCCTCCACCAGTGCTCTATCGTCACTGCTCATTTGAATGTCATAGATTTCCTTGTAAATACCCGGGCGGTTGATCAATTCGGCGTGGGTACCCACGTCCGCCACCCTGCCCCTGTCCAGCACCAGGATGCGGTCGGCCTGCATCAGGGTGGTCACCCGGTGGGAAATTAGGATGACAGTGGCCTGGGACATCCGCTCTTTCAACGCGGCGCGGATTTTGGCGTCCGTCTCCGCGTCCACGGCGGATAGGGAGTCGTCAAACACCATGACGGGAGCGTTTTGCAGCAGCATCCGGGCGATGGCCACCCGCTGTTTCTGCCCGCCGGAGAGGGTCACACCGCGCTCGCCTACGATGGTCTCATAGCCATTGGCCAGGTCCGCAATGGCCTCGTCCACACAAGCAATCTCTGCGCATTTGCGCAGCTCCTCGTCCGCAGCCTCTGGCCGGGTGGCGGCGATGTTCTCCCGGATGGTCTGTGAGAATAAAAACGGCTCCTGGAGTACCAAGCCGATCTGGCGGCGCAGATCCTCCCGCTTGATGTCTCGGATATCTACTCCGCCAACGGTAATGGAACCTTGGCCCTCCTCCAAGTCATAGAGGCGGTCCAGCAGGTGAACCAGGGTGGATTTACCCGACCCGGTGCCGCCCAGAATAGCAAAGGTGCTCCCCCAGGGGATGGTAAAGGACACGTCCTCCAGCACCTCCTGGCCTTCATAGTCGAAGGTCACGTGGTTAAACACGATGTCACCGTTCAGCTTAACGCTTTCGGCCTGGGGCCGGTTGGACTCCTCGTCTGCTTTCAGAATGTAGCCCACACGGTCCATGGATACGCCCGCTTTGCTCATTTCAGACAGCACACGCCCCAGAGACCGCACCGGCCAGGCCATGGCGCTGTTATAGATGATAAACGCCTGGAAATCGCCCAGGGTGATGTCGCCGTTCACCGCCGCCACTGTCCCGGCCACGATGACCGCCATAATTTGCAGGCAGACCAGCAGGACGCCGGAGGCCCAGTATACGCTGAGCACCTTGCCCAGCTCCACCCAAAGCTCGGAAAAACGGTTATTCTTCTGGGCAAAGCGGTCGATCTCGAACCGCTCCCGGCCGAAGGCCCGAACTACACGCACACCGGTCAGATTTTCCTGGGCGCAGGTGGTCATCTCCCCCTCCGCCTCGTCGGCCACCTGGAAGCGGGCGGATATCTTCCCGTAAAACAGTCCGGAGGCCGCTCCCGTCACCGGGATAAAGGCCAGGGGGATCAAAGCCAGCTTCCAATTCATCACCAGCATGATGCCCACATACAGCACGATGAGAAACACCGTGCGCAGCACCTCCATCAGCTGGTTGCATACGAAGGTCCGGATGACCTCCACGTCGGAGGTGCACCGCTGGATGATCTCGCCGGTAGCGTGGGCGGTATGCCACTGGAAGCTCAGCCGCTGAATATGGCTGTACAGGTTGTCCCGGAGCCTTTTCACAAAGCCCTCCGAGCCCTTGGCTGTGTTGATGCGCATTCCAAAGATGCACACACCCCGCACGGCGGCCATCAGTACCACCGCTCCCGCCGCAATCCACAGGGCGGCCCAGGTGTCGGCCCGGAGCTGGTCCAGAGGCAGCAGGGCGGTCAGAAAACCGGGCAGGTCAGGCTCTTTCGTCCCCAGTACCGAGTCCACGGTAACGCTGATGATCTGGGGAATGATGGCGTTACAGATGGTGTTCATGTACGCCAGTAGAATTGCCCCCACGAAAAAGCCCCAGTTTCCCTGCAACTGGTCCAAAATCATGCTGATTTTCTCTCGTGAGGACAGTTTTTTCTGTGTTTCCATAATTTCTCCTTTCCTGAAACAGGCGCAAAAAAACGTCCCTCCTGGATGAAGGGACGTCGCATACTGATCAATGACAGGAAGAGAAACTTATCCTACCCTACAAGCGCGCAAATATCCCAACCATCCCCTATAAGCCACAGCAGTCATTACTGCATCCTCAATGACAAAGCTGTTATTCAACATCGTGCGCGCCTCCTTTCATAGCATATTTTGCCTCTCAGCAGTGCCCAGTATAGTCCCCTCAAAACAGGTTGTCAACACCTTACAACAAAAAGAAAGAATTATTTTTATACTTGCAAAAACAAGGGCGGGCCTATGCCCGCCCCTGTTCAGGAAGCAGTCTAAGTTACATGATCTTGCGGAACAGGTCCTTGAAGTCCTCCACAGAGGCGGCCTTGGGGTTGCCGGGGGCACAGGCGTCGGCGGCGGCGGACTGGGCCAGGAACTCCAGGTCCTCCTCCTTCATAGCCTCCAGCTTGGTGGGAATACCCACGTCAACGGACAGCTGGCGCACGGCGTCAATGGCGGCCTTGCGGTAGGCGGCCTGGTCCATGCCGGTGGTGTCCACACCCATAGCCTCGGCAATGTGCTTAAACTTGTCGCCGGTGGCGTCCTGGTTGTACTCCATCACGATAGGCAACATCATGGCACAGGCCACGCCGTGGGGGGTGTCGTACACCGCACCCAGGGTGTGAGCCATGGAGTGGGCAATGCCAAGACCCACGTTGGAGAACGCCATGCCGGTGACAAACTGACCCAGAGCCATAGCCTCCCGGCCCTCGGGGTCGTTATTGACGGCCTTGCGCAGGTTGGCGGAGATGAGCTTGATGGCCTCCAGGTTCAGGCAGTCGGCCAGCTCCCAGGCGGCGGCGGTGGTGTAGCCCTCAATGGCGTGGGTCAGGGCGTCCATGCCGGTGGCAGCGGTCAGGCCCTTGGGCATGGTAGACATCATGTCAGGGTCTACGATGGCGATGTCGGGGATGTCGTTCACGTCCACGCAGACGAACTTACGCTTCTTCTCCACGTCGGTGATGACGTAGTTGATGGTGGCCTCAGCGGCGGTGCCGGCGGTGGTGGGGACGGCGATGGTGTACACGGTACGGTTCTTGGTGGGGGCCACGCCCTCAAGAGAGCGCACGTCGGCAAACTCGGGGTTGTTGATGATGATGCCAATAGCCTTGCCGGTATCCATGGAGGAGCCGCCGCCGATGGTAATCATATAGTCCGCGCCGCTGGCCTTGTATGCCTCCACACCCGCCTTTACATTCTCGATGGTGGGGTTGGGCTTGATGTCGGAGTAGACCTCATAGGCCATGTTGTTGGCATCCAGCAGGTCGGTGACCTTTTTGGTGATGCCAAACTTCACCAGGTCGGGATCGGAGGCGATGAACGCCTTTTTCACGCCCTTGGCCTGCACCAAGCCGGGGATCTCCTGGATGGCGCCCTTGCCGTGGTAAGAAATGCCGTTGAGTACGAAACGATTGACAGCCATAATTATATTACCTCGTATAATAAGATTTGCAGATGAATTTAAAGTGAATCTGCATGGTTCACTCCAATTGGCCAACAGGCTATGAGATGCCCGTGATACAATAGCTGTAGGACAGCAGGGTCAAGTTCTCAATTACCTTGTCGAGCTGAAAGGATGCTTCAGATGGAGTCCGTTCCCCTGAACCGGAAGTTAGCTGCAAACTCATTAGCTGTTTACCGGGAGCAGGGCCGCCCTTCCAGCAGTGAGGGCTATCGCATTGGCCCGCCCCGGAATGATTCTGATAAGCGAGGTTGCGGATGCTCCGGATATCATGGGTATCTCAAAGCCTGCTGGCCTGAAATCTCCACGCGGGGAGGTGAAAATCATGAACCCACTTTTTGTAGGCATTGACGTGAGCAGCAAGAACAATGTGACCTACCTGATGAAGCCAGACGGCAGCAAGCACAGCAGTTTTTCCGTGCAAAACAACCTGGGCGGTGCTAAACTGATGTCAGAGAAGATCGTGTTGGCAATGGAGACTATGGGGCTCAACGATGTGGTGATCGGCCTGGAGGCCACATCCATCTACGGGGACAGCCTGGTCTACGCGCTCCGCGAGGACAGGCGGCTGGGCCGGTATCAGAGGAAACTCCATGTACTCAACCCCAAGCAGGTCAGGAAGTTCAAGGAATCCTACCCGGACCTGCCCAAGAACGATTGGGTAGACGCCTTTGTAATCGCCGACCATCTCCGTTTCGGCAGGATCGGCAAGGAGGTCTACATGGACGACTATCGCTATAAATCCCTGCAAACCCTCACCAGGGCCAGATTTGATGTCGTACAGAACCTGACGCGGGAGAAGAAGCAGCACTTCGCCAATTACCTGTTCCTAAAATGCTGCGGCATGGCCCAGGACAAGGATATCGCCAACTCCAGCGCCACCACCATCGCCTTGATGGAGCGGTTTGAAACGGTGGACGAGCTGGCCTACGCCGACCTGGACGAACTCACCAAATTCATTGATGAAACCGGGCGTAACTTCGCGGACCCGGCGGCCAAGGCCAAAGCAATCCAGACCGCCGCCAGAAACTCCTACCGTCTGCCCATCACTGTGAATAACTCAGTCAATCAGGCGATGGCCGTTTCTATCGCCACCATGCGGGCTTTGGGGAAGCAGATCAAGGTCTTGGACAAGGCCATTGAGCAGCAGTTTGAGATCATCCCCAACACGCTGACCTCCATTCCCGGTATCGGCAAGGTCTACTCCGCCGGTATCATCGCCGAGATTGGCGATATCCACCGCTTCAGCTCCCAGGCGTCCGTTGCCAAGTTTGCCGGTCTTGTCTGGACACAGCATCAGTCCGGCGACTTCGAGGCACAGCACAGCAAGCTCATCAAGTCCGGTAACCGCTATCTCCGTTACTACCTGCTGGAAGCCGCCAACTCCGTGAGAAGATGCGACTCTGAGTTCCGGCGCTACTATGACCTCAAATTCAAAGAGGTCAATCAGTTCCAGCATAAACGCGCACTCGCTTTAACTGCCAGAAAACTGGTTCGGTTGGTCTATCGGCTGCTGATGGACAACCGCCTGTATATCCCGCCAGAGAGCTGAGCAAGTCGCTCACTGCTCTGACGAACAGGCCCTGTTTCAAAAATTTGCAGGGACAGGGCTTGGGTTGGTGTTGCCTTTTTACCGCCAACATAGCCTTTTGTCCCCTATTTCCCTTGAAATTTTCTTGCATCACCTACTTGACTTCATACCATTAGACTCCTGAATTTTCCTGGTTTTTAGCAGGTACTTTTATCATACCCTGTCCAGGTATCAGCGTCAAGGACAGACTAGGGTAATTTTTGGCTGTTCACCAGATAAAGAATGGTAATTTTCAGCTGTTTAGGCGGAATTTTTTACACGCCGGAGTAAGCGGCAAAGCCCGCGTCGATAGGCAGCACCACGCCGGTGATGGCAGAGGCGGCCTTGTCGTCGCACAGGAAGAACACGCCGCCCAGCAGCTCCTCGCTCTCCACGTAGCGGCCCATAGGGGTGCCATTCAAAATCTTGGCGGAGCGGGCAGTGGGGGTGCCGTCCTCGTTGAACAGCAGCTTTCGGTTCTGGTTGGACACCAGGAAGCCTGGAGCGATGGCGTTGCAGCGGATGCCGCTGCCTGCAAAATGGGTGGCAAGCCATTGGGTGAAGTTGGATATTGCGGCCTTGGCGCCGGAGTAGGCAGGAATTTTGGTCAGCGGGATATAAGCATTCATGGAGGAAACGTTCAGGATACAGCCGCTCTTGCGCTCCACCATGTCTTTGGCAAAGGCCTGGGTGGGCAGGAGCGTGCCCTGGAAGTTCAGCTTGAATACGAAATCAACGCCGCTGGCCTCCAGGTCGAAGAAGGTCTTTTGGCCCTCCTTGGCCTCGTGCTGGTACTCGTTGTCGGTGGTAGCCCGGGGATTATTACCGCCCGCACCGTTTACCAGAATGTCGCAGGAACCCAGGTCCTTGCGCACTTGAGCATGGACGGCCTCCAAAGCCTCCGGCTCCAGCACGTTGGCCTGGTAGCCCTCACAGATGAAGCCCTCGGCCTTGCACTCGTCGGCCAGCTTCTTCACAGCCTCCTCGTTCAGATCCAGAGCGGCCACCTTTGCGCCAGCCTGGGCGAAGGCTTTTGCCATTGTGCCGCACAGCACGCCGCCCGCACCGGTGACAACCACTACTTTCCCGGTAAAATCAACCTTCAAAGGCAAATCCATCATATTGAGTCCTCCTGTCAGTTTATTTGTATTCCCGCCCCTGGCGGAGCGGGAATACGTAGTCAAAGTTTATTTTCCTTCCAGCTTGTCCAGCATATCCCAGACGCCCAGCATATACATGATGCCCAAAGCACGGTCATATAATCCATAGCCAGGGCGCACCTTGCCAGGAACCTCGTCCCATAGGTGACGGCCGTGGTCCGGGCGGATATAACCCTCCCAGCCGGCGTCGTGGTAGGCTTTGAGAATGTCCAGGATTCTGGTGTCGCCACAGCAGTCCCGGTGGGCCGCTTCGGAAAAGTCGCCGTTCTCAAAATGCTTGATGTTGCGGATATGCGCGAACGCGATACGACTGGCGTGCTTGCGCACGATGGAGGCTACATTGTTCTCCGGGTTGGCGTTCAGACTGCCCGAACACAGGGTCAGACAATTGTAGGGGTCGTCCACCATAGACAGGAATTTGTCCACGGCCTCGGCGTCCACCATAAGCCGAGGCAGACCAAAAATGTCCCAGGGGGGATCGTCCATGTGGATGGCCATCTTGATGTCGCACTCGCGGCAGGTGGGCATGATGGCTTCCAGAAAGTATTTGAGATTTTCCCACAGCATCTCCTTGGTGACGGGACGGTACTTCTCAAACAGCTCGTCCAGCTTGGCCATGCGCTCGGGCTCCCAGCCGGGGAAGGTCATGTGATACTTTTCAGTGAAAGACATGACGTAATCCGCCATCTCCTTGGGATCCTGCTTGATCTTCGCCGCCTCGTAATACAACGCAGTAGAACCGTCTCCTACGGGGTGGAATAAGTCGGTGCGAGTCCAGTCGAACACGGGCATGAAGTTATAGCAGATGACCTTTACGCCAAAGGGAGCAAGATTCTTAATGGTCTGCTTGTAGTTCTCAATATACTGGTCCCGGGTGGGCAGGCCGATCTTGATGTCGTCGTGGACGTTGACAGACTCCACCACGTCCATGTTGAAGCCGTACTCGTCCAGCTGCGTCTTGACGACCGCGATCTCCTCCGGCTGCCAAACCTCACCGGGCATCTTGTCGTGGAGCGCCCAGACGATGCCCTCCACACCAGGGATCTGCTTGATATCAGACAGCTTGATCTGATCGTTGCCCTCGCCATACCAGCGCCATGTCATTTGCATATGTGGTTCCCTCCTGTTAATTCAGCTCGCTCACCCATCTCTGCGGCGGGAAAGCTGCACCGGTCCCTCGGGGCTGTGCCCTTTGGGTAATGAATCCATTATATCCTGCTTTTCCCTTGTCTGCAAGGGTTAGAACACATTTTCAAACCTGTTTCACCGTTTCGTCGGTGAATGCCGCCATGCCTGCTCCATGTTCATGCCGCCGGCAACGGCAAGGACCAGCTTGCACCCGCCGCCAGCCACCATCAGCCGCTGATTGGGGGGCGTTGGTGAGGACGGTCTGACCGGCCCGGGTACAAGAGGTTTGGAACATGTAACCGATGATTCAGACGAAGTAAATCACGGTGAACGCCACATAGCGCAGCCACATCATGCTCTCTGGGATAAAGGGCATGAGCACGTGCAGACGACACTCACCGCCATAACAGCGCTGCCCAGAATCATAAAGGGGGCGGAACTTTCCGATTCTCGTATTGGTGCGGTCCATCGCCGCGCCGATGATGGCAGCCACTGTCAAAATCGCAGAGACTGGAGTCAGAATGCCCCAGAGCTTCACGCCGGTCCCTTTCTTCTTTTTCACTCTGATGCCTTCTTCTTGATTTGACCGCCCCGGCTGTTGGGAACATTTTGGATGCGGTGTCACGCTCGCGTTGGGCCGGCCGGTCCGGCCAGCCTACGCTCGCGCTTCTACACCCAGTTCGCGCTGTTGGAGCTCTTGCCCTGGAGCTTGTAGGCGGGGTTGGGCGCGTCCACCCGGCGGATGGCGCACAAATCCTCGCACCTGCCGGACACCGCCTCCAGCTCCACATCGCCCTCCAGGGGGACCTGGAACTCGAACACCTTGTCGCCGGACTTCTCCTCGACCAGCTTTCCGTTGGCGTACAGAGCCACCCGGGACTGGTTGGAGTACACCTTTACGGTGGCGACGGTCTCGGGCCGGTCCACATAGCGGCGGCCGCAGATGTGGACAAAGGGCTCCTTGCTCCACCATGCTTTGTAGATGTAGAAGCTGTCCTTTTTCGTCTTGCGGTCGAAGGTGATGAGGCCTTTATGATTCATGCCCGGCTCGCCGCCCTGGTCCCGGGCGTCGGCGGCAAAATCGAACATATTCCACAGATGCGTCGCCCAGAGATAGGGATGCTTGGCAAAACAGTTGAGCATGTATTCGTTGTATACACACTGGTATTCCTCGGTGTGGTCCCCCCGTCTCGGCTTGGAGGAATGAAGGCTCGGCATGGCCTCACAACCATACTCGGAGTAACCCAGCGGGCGCCTGGGATAGCGCAGATGGAAAAAGTTCATCCACATATCGTTGAGGAACAGCCCCGGCACGTACCAGCCCAGATAGAGGTTCCAGCTCACCACATCAGTGATATGGGCGGACTTGTTGAAGGGCCCGCACATGGCGTAACAGGCCAGGGTGGTCAAGCGGGTGGGGTCCAGCTCATGATACAGGTCGTTCAGCGCCCGGTGATTGTCCAGCATATCCGCCTTATCCTTGGTGGATATGGTGATTTCGTTGGATACGCCCCACACCACGATGGAGGGATGGTTATAGTTCTGCACCACCAGCTCTCTGGCCTGGGAGAGCGTGTTCTCCCTGCCGTTGGGCATATGCTCGGAGATATAGGGGATCTCCGCCCAGACAATCATGCCGTACTGGTCACACAGATCGTAAAAATACTGGTCGTGCTGGTAGTGGGCCAGACGGATGGTATTGGCCCCCAGCTCCCGGATGAGCTCCATATCCGTGTCATGGTGCTCTTTCGTGATGGCGTTGCCGATGCCCTTCCAGTCCTGATGGCGGGAAACGCCGTGGAGCGGGTAGCTCCGCCCGTTGAGGAAAAATCCCTTTTCCGGGTCCACCGAGAAAGTGCGCACGCCGAACCGAGTGGAAACCTGGTCCACTTCCCTTCCCTCCACCACCAACGTGGCTTGGCAGGTGTAGAGATATGGGTTGTCCACGCCGTCCCACAGGCGCACATTGGCCACGGCGATGGTGATGTCGGTCCCCGCGCCGAAAGCTACGGTCTTTCCAGCGGCATCCAGCAGATCGACCTGCACCTGGGCGCCCTTCACCTGGTGGAAGGTCTCCACCCGGACCCGGCCGTCCTTTCCCTCTACGGTGGGCGTAACTTTGAGACCGGAGCCGCCGAAATAGTCCATGTCGAAATGGTCCTCGTTGACGATGACCAGCTGGACATCCCGGTAGATGCCGCCATAGAAGGTAAAATCCGCCTTCTGGGGGTACACCCGGTCATTAACGCTGTTGTCCACGTCCACGGTGAGCTGGTTTTCCTCCTTGAGCAGATCCGTCACATCCCAGCGGAAGGTGGAATAGCCGCCGTCGTGGGTCCCCACCTCTTTGCCGTTCAGCTTCACCCTGGCGGAGGCGTTCACCCCGTGGAACTCCAGGTAGGTCCGCTGGTCCGCGTCAAGCTTTGGCTTGGGGAAAGTCTTTTGGTAGACGCAGGTCCCCCGCCAGTAGTCGTCCCCGCCGTCCTGACCATCCACATTGTTCCAGGTGTGGGGAAGGTCCACTGTGATCTCCTGCTGGTCCGGCTTGGAGAACCTCCAACCGGTCATAAGTTTGATACTTTTTCTCATCCTATCTCTCCCTTTGCTTCTCCCGTTTTTGTGCAATATCACCAATCCACCGAGTGCCGGATGCTCTTCAAGCCAAAACCGTGGCAGCCGTCCCTGGGCCTGTGCTTAAGGGCAGGCCGCCCCAAAAGTTCAGCGTCCCCTCCATGGGGTTAACCGCCTGGAACACGGTAAATATTTTCTCCCGGCAGATGAGCACGTCAATCATCCGCCGCTCTGGGTCGCTCAGCCCCTGAACACTCTTAATAGCGTTATTCAGGGCTTTGCCCAGAATGGCGTAGATATCCACTGGGTCCATAAAGGCCGACTGCTTGCCGTCCGCCACACAGGACAGCTGATACTGCTCCTCCTTCTGGTGTCAGAGGGCGTTTAGTATCTCTAGCTCTTTCTTTTATGGCACTTTTTGGAGAACAGTGTGTACTGGAAATACAGCATGGTTGCGCAGTAGCACTGGGCCAGCCAAATGCTCACCGGATACAATACGCTGGTAGAAGCCACATCCATATCAGAGATCAGCAGCCAGCACAGCACCTCGAAAATGGCCGTCAATGATACCCATGTGGGCAGAGGCTGAAACAAAGCTGACGCACCGCCGGCTGCCATCGGCCACGCGAAGCATCGCCTCCACCACCCTTCCTGAATTACAGTCCATTTATTTTTTAAATTATAACACAATTCGGCACATCGGGCAAGCCCAAAGACCCCCTCGGAAATAAATTCCGCCGTTTTCTCCATTCAATCATGCAAAACCGCAAAAAGCCCAGGGCAGCAGCATTTGAAAATCTCAGGGGAAGCGATATAATATGAATGAGTTTTAATAGGAACACTGTAATATCAAGGGTTTCCACGCATAAAGAACATTTTGATACCCCCATTTTTGTGGGGATCTCGCCTGTCGAATCGGCCGCTATTGGCAACCCAGGCCGCAACCCCCAGACCGGCCGCAGAGCATCCCATCAAATACATCTGACAGTGTGGCTTTTCCGCTCACGACCATCGCTCCTTCCCGCACATCGGCTGTCTGCCTCATCATACTTCCAAGGGAATTTACGCGGTCGATGGCTGGTGAACGCGCAGCAGTTTTTTAACACGATCCACCGTCCCCGGCGTAGCGTTCCTGATAGTCTTTGATATAGTCGTCCAGGTATTCCAGGTATTTGGCTCCGCCGCCCTCAATCTGTTCCAGAATGGCAGTGATCCTGCGGCGGCATTCCGCTTCCTCGCTTTCCGTCATGGTGCGCGTTTCGTTTAGGTGGGTGGTTGAACGGGGAGCAACAACATCGTTGATTATGTCATTAAACAGGTTGTCCAGCATGGCCTCCGGTGTGTCAAGCTGCTCCGCGCCTGCCGCTCCGGGTTCATCAACCACGATCCAGACATAGCCGATTTTCTTGGAGTAGACTATATCAAAGTAATTCTGCCCATCAATATAATTCTCAAAGGCTTTGAGAATGGTGTCCAATTCTTTCCGTACTTCTTCCATATAAATCATAACAATACGACCTTTCCGCTTTTATAAAATTGGTCCCTGGTAGCGTACCCGATTCAAGTTAATTCTAATAAGCGTGCGCCCTTTTAATTATAGGATTGCTCAACATATTAGTCAATAGCCTAATAACAAGAGCGGATAACGAAGCGTAAAAATTTTATAATAAAGGCATCCTAATAACAGGGGGATGCCTTGGATGAGCAAGAAGGAAGTGGAATTCGGCAATCGGGACAGATTTGTCGAACTTGGCCTGATAATCGCCAGCCTGCGAAAAATGCAGGGGATGTCCCAGGAGAAACTGGCGGAGAAGGCAAAGATCAGCCGTTCCCACCTGAGTTCCATCGAGGCCCCCAACATCGTGCGGCCCTTTTCTCTGGAAGTGCTCTACAACATTGCGGACGCTCTGGGTGTTCGGGCGGGGGATCTGCTGAACGCCACCCTGCCCCCAACGAAATGAGAACAGCGCCTTGCCAGCGGCATGGCGCTGTGTCTGCATCTATGCTGCCTCTCCGCCATAGAGATCATGGTTGACCTGGGCGGCGTAGTGGTTCTCAATGGTGGCCGGGGCGTTGTACAGCACAGTCAGCAGGTAGTGCTTCATGTTCCGTATTTGGGTGGTGTTCTCCCGGAGGCAGTCGAACACGAAGCGGATGTGTTCGCTGTCCAGCTTCAGCAGCCGGGACTTCACCACCGCCTGGGGGAAGTCCTTCCCTGCCACCCGGATATTTTTCTTTTTGGAGCAGACTGCCTCCACCATCAGCTCTACCATCTCGTCCAGCTGGCCCACGTCATAGGGGTGCTCCCGCACGAAATCGTCATAGCCGATGTTCTCCCGGATCAATTCCCGATATGCGTCCATCTCGCCTTGGCTCATCCCGCTGCTCCTGCTCCGCTTCCTTCCCTTCGCTTCAGGCGGCTCTGCCGCCGCAGGCGTGGAGAGGGTGGGAGGGGATGAAGGGAAGGGAAAAGATTCTATACTTACTGAGTCAGTTATTTTTTTCTCTTTTTTACTGGGTCTTTATTTATTTGCGTTGGATTTCCCGTCTGCGTGGAAACCGTTGACGGATTCTCCGTTGTCGGGTTTTCCGGCAACGGCTGGGCCGGAGACGGCCCTTCCGGGGGCGGCTCGTGAGAAGCGGGATATTCCCGGATGATGTACTCGTTGCTGCCAAATTTTCCGGCCTTGTCGGTGGTCTGGTGACACTGGATGTACCCAGCTTTCTCCAGCTCCACTACGGTGGCGCGGACGACGTCTTTGCCCTCCAGGCTGATGCGGGCAAGACCTGCGAGGGTAAAATCCCAATTTTTCGGGAGACTGAGCATCATGGACAGCAGGCCCTTGGCCTTGAAGGAGATGGTCTTATCCCGCAGGTGGTAATTGCTCATGACGGTGTAATTGCTGGTACGCTCCACACGAAAAACTGCCATAATATATTTACTGTTCATGATATGGGCCAGCAGGCTCGGCGAAGCCACCCCGCTACC
>CAJUQN010000011.1 GCA_910588625.1 uncultured Oscillospiraceae bacterium
CATCGTCCCCCTGGAGGTCATCATCCGCAACATCTCCGCCGGGTCCTTCGCCAAGCGCTACGGCGTGGAGGAGGGCATCGTGTTCGATGCGCCCACCGTGGAGTTCTCTTATAAAAACGACGACCTCCACGACCCCCTCATCAACGACCACCACGCCGTGGCCTTGAAGCTGGCTGCCTGGGAGGAGATCGAGCTCATCAAGAAGTACGCTTTCCAGGTCAACGACTTCCTCAAGGCGGAGCTTGCCGCCTGCGGCGTCACCCTGGTGGACTTCAAGCTGGAGTTTGGAAAGACTGCCGACGGCGCCATTGTGCTGGCCGACGAGATCTCCCCCGACACCTGCCGCTTCTGGGACTCCAAGACCGGGGAGAAGCTGGACAAAGACCGCTTCCGCCGGGATCTGGGTAACGTGGAGGGCGCTTATCAGGAGATGAGCCGCCGCCTGATGGGGAAGTAAGCGATGGGCGGATTTTTTGGCGCGATCTCCAAGCGCGACATCACCCTTGATATCTTTTTCGGCGTGGACTACCACTCCCATCTGGGCACCCGCCGGGGCGGCATGATCATCTACGATCAGCAGGACGGCTTCCAGCGGCAGATCCATTCCATCGAGAACACCCCCTTCCGCACCAAGTTCGAGAAGGATTTGGAGAAGTTTCATGGCACCTCCGGTATCGGCTGCATCAGCGACACCGATCCCCAGCCTCTGCTGGTGCGCTCCCATCTGGGGGTGTACGCCATCTCTACCGTGGGCATCATCAACAACGCCGAGGAGCTGGTGGACGGCTATTTCAACGGCCACACCCGCCAGTTCATGGCCATGAGCTCCGGAAAGGTGAACGCCTCCGAGCTTACCGCCGCACTCATTAACCAAAAAGACACGCTGGTAGAGGGCATCCAGTATGCCCAGGAGGTCATCGACGGCTCCTCCACCATCCTAATTCTCACCCTGGACGGCATCATCGCCGCACGGGATAAAGTGGGCCGTCTCCCCGTGCTCATCGGCAAAAATGACGAGGGGTGCTGTGTGTCCTTCGAGTCCTTCGCCTGCACCAAGCTGGGGTATGACAACGCCTATGAGTTGGGGCCGGGCGAGATCGTCCGCATCACTGCCGACGGCTGGGAGACCCTGGCCTCCGCCGGGGACAAAATGCGCATCTGCGCCTTCTTGTGGACCTATTACGGATACCCCAACTCCAACTACGAGGGCCAGAACGTGGAGGTCATGCGCTGCCGCAACGGCGAGATCATGGCCCGGGACGAGGTGGCCCGGGGACAGCTGCCCAAGGTGGACTATGTGGCGGGCGTGCCCGACTCCGGCGTGCCCCACGCCATCGGCTACGCCAACCGCAGCGGCAAGCCCTTTGCCCGGCCCTTCGTGAAATACACTCCCACCTGGCCCCGGTCCTTCATGCCCTCCAGCCAGGAGGTGCGCAACCAGGTGGCAAAGATGAAGCAGATCCCCGTCCCCGAGCTGATCCAGGGCAAAAAGCTGCTGTTTGTGGATGACTCCATCGTCCGGGGCACCCAGCTGCGGGAAACGGTGGATTTCCTGTACGGCGCGGGGGCGGAGGAGGTCCATATGCGCTCCGCCTGCCCGCCCATCATGTACGGGTGCAAATATTTGAACTTCTCCCGGAGCAACTCCGACATGGAGCTGCTGGCCCGGAGCATCGTCCAGGAGTTGGAGGGCGACGAGGGCCAGCAGCACCTGGAGGAGTACGCTGACGGCACTACCCAGCGGGGGCAGTGTATGCTCAAGGCCATCTGCGACAAGCTGGGCTTCGATTCCCTGGGCTATCAGTCCCTGGACGGCCTGCTGGAGGCCATCGGCATCGACCGGGACAAGGTATGCACCTACTGCTGGACCGGGAAAGAATAACATGAAGGGGATGGAACGACATGATCGAGTCACGGTGCGGCATTTTGTGCGGCGAGTGCGCCTATCGTGAGCAGATGGGCTGCACCGGCTGTGTAGCGATCCAAAACCCCTTTTGGGGCGACAGCTGTCCCGTAAAATCCTGCTGCGAGGAAAAAACAAAGGAGCACTGCGGCCAATGCGAAGCCTTCCCCTGCGGCCTGCTCAAGCAGTTCGCCTACGACGAAAAACAGGGCGACGGCGGCAAACGCATCGAACAGTGCGCAAAATGGAGGGACCAACTGGTATGAAAGACTCCCATTCCGCATCCTACGCCGCCGCCGGGGTGGACGTCACCGCCGGATACGAGGCGGTGCGGCGTATCAAGCCTATGGTGGAATCCACCTACATTCCCGGCGTGATGGGCACCCTGGGCGGCTTCGGCGGTATGTTTGCCCCCGACCTGACGGGGATGAAAAAGCCCGTGCTGGTGTCCGGCACCGACGGCGTGGGCACCAAACTGAAGCTGGCCTTTTTGATGGACAAGCACGACACCGTGGGCATCGACTGCGTAGCCATGTGCGTCAACGACATCGTGTGCGGCGGGGCCGCTCCGCTGTTCTTCCTGGACTACATCGCCTGCGGCAAGAACGACCCCGCCCGCATTGCCCAGATCGTGGCAGGCATTACCGAGGGGTGCCGTCAGGCGGAATGTGCCCTGGTGGGCGGCGAGACTGCCGAAATGCCCGGCTTCTACCCCGTGGAGGAGTACGACCTGGCCGGATTCTCCGTGGGCATCGTGGACGAGGAGAAGATCATCGACGGCAAAAGGCTGGCCCAGGGGGACGCCCTCATCGGCCTGACCTCCTCCGGCGTCCACTCCAACGGGTTCTCGCTGGTGCGCAAGGTGCTCCACATCGAGCACGCCGACCTGCACACCCACCTGGACGAGCTGGGCGGCAAGGGGCTGGGGGAGACTTTGCTCACCCCCACCAAGATCTATGTCAAGGCGGTCAAGGGCCTGCTGGGGGCGGGTGTGGACATCCACGCCGTCAGCCACATTACCGGCGGCGGTTTCTATGAGAATGTGCCCCGGATGATGACGGACGGCCTCACCGCGAAAATCCAACTGAACGCTTTCCCCTGCCCGCCCATTTTCAAGCTCATCCAGCGGCTGGGGAACATCCCGGAGCGGGATATGTATAATACCTTCAACATGGGCATCGGCATGGTGTTGGCTGTGTCTGCCGGACAGGTGGACCAGGCCCTGTCTGTGCTCCAGGAGGCCGGCGAGGAGGCTTTCGCCATCGGCGAGGTGGTCTCCGGCGACGGGGGCGTGGAGCTGGTATGAAAACGAAGCGCATCGCCGTGCTGGTCTCCGGCGGCGGTACCAATCTTCAGGCTCTGGTCGACGCCCAGCGCCGGGGCGAGATCATCAACGGGGAGATTGCCGCTGTGATCGCCTCCAAGCCCGGGGCCTACGCTCTGGAGCGGGCCGCACGGGCCAACATCCCCGGCTATGTGCTGGCCCGGAAGGACTATCCCTCCAACCAGGCTATGACCGCAGCGCTGGTGGAAAAGCTGAAATCCCTGGACATCGACCTGGTGGTGCTGGCCGGGTTCATGGTCATCCTCACCGAGGAGATGGTAAAGGCTTACCCTGACGCCATTTTAAATGTCCATCCCGCCCTGATCCCCTCCTTCTGCGGCGAGGGGTGCTATGGGCTCCACGTCCACGAGAGGGCGCTGGAATACGGCGTCAAGGTCTCCGGCGCCACGGTCCACTTTGTCAGCGAAGAGTGCGACGGCGGCCCCATCGTACTGCAAAAGGCGGTGGCCGTGGAGGAAAACGACACCCCGGAAACCCTCCAGCGCCGCATCATGGAGCAGGCGGAGTGGGTCATCCTGCCCCGAGCCGTGTCCCTGTTCTGCCAGGGACGTTTGAAGGTGGAGGGCCGTACCGTCCGCATTTTGAAGCCGTTGAATCTATCAAAGGAGTGTCTGCAATGATCGACATGACCGAGTATTTACAGAACAACCCCTATCCTGGCCGGGGCATTATGCTGGGCCGCTCCGCCGATAACAGGAGCGCCGTCATCGCCTACTTCATCATGGGCCGCAGCGAGAACAGCCGCAACCGGGTTTTCGAGGAGACCGACGACGGAATCCGGACTAAAGCCTTCGATGAGAGCAAAATGACCGACCCCTCCCTCATCATCTACCATCCTGTGCGGAAGATGGACAACGGCATTACCATCGTCACCAACGGCGACCAGACCGACACCATCCGGGACAACATCCTGGCGGGCCACTGCTACCGTCACGCGCTGAACACCCGCACCTTCGAGCCGGACGGGCCCAACTACACCCCCCGCATTTCCGGAGTGGTGAAGCCCAACGGCTCCTATGACCTGTCCATCCTCAAGAGCCTGGACGGCGACCCCTCTTGCGCCTGCCGGTACTTCTACGAGTATGATGCCCCCAAGGCAGGGACGGGGCATTTCATCCACACCTATGAGAGCGACGGCAATCCCCTCCCCTCCTTCCAAGGCGAGCCGCGGGTGGTGTCCGTCGCCGCCCTCGACGCGGAGACCCTGGCGGGCGATTTATGGCTGGCGCTGAACGATGACAACAAGGTGTCGCTGTTCGTGCGGTACATCGACCTGGAGACCGGGGACGACGAGACCTCCATCATCAACAAGCACTGGTAAGAGAGGACGCTTATCATGTATTGGAAAGCAATCATCTCCACATTGGCCGCATGGTTCATCGGATTACTTCTGGATACAAATATCGAAATGCCCCAGCTTTATGGATATGGCTTTTTGTGCTTCAGGGTGTTTTTCCCCATTTTAACCATGGGTATCTGTATTTTACACGCGATGAAACACAGCAAGGATGACAAAGGAGGAGATACCTGATATGACCGAACTGGAACTGAAATATGGCTGCAACCCCAACCAAAAGCCCGCCCGCATCTTCATGAAGGGGGACGCCAACCTGCCCCTGGAGGTGCTGAACGGAAAACCCGGCTACATCAACTTTATGGACGCGCTGAACTCTTGGCAGTTGGTCAAGGCCTTGAAAAAGTCCACCGGCCTGCCCGCCGCCGCCTCTTTCAAGCACGTCTCCCCCGCCGGAGCGGCCTTGGGCCGCCCCCTCAGCGACGTAGAACGGCATATTTACTTTGCCCCCGAGGGGGAGCTGTCCCCCATCGCCTGCGCCTACATCCGGGCCAGGGGTGCGGACCGGCTGTGCTCCTTCGGCGACTGGGCAGCGCTGTCTGACGTGTGCGACGCCGATACCGCCCGCTTTCTGGCCTTGGAGGTGTCCGACGGCGTGATTGCCCCCGGCTACACTGACGAGGCGCTGGAAATTCTGAAAACCAAGCGCAAGGGCGGCTACAACGTGGTGAAAATCGCCCCGAATTACACCCCCGCTCCCATCGAGCGCCGGAGCATTTTCGGCATCATCTTCGAGCAGGGGTATAACGATTTGGCCATCGACGAGAATATGCTGGAGAACATCGTCACCGCCAACAAGGACCTGCCAGAGAACGCCAAGCATGATATGCTCCTGTCTCTCATCACGCTGAAATACACCCAGTCCAATTCGGTGTGCTACGTGAAGGACGGTATGACTATTGGCGTGGGTGCGGGCCAGCAGAGCCGTATCCACTGCACCCGTCTGGCGGGCAATAAAGCGGATATCTGGTGGCTGCGGCAGCATCCGAAGGTGCTGGGCCTGAAGTTCGTGGACGGCATCCGCCGCCCGGACCGGGACAACGCCATCGACCTGTACATCTCCGACGAGCATGACGATGTGCTTGCCGAGGGCGTGTGGCAGAACACCTTTAAGGTGCGTCCCGACATTCTCACCGAGCAGGAGAAAAAGGATTGGATTGCCCAGATGTCCGGCGTGACGGTTGGCTCCGACGCATTCTTCCCCTTCGGCGACAACGTGGAGCGGGCTTTTAAGTCCGGGGCCAAGTACATCGCCCAGCCCGGCGGCTCCATCCGGGACGACCAGGTCATCGCTACCGCTGACAAGCACGACATGGTGATGACCTTTACCGGGATGCGGCTGTTCCATCATTGAGTATGAGCGAGCAGGAGCGGTTAGCGGCCTTCGAGCTGATGCTGGTGGACGTCCAAAAAAATTACGGGGAGTTTTCCGCCCGTATGGAAAAGCTCAAGGCGGAGGGCAAGGAGAAATCCGCCACCTTCCGGCAATATTGGAGCAACAAAATGACCTGTCAGTATATGCTGTCTATATACAAGGATTACGGGCTGATTGACGGCTCAGCCCTGGAAAACGGGGGGAAAAACGGATGAAAGTATTAGTGGTAGGGGGCGGCGGTCGGGAGCACGCCATCTGTTGGAAGCTGGCTCAGAGCCCCAAGGTGACCGAGCTGTTCTGCGCCCCCGGCAACGCGGGCATTGCCCAGGTGGCAAAGTGCGTGAATGTGAAGGCCACCGACGTGGACGGCATGGTCCAGTGGGCGAGGGACAACGCCATGGACTTTGTGGTGGTGGCCCCAGACGACCCCTTGGCCCTGGGCATGGTGGACGCGCTGGAGGCGGCGGGCATCCCCGCCTTCGGTCCCCGGGCCAACGCCGCCATCATTGAGGCAAGCAAGGCATTTTCCAAGGAATTGATGAAAAAGTACCACATCCCCACCGCCAAATATGAGACATTTACCCAGTTGGATAAGGCCTTGGCCTACATTGAGGAACAGGGCGCGCCCATCGTGGTGAAGGCGGACGGTCTGGCCCTGGGCAAGGGCGTGGTGGTGGCCTCCACCGTGGAGGACGCCAAGACCGCCGCCCGGGAGATGATGGAGGACAAGAAGTTCGGCGAGTCCGGCTCCACCGTGGTCATTGAGGAGTGCATGACCGGGCCGGAAATCACCGTTCTGGCCTTCGCCGATGGGGAACACGTGCGGCCCATGATTTCCAGCCAAGACCACAAGCGGGCCTTTGACGGCAACCAGGGCCCCAACACCGGCGGCATGGGGGCCATCGCCCCCCCGCCCCAGTACACGCCGGAGGTGGCCAAGCGGTGCGTGGAGGAAATTTTCCAGCCCACCGTGGCGGCGCTGAAGGCGGAGGGGCGGCCCTTCCACGGGGTCGTCTACTTTGGGCTGATGCTCACACCAGACGGCCCCAAAGTGGTGGAGTACAACGCCCGGTTCGGCGACCCGGAATGTCAGGCGGTGCTGTCCCTGCTGGACGGCGATTTGATGGACATTTTCACCGCTTGTCGGGAGGGAACGCTGGACAAGGCCGACTTCTCCTGGAAGGAGCAGGCCGCCTGCTGTCTGGTGCTGGCCTCTGGCGGCTACCCGCTGGACTACAAGAAGGGCTGTCCCATCTCCGGCTTGGAGGAGGCGGGCAAATCCGCCGTGGTGTTCCACGCCGGAACCGCTGAGAAGAACGGGCAGATCGTCACCAACGGCGGGCGGGTACTGGGCGTCACCGCCCTGGGGGACACCCTGGAGCATGCCATCGCCAACGCCTATGCCGCGGCCAAGCCCATTTCCTTCCAGGATATGCACTTCCGGACCGATATCGGGCACGCATTCTAAAACGCATTGACCCCGTCCCCTCTTTGAGCGGGCGGGGTTTTGACTTGTAAAAGCCGCCGAAGCATGGTATCATTTGGAGAATACACAGCAGAAAGGGAGTGTTCCCCATGTCCCATATCCTGGTGGTGGATGACGAGACCGCCATTGCCGACCTGGTGGAAGTTTATTTGCAAAACGATGGCTTCACCGTCCACAAATTCTATAACGCCACTGACGCCCTGGCCTGTGTGGAAACCCAACCTCTGGACCTGGCCATTTTAGATGTCATGCTCCCCGATATGGACGGCTTCGCCCTGTGCCGCCGCATCCGGGAGAACCACCTGTTCCCCATCCTCATGCTTACCGCCAAGGTGGGGGACATGGACAAGATCACAGGCCTTACGCTCGGCGCAGATGATTACGTCACCAAGCCCTTCAACCCGTTGGAGCTGATGGCCCGGGTCAAGACCCAGCTTCGTCGGTACATCCGGTACAACCAGGGCGTTCCAACCCCGGCAGAGCCGGAGGAGTTCGACTTCCTGGGCCTGCTGATCTCCAAGACCACCCACAAATGCACCCTGTTCGGGGAGGAATTATCCCTGACACCGCTGGAATTCTCCATTTTATGGTATCTTTGCCAGCGGCGGGGGCGGGTCGTGTCCAGCGAGGAGCTGTTCGAGGCGGTGTGGGGCGAAAAGTACATGGACAGCAACAACACCGTCATGAGCCACATCGCCCGGCTGAGGGAAAAGATGCACGAGCCCAGCCGGAAACCTAAATTCATCAAGACCGTGTGGGGGGTGGGTTACACCATTGAATAGCAAACGGCTTTCCTGGCAAATGTGGATTCAATATATCCTGGCTCTGCTGGGCTGGGCTTTTATGGTGGCCTTTATCGCCTATCTGGCCTTCCTCCTGTGCCAGATGCGGACCTGGAGCGGCGCCGAATGGCTCTACCCCATCCTTCACGTACTGGCCCAATATATTGTTTTCACCTATGCCGTCGTGACCGGGCTGGGCTGGCTGGTCATCAGCTATTTGTTCATCTCCCGCCCCATGCGGTATCTGGACGCCCTGGCTCAGGCCGCCCAGACCCTGGCCCATCCCACCGAGACCCCTATCACCCTGCCCTCCGGCCTGGAGCAGACGGAGACACAGCTCAACCTGGTACGGGAAAAGGCCCTCCGGGACACCCTGACGGCAAGGGAGGCGGAACAGCGCAAAAACGACCTCATCGTTTACCTGGCCCACGACCTGAAAACGCCGCTGACCAGCGTTATCGGCTACCTCACCCTTCTGCGGGACGAGCCGGACCTGTCCCCGGAGTTCCGGGCCCGGTATACTGGGATCGCCCTGGACAAGGCGGAGCGGCTGGAGGACCTCATCAACGAGTTTTTCGACATCACCCGGTTCAACCTCACCCACCTGGAGCTGGAAAAGCGGTCCGTAGACCTGTCCCGGATGCTCCAGCAGGTGGCCAGCGAGTTCGAACCTCAGTTTGCCGAACGGGACCTTACCTGTGCGCTGGACCTGCCCCCGGCCATGGAATACGGCTGCGACCCGGACAAGCTGGCAAGGGTGTTCGACAACCTCCTGCGCAACGCCTGCCACTACAGCACAGCGGGCACGGTGGTAAACATCGCCGCTACGGTGGGGCAGGACGCCATCATCCTGACCTTTGCCAACTCCGGGGTCACCATCCCTGAGGAGAAGCTGGGGCGCATCTTTGAGCAGTTCTTCCGGCTGGATTCCTCCCGCGCCTCCCGGACGGGAGGCGCGGGCCTTGGCTTGGCCATAGCCAAGGAAATCGTGGAGCTCCACGGCGGAGCCATCTCCGCCAAGAGTGAAGCGGGGCTGACCACTTTCACCGTGGTCCTGCCCAACGTATAAAAAAGGGGGTACCTTTCCTTGAACCGCCAAAAGAAGCCCCCGCACCGCCGGTGTGAGGGCTTCTTTTGCTATCATTTAAGTGCTTTCATTTTATCCGCCACGACATAGCCGCCCTGCACTGAAAAGGGCCGGCCCTTCGATTCACCAAAGATCACCCGTCCGCCAATTAGCTCCGTCTTGCGCTCCCCATCCCGGTAGACGCACTCGTAGCCGTAAAAGGCCCGGAGGATACGGTCCACCCGGGCCGCGTCCATGTCAGGGGTCACGGTCCAATCCTTCTCGGCGGGCAGGGGCCAGTACTCCCCCGCTCCCTGGGGCTGGGCATTTTCCAACACCTGGGATAGGTTGTGGATCAGCACGTGGACCATACCGGGCACCCGCTCGGATACCTTTTCCATATAGGTCTGGTGGTCCTCCCGCTCGTCCAAGGGGAAGCGCTCCCGGAGCAAGATCTCCCCGGTGTCGAACTCTGCCGCCATTTTGTGGGCAGTAACGCCGCCCAGCTTTGCACCCTCCAAAATGAGCCACGGCATGGGCCAGGACCCCCGGCCAACAGGCAGAGGAGTCGGGTGGAAATTCACCATGGGAAAGGCGTCCGTGATGGGCGCTCGGTAGTAGTACCCCGCGCACGCCAGCAATTCGCAGCCCTGAGCTGCCAGCTCATCCAGATCTGCGGCGGTGATGCGGTCCAGCGTGTAGGGTATCCCCCGCTTCTCCGCTGTTTTGATGACGGCGGTGTTAAATTCCGTCACGTTGTCCACCGGGCAGGTGAACAGCTTGAGGACCTGGCATCTTTCCTCTAGCAGCGCGTCTAAAACAGGCTTTAACAGGTCGATGCCCAGATAGGCGATTTTCACAGCTTCTCCCCCTCGTTTTCTCCAAACTTAATACCCTCCGATTGTAACACACCCCTCGTCCAAAAGCTACCAGAAAATGACGGTCCTATTTTCCGAGCAATTTCCCCCAAAATCATTGACAAGTTGGTGACAAACCAGTATAATGCAACTCGCTATCCGTGAAACCCCGGGCTCGAAAGGGCTGCTTGCTGCGGCGGGCACTAGCCGGGAACTATAACAAGGGAGCTGAAAAAACACTCATCATTAGAAATGGGGGAGGATAAATGTCCAAGGAGCTGATCCGCCTGCGGGACTGTGTCATGTCCTACGGCGACGAGGTCGTGCTCGACCACATCAATCTGTATATCAATGACAAAGAGTTCCTCACGCTGCTGGGCCCCAGCGGGTGCGGCAAGACAACCACTCTTCGGATGATAGGCGGGTTTCTGTCGCCGACCGCCGGGGACGTTTTATTTGACGGCGTGAGGATCAATGATGTGCCGCCGCATCTGCGGACGGTGAACACAGTGTTCCAGCGGTACGCGCTGTTTCCGCATCTGAACGTGTTCGAGAACGTGGCCTTCGGCCTGCGCATCCCCAAGAAGGACGGGGACGGCCGAAAGGTGAAAATCTCCGAGCGGGAGATTCACGAGCGCGTGATGGAAATGCTGGAGGTTGTCAACCTGAAGGGTTTCGAGAAGCGCCCGGTATCTGCCCTGTCCGGCGGACAGCAGCAGCGGGTGGCCATCGCCCGGGCTCTGGTAAACCGGCCCAAGGTGCTGCTGCTGGACGAACCGCTGGGGGCGCTGGATATGCGCCTGCGCAAGGATATGCAGAACGAGCTGAAGCGGATTCAGCAGGAGATGGAGATTACCTTCATCTATGTGACCCACGACCAGGAGGAGGCGCTGGCCATGTCCGACACCGTGGTGGTGATGGACGGCGGGCGCATCCAGCAGATCGGTACTCCCGAGGACATTTATAACGAACCGAAAAACGCCTTCGTGGCGGACTTCATCGGCGAGTCCAACATCATCGACGGAATCATGCGGGCCGACAGGGTGGTGGAGATTTTTAACCGGAAATTTCAGTGTTTGGATAAGGGCTTCGGCAAGGATGAGCCGGTAGATGTGGTCATCCGCCCCGAGGACGTGGACATTGTGGACGAGGCCGCCGGACAACTTCGGGGCGCCGTCACCTCCGTCACCTTCAAGGGCGTGCACTATGACACCATAGTGGACTTTTACGGCTTCAAGTGGCTCATCCAGACCACCGATTTTTGCCCGGTGGACAGCCGTATCGGCATCAAAATCGACCCAGACGGCATCCATGTCATGAAAAAGAGCCAGTATTCCGGGATGTTTGGAGACTACTCCTCTTACTCCGAGGAGTACGACGAGCTGGACGTGGTGGAGCCCGAGGACGAGGATGGAGAGGAGCGTGACTCCCAGGAGGGCGGCTATGAAGAATAAGCGCTCCTGGTTCACCTTTCCCTATGTGATCTGGATGGCCCTGTTCGTGGTCATCCCCATTCTCATCATGATGGTGTATGCCTTTACGGTGGTGGACCCCGATACCAACATTGCCTACGCCTCCGTTGGAAACTTCACCCGGATGGGTGTGTATCTGTCTGTGTTCCTGCGCTCTTTCTGGCTGGCGCTGGTGGCCACGGTGATATGTCTACTGATCGGCTATCCGGTGGCCTACTGGATGGCCAAGGAAGGACCCCGGTTCCAGCGGATTGCCATGGCCCTGGTCATGCTGCCCATGTGGATCAACTTTCTGCTGCGCACCTATTCCTGGATGTCCATTCTGGAGAATAACGGCCTGCTCAACCAGCTGTTCCGGACCGTGGGCCTGCTGGACCTGCTGGGGGTGGACCACCTCCAGATGATCGGCACCTCCGGCGCGGTGGTGCTGGGCATGGTGTACAACTATCTGCCCTTCATGATCCTGCCCATCTATTCCGTCATTGTCAAACTGGACGGCTCCCTCATCGAGGCCGCCCGGGACCTGGGGGCCGACTCGGCTCGAGTGTTCTCCAAAGTGATCTTTCCCCTGTCCCTGCCGGGCATTTTGTCCGGAGTGACCATGGTGTTCGTCCCCTCCGTATCCACCTTTGCCATCTCCAGCCTGCTGGGCGGGGGCACTCAGGGCGCCATGCTGCTGGGCGACCTGATCGAGACCCAGTTCAAGGGCGGGGCCTATAACCCCCACCTGGGCGCGGCCGTGTCCATGGTGATGATGGTGATCGTTGTCGTCTGCATGGTGGTCATGAACCACTTTGGCGAGGGCGAGGAACAGGCGGTGATGCTATGACTTACTTTTTCTTGACATACTTTTTCTTGAAAGAAAAAGTATGCAAAAAGAACTTTAGTTTCGCTTCGGTTTGTCTGCGTTACCCCACGCTGCCGCACGGCCACGAAAGGGGGGGGCTGACTTGAAACGCAAGAACCGCGTCGGGAGCCGCATTTTCATCGGCCTGACTTTCCTGTTTTTGTACCTGCCCATCTTCCTGCTTATCATTTTCTCCTTCAACGCAGGAGAATCCAGCGCGGTATGGCAGGGCTTTTCCTTGAAATGGTATACCGCACTGTTCAAAAACCGGCTCATTATGAACAGCCTGTACACCACCCTGCTGGTTTCCCTGCTGGCCACAGCCATCTCCACGGTGGCGGGCACCTTCGCCGCCATTGGCCTGTACTCCCTGAGCCGCCGCAAGCGGGATGCCCTGCTGGTGGTCAACGACATCCCCATGATGAACGCGGATATCGTCACTGGTGTGTCCCTGTGTCTGTTCTTTGTGGCCTTTTTCGAGGGCTGGGGGGCCTTCGCCCACTGGTTCAACACCCAGGAACTTTCCGTGCTGGGGCATATTCTCCATCTGCCCGACGAGTTGGCTCTGGGCTTCGGCACTATGCTGCTGGCCCACATCACCTTTAACATCCCCTACGTCATCCTGAACGTGGCCCCCAAGCTGCGCCAGATGGACAAGAACCTGGTGGACGCGGCCCAGGACCTGGGCTGTACCTGGATGCAGGCCTTTGGGAAGGTGATTCTGCCTGAGATCAAGCCTGGCATCGTGTCCGGGGCGCTCATCGCCTTCACCATGTCCATCGACGACTTCGTCATCTCCTATTTCACCGCCGGGTCATCTACCTCCACCCTGGCCATGCGCATCTACTCCATGACCAAAAAGCGCATCACGCCGGAGGTCAACGCGGTGTCCACCCTGCTGTTTTTGTCTGTGCTAGTGCTGTTGGTGCTGAACAACGTCCGGGAAATCCGCCAAGAGCGCCGGACGGAGCAGCAGGAAATTCGGGACCCCTCTTTCTTCGAGAAGCTGTCCATGAAGTTCTCCCATCCCTCCTACAAATGGGTGCGCCGGGGGGCGGGGGCCGTAATGGCCTGCGCCTTTATTGTGGCGGTAGTCCTGCTCACCGGGGCCACCAGCTCCCGGCCAGTAGTCAATGTGTGCAGCTGGGGCGAGTATATCGACGAGGACCTCATCACTCAATTTGAGGACGAGACCGGCATTCGGGTCAACTATCAGACTTCCGAGAGCAACGAAGATCTTTATTCCCTGCTGAAGATCGGCGGCGCGGACTATGACGTCATCGTTCCCTCCGACTATATGATCTCCCAGCTTATCGAGGAGGGGATGTTACAGGAGCTGGACTACAGCCAAATTCCCAATTTCGACCTGATCGACGGACGGTTCAAGTACCTGCCCTATGACCCGGAGAACAAGTATACTGTCCCCTACGCCTGGGGCACCCTGGGCATCATCTACAACGCCAGCATGGTGGACGAGGAAATCGACAGTTGGAGCGCCCTCTACGATGACAAATACGCCGGAAGCGTCCTGCTCATCAACAACTCCCGAGACGCGCTGGGCGAGGCTCTGCTCTATCTGGGCTATTCGGTGAACACCACCGACGAGGCAGAAATTCGTGAAGCCTTCTCCCTGATCTCCGACGCCAGCCAGCGCAAGGTGTTCCAGGGCAAGGTGATGGACCAGGTGTTCCAGAAGATGGAGGGCGGGAACGCCGCCATCGCCACCTACTACGCCGGGGATTACCTGTCTATGCTGGAAAACCAGGCAGACGGCGTGGATTTGCGCTACGTCATCCCCAAGGAGGGGGCCAACTGGTTCGTGGACGCCATGTGTGTGCTCAAGGATGCTCCCCACTACGCCGAAGCCATGGAGTGGATCAACTTCATCGCGTCCACCAAGGCCAATCTGGCCAACATGGACTATATCGGCTACGCCTCCCCCAACACCCAGGCATTGGAGGACTACCCCTCCTATTATGAGGAAAAATACGGCGAGGAATTGGACCCAGAGCTCTACGAGATCATGGCCGCCCCCCCCGAGGTGCTGGAGCGGTGCGAGAGCTATGTGGTGCTTCCCCCTGCCACCAGAGCGTTGTACAACGACCTTTGGATCGAATTGGGCGCCTAAAATATGGAAGCCGCCGGAGAATCTATATTCTTCGGCGGTTTTTTCTGCCAACCCGCTTAGGATTTGACTATTGGCGGTCGATGATGTATAATAATACGATTTTACTAGGCGGGGGTGGACTCTGTGTGGGTCTCGGACCAATGGAAGGATTATGAGCTCATCGACTGCGGCCGGGGCGAGAAGCTGGAGCGCTGGGGGGACAAGTTCCTGGTGCGGCCCGACCCCCAGGCCATCTGGAGCACCCCCAGAAACCACCGGGGCTGGAGAATGCCCGACGCCCGGTATGCCCGGTCCAGCTCCGGCGGCGGGCAGTGGGCGGACAAAAGCGTTCCCCAGCGCTGGCAGGTCAACTATCGGGACCTTACCTTCAATGTGGGGCTGATGAATTTCAAGCACACCGGGGTGTTCCCCGAGCAGGCTGCGAATTGGGATTTCGCCAGGGAGCAGATACGAAATGCCGGGCGTCCCGTCAGCGTGCTCAACTTGTTCGCCTACACTGGCGGGGCCACCATCGCCTGTGCGGCGGCGGGGGCGTCCGTGTGTCATGTGGACGCGGCCAAGGGAATGGTGCAGTGGGCGCGGGACAACGCCAAATCCTCCGGCCTGGAGGCCAAGCCTATCCGCTGGATCATCGACGACTGCGGCAAGTTTGTGGAGCGCGAAATTCGCCGGGGACGGAAATACGACGCCGTCATCATGGACCCGCCCTCCTATGGACGCGGGCCCTCCGGCGAGGTCTGGAAGCTGGAGGAAAACCTTTACCCCTTTGTGGAGCTGGTTTCGGGCGTGCTGTCCGGCGAGCCGTTGTTCGTCATTTTGAACTCCTATACCACGGGGCTGGCCCCGTCGGTGCTCACCTATATTTTGCAAACCGTCATCGGTGGAAAGTTCGGCGGGCGCACCGTGTCCGACGAGCTGGGCCTGCCCGTCACTCAGACCGGCCTTGCCCTGCCCTGCGGAGCCACAGGGCGGTGGACCATTCACTGATATGAGCCTCACACTCCGTTATCTGTTCGCTATGCTCTGCGGCGCAATCCCGGCGCTGGCGCTGTTTTTCCTTCTCCGCCCCCTGCGTCTGCAATGTCTGAACAGAAAAGAGCTTTTCAGCCCTTTCCCCCGGGAGACCGTTATAGCTCTCTTTTGGATGTACTGCGGTGGAGCCGCTCTCCTGGGCCTGACACCCAGGTGGGTTGTCCGCTCCCTGGCGGGGCTGCCCCTGGGGATGCCCTGGAATGAGGCAGGACTTCCCTTTTTCAGTCTGGGAAATGTCAACCTGGTTCTATTCGACACCTTTTCCCAGTCCACCTACATTTTAGTTGCAAATGTCGTTCTATTTATGCCCTTCGGCCTGTTTGCCGCCCTCTTGTGGCGGGGCTTCAACTGGAAGCGGGCGCTGCTGACCGGAGTCTGTGTCACCTTTTCCATCGAAATCTGCCAGCTTTTCATCGGCCGCACCTTCGACGTCGATGACCTGATGCTCAATATTGTTGGCGTGTTCTGCGGCTTTCTGTTGGCGCTGGCCGTTCGGAGGCTGTTTCCCCGGTTTGCCGAAAAGCTGGTTGTCTCCCCTGCTACTTCTTCATGATCGAGGTATCTTTCTATGTCCCAGGCCATCATCCAAACTGAAAACCTTACCTTCCACTATGCCTTCGAAGAGGGCGAAGCCCCCACGGTGCTGGACGGGGTATCCCTGTCTGTTCAACCGGGCGAGTTTGTGGCGGTGCTGGGCCATAACGGCTCTGGCAAATCCACCCTGGCAAAGCATTTCAACGCCATCCTCCTGCCCTCCGGGGGTAAGGTCTACGTGGACGGCATAGACACCTGTGACGAGGAAAAGCTTCTGGACGTCCGCCGTCAGGTGGGTATGGTGTTTCAGAACCCGGACAACCAGATTGTCGCCAGCGTGGTGGAGGAGGATGTGGCCTTCGGCCCGGAAAACCTGGGGGCACCCTCCGAGGAGATCCGGGAGCGGGTGGACAGTGCTTTGGCCACCGTGCGCATGAGCGAATATGCCCGGCACGCGCCCCATCTGCTGTCCGGCGGGCAGAAACAGCGGGTAGCTATCGCGGGGGTGCTGGCCATGCGGCCCCGGTGCATCGTACTGGACGAGCCCACCGCCATGCTGGACCCGGTGGGGCGGAAAGAGGTCATTGACACCGTCCGGCGGCTGAACCGGGAGCAGAACATCACTGTGGTGCTCATCACCCACCACATGGACGAGGCCGCGCAGGCCGACCGACTCATCGTCATGCACGACGGGCACATCGTGGCGGACGACAGCCCCGCGCTGGTGTTCCAGAACGTGGACGGCCTGCGCTCCCTGGGGCTGGAGGTGCCCGAGCCGGTGGCCCTGTTGTACGAGCTGCGGCAGGCAGGGGTGGACGTGCCCCTCACCGCCCTGACGGTGGACGAGTGCGCCGGGATTTTGAAAGAGCTGCTGTGCACAGCGCCGCAAACCGGAATTTGAGGTGGTTTCAAATGATCACGGTATACAAGCCTCGGCTGGATGAACTTTGGTTCAGGGAAAGCCTTATGTCGGATAAAGAAACGATGTCCTACAATGACGCTTGGGGCGGGACAATTCCGTTCCCGAAGGAAAAGTGGGAAGAATGGTATCGCGCTTGGCTGGAAGCCCCCGAATTTCAACGGTATTACCGGTATTTGTATGACGGCAAGAATGACCGCTTCGTAGGTGAGCTTGCTTATCATTACGATGGGCAAAGGGACATTCATCTTTGTGATGTGATAGTCTTAGCAAAGTACAGAAACCATGGATTTGGCACAACCGGCATCCAATTGCTATGTAAAGCGGCAAAAAGCAACGGTATAACCACGTTATACGATGATATTGCGTCAAACAATCCGTCATACGAGCTCTTTTTGAAGTGTGGGTTTGTAATACATGATCAAAACAATGCTGTAATAATGGTTAAGAAGATCTTGTGATGCTAAGGCAGCACTGATTCCAGTTCCGTCTTTTCTGCGTACACTATCTCCATTCCAAGGAGCTTGATCCATGGAAGCTATCATCGAAACAAAAGAACTGACGCACCTCTACAGCGCGGGCACGCCCTTCGAGCACACCGCCCTCCACACCGTGGATTTCTCCGCCGCCCCTGGGGAGTACGTGGCCGTCATCGGCCGCACCGGGTCGGGAAAATCCACCCTCATTCAGCATCTGAACGGCCTGCTCAAGCCCACCTCCGGTCAGGTTCTCTTCGGCGGGACCGACATCTGGGAGAGCAAGGAGCGCACCCGGCAGGTCCGGTGCCAGGTGGGGCTGGTATTCCAGTACCCGGAGTATCAGCTGTTTGAGGAAACCGTATACCAGGACATCGCCTTCGGTCCCAAAAACATGGGGCTGGACGCGGACGAGGTGGACCGCCGGGTGAAGCAGTCCGCCCGGTTCGTGGGGCTGGAGCCCGGTGTGCTGGAAAAGTCCCCCTTCGACTTGTCCGGCGGGCAAAAGCGCCGGGTGGCTATCGCGGGCGTTATCGCTATGGAACCACAAGTCCTGGTGCTGGACGAGCCCACGGCGGGGCTGGACCCCTCCGGGTCCGCCCGCATTCTGGACAACATCCGCACCTATCACCAGGAAAAGAAGGCCTGTATCATCCTGGTGTCCCATTCCATGGAGGAGGTGGCCCGTGAGGCGGAACGGCTGGTGGTCATCCACCAGGGGACCATCCCCTTCTCCGGCCCTCCTGGGTCGGTGTTCGCCCATGGGGACGAGCTGGAAGCCATGGGCCTGGGCGTACCCGCTATGACGCGGGTATTCGCCCGCCTGCGGTCCATGGGCGTTGATGTTCCCGCCTCGGTATACACCATCCCCCAGGCCAGAGAGGCCATTTTAGCGGCCCTCCACCGAAGGGAGGAACGGTAATGGCTTTGCGCGACATCACGCTGGGGCAGTTTTTCCCCGGAAATTCCCCCATCCACAACCTGGACCCACGGGCTAAGCTGGTGGCCATGATCTGCTACATTGTGGCCCTGTTCATGGGCCAGTGGTTTGTCACCTACGCCATTTTGCTGGTGGTGCTGATTGCGGTGGTAAAGGTTTCCACCGTAAAACCCAAGGCTCTGGTGCGGGGACTGAAGCCGGTGGTGTTCATTCTGGTGTTCACCGCCGTACTCAACGTATTTTATACCCCTGGCGAGCCGCTGGTTTCCTTCTGGATTTTCAAGATCACCCGGGAGGGCATCCTCCACGCTTTCTTCATGGTGGTGCGTATCATTATGCTCATCACATGCACCTTCCTGCTGACCTACACCACCTCTCCTCTGTCCCTCACCGACGGATTGGAGTCGTTGATGGGTCCGTTGAAAAGGATCCACGTTCCCGTCCACGAGCTGTCCATGATGATGTCCATCGCGCTGCGCTTCATCCCAACGCTGATCGAGGAGACGGACAAGATCATGTCCGCTCAAAAGGCCCGGGGCGCGGACTTTGACTCGGGCAACCTCATTCAGAAGGCCAAGGCCCTCATTCCCCTGCTGGTGCCGCTGTTCATCTCCGCCTTCCGGCGGGCGGACGAGCTGGCCACCGCCATGGAGTGCCGCTGTTACCACGGCGGCGAGGGCCGCACCCGTATGAAACAGCTCCACTATAAGCCCGGCGACATTCTGTTCATGGCCGGGGCGCTGGTTCTGGCGGTGTTCACCGGCGTACTGGGGCATTTCAGTCTGTAAATTATGCAAAGGAGCTTCCGCCATGGAACAGCAAAACATCGCCCTGCGGCTGAGCTACACCGGTACCGCCTACCACGGCTGGCAGGTGCAGAAAAACGCCGTATCCGTGGCGGAAACGCTGGAAAAGGCCCTGACTTCGGTGGTGTGCCACCCGGTGAAGGTCACCGGCGCGGGCCGCACCGACGCGGGAGTCCACGCCCAGGTCTATGTGGCCAATTTCCGCACCACCTCCGGTATCCCTGTTGAGCGCCTGCCCCTGGCGGTGAACACCCGCTTGCCGGATGACATTTCCGTGTTTAAGGCCACCGTGGTGCCCGACGAGTTTAACGCAATCGGCTCCTGCCTGAAAAAGGAGTACACCTACCGCATCTACAATTCCCGCATCCGGGACCCCTTCTTTGTGAACAGGGTGTGGTTCTACCCCAAGCCGTTAGATGAAAGCATTATGGCCGAAGCGGCAAAGCAGTTCGTGGGCACCCGCGATTTCGCCGCCGTCCGCTCGGTGGGCACTGAGACCCGCACCACTGTACGCACCGTCCACTATTTTGATATCGAACGCCACGGTACCATCATCGACTGCCGGGTGTGCGCTGACGGCTTCCTCTATAATATGGTCCGCGCCATGGTGGGCACCTGCATCTACGCCGCCGAAGGCAAACTGGACCCGGCGGAGATCCCCGCCATCCTGGAGTCCCGAAACCGGACTCTGGCGGGCCCTACCGCCCCACCCGACGGGCTGTATATGACCAACCTGTGGTATCAGGAAAACGTTCTCTGACAATGGAGCGCTATGGAAGAACAAAAACAGCAAAAACCGAAAATTCACCCCATTAAGCCCCAGCCGAAGCAGGCAGAACCGGAGCAAACCCCCACGCCCAAGGCCAAGCTGCCCCGTTTCCTGATCCGCGTCATCGCCACGCTGGTGGTGTTGGCGGTGGCTCTGTGTTTGGTGGCGGTGGTGGCTTTCCGAGACAGCCTGAATATGGACAGCGTGAAGCGCTGGTTCACTTACCGCACCCTGATCCGCAGCGACAGCGGCCGGGCGGAGTCCTTTCCCTACGACGGTGACCTCACCGACACCTTCGCCGTGCTGGACGGGGACCTGCTGGTGTGCTCTCGCAACGCCATCTCTCTCTACTCCGGGAGCGGCACCCAGTACATCAACGAGTCCGTGGGCATGGAAAATCCAGTGGTTAACACCAACGGCTCTCTGGCCGTGGTGTACGACGCTGGGGGCGCCTCCCTGTACATATTGGGCCAACGGGCCCTGGTGTGGTCTACGAACGAGCTGGAGTCCATCCTCTCCGCCCGGCTGAACAAAAATGGCCAGCTCACCGTCGTCACTCAATCCAGCGGCTACCGGGGGGCGGTGACGGTGTATGACGCCGCCTATTCCCCCATCATGAGCGTCAATCTGGGCTCCGCCTTCATCATGGACGCGGCGCTGTCCGACGACGGCCACACTCTGGCCATCCTCACCGTGGGCCAGAGCGGCGGCTCTTTCGTCACCAACCTAGAGCTGTATGACATGAGCTATTCCAGCGGCGAGTATGCCCCCGACTTCAGCTGTCAGCTGGGGGGCGGTGTGGTGCTGGAGGCCCGGCACACCAACACCGCCCTGTGGGCGCTGGGGGACCGTGGGCTGACCATCACCGACCACGAGGGTCTGTCCTCCGGCGTCAGCTGGGCGGACAAGCACCTGCGGCGGTACACCCTCAGCGGAGACGGTTTCGCCGCCGCCCTGCTGGGCAAGTACCGGGCAGGTAGCCAGTCCGAGCTGTGGGTGGTGAACGGGGAAGGCCACCGGCGCACGCTGGAGCTGAATGAACAGGTTCTATCTATCTCCGCCGCCGGGCGGTATCTGGCGGTACTCACCGGCGACCGGCTGGACATCTACACCGACGAGCTGGAGCTTTACAACACGCTGAACGGCACCCAGGGAGCCCGGAACGTCCTGCTAATGCCGGACGGCTCGGCCATCCTGATCTCGGCGGACAGCGCCGGATTCTACATCCCTTGAGACAGCGCCCCATCCCTTGGGGCGGGTAGGAGGAGCTTATGGGAGACTATATGTTTGATATTATCATTGTCGCTTTACTGGTGCTGTTTGCCTGGCGGGGCGCGGCAAAGGGGCTGGTCCTGTCCCTTTGTGGACTGGCGGCCATCTTTGTGGCCTATTTTGGCGCTCAGTTCCTGTCCGAGCAATTCTGCGAGCCGGTGGGCAATATCCTGCGGCCCATCATCATCCAAACGGTCCGGAGAGCGGACGCCGAGCCGGAGGTAAACCCCGATGACCCAGAGGACACCTACACCGTGGATGAACTGCTGACCTCTATCCAGGAAAAGGGACTTTTTGAGGGCTTTTCTGACTTCCTGGAGCAGGGCGTGGTCAATGATACCGTAATCAGCCACAGCCCCCTGTCTCCTATGGACGCCCTAGCGGGTTATCTGGCAAAAGCCATTGCTAAGGCGCTGTTGTTCGGCGTGGTGTTTTTCGGCGGTCTGCTGGTCTGGTTTTTACTGAGCCACGCGCTGGACCTGGCCTTTAAGCTGCCCATCCTGGCGGAGGTCAACCTGGCGGGGGGGCTGCTCATTGGCCTCATCAAGGGCGGGATATTGGCCATTGTGCTGGTGTGGCTGGGTCAGGTGGCCGGGTTCCTCCCCAATCCGCCCCAGTCCCCTGTCCTCTCCCTGTTCACCGTGGACAAGCTGTGGGAGCTGCTTAACGCCCTCCCTGCCTGAGCTGATTTCCAGGTGTTTTCCAGCTGGGCGATGTTTTCCCTGTCCGGCGGAAAATTACCACTCTAAAATTCATGACACGTTCATATTTATCTGATATGGTACTGCAAACTGCGTACTGACCCAGGAAAAGTTTTCTCCCTGAAAGGAGCGATTCGATGCATCCGACACTGTGCACCCGCTGCAAAAAGAATGTAGCGGTGGTCTTTATAACAAAAATTGAAAACGGTGAGACAAAAAACGAAGGGCTCTGCCTCAAGTGCGCCCGGGAGCTGGGCATCAAGCCGGTGGACGACATGATGAAAAAAATGGGCATCTCCGACGAGGATTTAGAGTCCATTTCCACTGAAATGATGTCCGCCTTCGGCGGCGCGGAGGAGCCCGATGGTATGGCCTCCGCCTCTGACGACAACGATTCCGACGAAAACGAGGAGGACGAGGGCCGCACTGCCACCTTCCCCTTCCTGAACAAGCTGTTCGGTGGGCAGTCGGATACCGGCCCCGACCGGGACCCCGTCCAGCGGGGAGGCGCCGGTAAGGATAAGGAGGAGAAAACCATCTCCTCCAAGGCAGAGCGGGGCCAGAAGCGGAAGTTTTTGGAGAACTACTGCATCTCCCTCACCCGCAAGGCCCACGACGGCAAGCTGGACCGCATTGTAGGGCGCTCCAACGAGATTGAGCGGACCATTCAGATTTTGAACCGCCGGCAGAAAAACAACCCCTGTCTCATCGGCGACCCCGGCGTGGGCAAGACCGCCATCGCCGAGGGGCTGGCCCAGCGCATTTACGAACGGGATGTCCCCTATAAGCTGCTGGACAAGGAGGTTTATCTGCTGGACCTCACCGCCCTGGTGGCGGGCACCCAGTTTCGCGGCCAGTTCGAGAGCCGCATGAAGGGCCTGATCGACGAGGTCAAAAAACTGGGTAATATCATCCTAGTCATCGACGAGGTCCACTCCATCGTGGGCGCGGGGGACGCGGAGGGGTCTATGAACGCCGCCAATATCCTTAAGCCCGCTTTGAGCCGGGGGGAGATTCAGGTCATCGGCGCCACTACTCTCACCGAGTACCGCAAATACATCGAAAAGGACTCCGCCCTGGAGCGCCGGTTCCAACCCGTTATTGTGGAAGAACCCTCCATTGACGACTCCGTGGAGATTTTGAAGGGTATCGCGCCCTATTACGAGTCCTTCCACCATGTGACCATCAGCGCGGACATCTGCCGACAGGCCGTCACCATGAGCGAGCGGTACATCACCGACCGCTATTTGCCTGACAAGGCAATCGACCTCATTGACGAGGCCTCCTCCGACGTAAACCTCCACAACAAGGACCTGGCCCGGCTGGCGGAGATCGACAAGGAGTCCGCCGACTACGCCAAGGAGATGGAAGTGGTACTGGCCTCCACCGGCGGGCAGAACGACCCCCGCCTCCAGGAGCTGCAAAAGCAGGAGCAAAAGCTTCAGCGCCAGCGGGACACCCTGGAGATGGCGGTGAGCCGGGACGACGCCGAGGCGCCCAACCGGGACGACCCCGCCTTTCAGGAGCGCCAGGAGGGCCGCCGGAAGCAGATCGCCGATCTCCAGGAGAAAATCGCCTCGGTTACCGCAGAAAAGCAGGCTGTCCAAGCTGCCGCCAACGACAAGGCATATCAGCGGCTGGCTGAGCTGAAGAGCCGTCAGGCCCAGCTGAATGCGGAGCGCGACGCGCTGGCCGCCAAGGGCGACCCTCCGCTGACGGCTGCACACCTGGCCCGTGTCATCGAGCTGTGGACCAAAATCCCAGCCACTCAGATTCAGGAGCAGGAGTTCGAGCGCCTGGCCAAGCTGGACGAGCGGCTCAAGTCCCACATCGTGGGTCAGGACGAGGCGGTGGACGCTGTGTCCAACGCCATCCGCCGGGGGCGGGTGGGCATTTCCGCCAAGCATAAGCCCGTTTCCTTCATCTTTGTAGGCTCCACCGGTGTGGGCAAAACGGAGTTGGTCAAGCAGCTGGCCGCCGACCTATTCTCCTCCCCCGAGTCCTTAATCCGGCTGGACATGAGCGAGTTTATGGAAAAGCACTCTGTGTCCCGGATCATCGGGTCTCCCCCGGGATACGTGGGCTATGACGACGCGGGGCAGCTGACGGAGAAAATCCGCCGCAAGCCTTATACCGTGGTGCTGTTTGATGAGATTGAGAAGGCCCATCCCGACGTACTCAACGTGCTCCTTCAAATTCTGGATGACGGCCACATCTCTGACGCCCACGGCAAAGTGGTCAACTTCGAGAACACCGTTATCGTCATGACCTCCAATGCGGGCAGTGACATCAAGGGCGGCTCTTTGGGCTTCGACCGCTCCGGCAATCAGCTGGGCAAGGAGAAGGCCATGAAGGGGCTGGAGTCCTTCCTGCGGCCCGAATTCATCAACCGGGTGGACGAGATCGTCTACTTCAACCAGCTCACCGAGGATAACTTCAAGGCTATCGCCCGCATCATGCTGTCCGAGCTGGACGGCGTGATGAAGGAGAAGAACATTGCGTTCTCCTATGACGAAAGCGTATTGGACTACCTGGTGAAGAAGTCTTACTCCTCCGCCTACGGCGCCCGGAATCTGCGCCGTCAGATACAGAAAGACCTAGAGGATCCCATCGCCGCCAAACTGATCCAGCGGTATGCCGCCCCCATTACCACGGTGAGCCTGTCCGCCGAGGGGGAGAACCTGAATATTATCACTGACTAAAGACACAGGACGGCGGGAAATTTCCGCCGTCCTGGTTACATTTTCGATACAAAAATCTTACAGCGTTGATACCGCTTCTTAAGGCAAGTTTAAGGTTTACCCGGTTGAATCCGCGATTATCCTGTGCTATCTTATTCATGTTATCTTTGATGGAATGGAGGCTCTGAAACTATGGACATTGACACCAACCACCCCGCTGAAGTCAGGGAGGAAAAAAAGAGCGGCAAAGCAGGCAAGATCGTTGCATGCGTCCTATTATCCGGCTGTTTAGTGGCCAGCCTGGGGCTGAATATCTACCAGGCTGCGGTCACGAACCAAAAATCCGGTGAATTTATCGATTACATTTACGACCGCATTGCCGAGGAGGAAAAAAAGGAAAACGAGTACATCGAGGACGGCTTCAAAGTGGGCGGCGAGTATGAGATCCGCTCCACCACCCACATTTCCGACGCCTACAAGGGTGGCGACGACAGCCAGCTCAGCGAGGAAGACAAGGACACGCTGAATATGGCGAAGAAGGTGCTGGACGAAATCATCGAGGACGGCATGACCAACTACGAGAAGGAGGAGGCCGTCTACCAGTGGATGGTAAAGAACATCGGCGGCAGCTCCCGGGGCGTTATCAGCCGCCCGGGCATGGACCGCTCCGCCTTCACTCCCCACGACGTGCTCACCAGCAAGAACGCGGTGTGCGTAGGCTACGCCACCACCTTCCGCCTGTTTATGAATATGCTGGGGATGGACTGCCACATCGTCCACAATGAGTACCACTCCTGGGACCTGGTCCAGCTGGACGGCGACTGGTATCATGTGGACATCTACAGCGACGTCCACGGTGTTATGTACGGCAACTTCAACATGACCGACGAGGTCTGTGAGAGCGGCCATAACTGGGACCAGTCCGCCCTGCCCGAGGCCAGCAGCGTGAAGTACTCCCCCGCCGTACAAAATGCCATGCCAGTGGAGGACATTTACGGCGTTCCCGCCACGCTGAAATCTGCCATGGACGAACGGGAACAGAACAAGGATAGCGCAAACAGCGTATTCTTCTTCTCCTTCACGACCCCGCTTACCGAGGACGGCATGAGTGCGGCGGAGTACCTGGCAAATTATCTGGAACTGGTGATGGACGGTATGCTGGAGGACAGCTACTATTTCGGCGCCCAATGGTATCCCAGCGAGAAAGAGGACGAGTACATCCTGGGTCTGCTCATGGAAAACCGCAATACGGACGAGGAAGCCGGTCTGGACTCCGACTCCCCTGAGGTCCAGAAGATCATCCAGGCCATTGCGGAGGCCTTTGAGCTTGACCCAGCCATGCTGGGGGGCGATCCAGAGGGCGGCGACTACCCCGATGACTCCATCGCCGCGCCCGAGACTGTTGGCTCCCAAACCGTGGTCACGGAAAACGGCGAGATTGTCGCCACCTGGGAAGGCGGCGGCAGCGTGGCCATCCCCTAAATCAACCGGCAGGAGGATAACGCAGTGAACTATGTAAAGAAAGCGGCTTGCTTCGCGCTGGCGGCGCTGATGCTTACGGGATGCTTCGGCTGCTCCAGCGGTGCGGACACCGATGGACCGGATTTGGACCCTGAGACTATGGTCAAGGCAATGATGGAAATGGATACCACCCTGCCCGAGATGGTGACCCGCTCCAGTACGGAGGCAGAGGCCAAGGACAACTTTTTCTACCTGTCCGACCTGGACTATGGCAAGGTAGACGCCTACTTTTACGCCTATGCCGACGCCGGGACGGCGGAGGAAATAGCTGTGGTCAAGCTGAAAAACAAGTCCGACGCCGCCGCCATGATGGAGTCCTTTCACAAGCACGTGGAGAGCCGCCAGGGCACCTTTGAGGAGTATGATCCGGAGCAGGTCCCGCTGACTGAGGGCGCGGTGATCACCAGCGAGGGACAGTATGTGGTTCTCATCGTCTCCAAAAAAAGCGGGCTGGCACAGAATGAATTCAAGAAGTTTTTCCAGCCCGGCTGAGTTATGAGCAATTGAGAACCCCCGCGCCGCTGAAAAGCGGCGCGGGGGTTCTCTTTACAACAGGATCGTATCTCCTTCCCAGCCGATTTGACGGATTGAGGCGTCCTTGATGAGATATGCCTCACCCCGCAGCTTCTCTTGACCGTCCCGGCCTAGAATATAGCTGCCGTCTACCAGGACATAGAATGAATGCCCCACGCTGTCGGCATAGGTAATGTCTTCGTAAAGCCGCATTCCGTCCAGCAGCCAATCCTTATCCTGATTGTAGTGCGGAATTGTCATGCGCCCGGTCAGCCCCAGCCCCCGCAAAAAACGCTGGTAATCCGGATCAATGGCCTCGCCTGGCTCCTCCGGCTGGGCATAGACTACATCGGCGGCGTTCATGCTGCCTGCGCTGACGCCTATGACGATGCCATCCCAGCCCTGGAGGAGCTCCCGCAGGCCAATCTCCTGGAAAAAGAGGTTCTGGGTGGGCACATGCCCGCCGGTCAGGAAGATCAATCCGGCGTTGGCGACCAACTCTTCACATTGGTCCTGGTTTTCCCGCTCCAGCACCGACACATCGGTGAGCGTTACGCCAATCTCGGCAAAGCTATCCCTCATATCCTCGGCGAAGCCGTAAGTCAGGGAGGGTTGGTCCGGGTCGGAACAGATGAACAAGGCAGAACAAGGCTCAGAGAGGACCCTTTGCAGCTCCTCCACAAAGCCGTTCATCGGATTCAAGGCCGGGGAGCCCACCACACAGGGGCTGCTAGTCAAGAAATAAATCATATCAATCACCATGCCGACCGCTATGCTGTCGGCACAAATAAGGATAAAAGCGTGCAGACAAGCAGTCGCCTTTCTTAATATTACCTTTGAGGAAAAAGCTAGGAAAGCAGGGGAAGTATGATAAAATAGGGGCATGAGATATATAGACTTACTGCTCATAATGAATCGAACAAGGGTGCTAAGAGGCAATCAAAGCAATCATCGAATAGATAACCGCTAGATTCCATAAGATGACTGGCACGCCTTCATTTGATGCGCATATTTCGGAACATGGCCGCCAGTCTTATTTGAGTGGCATGCTGGAACAGGGCGCAAACAATTCTAGGCTATCCCATTTTGGTTCGGTACCTCAAAAAAGGAGTGTGAGGCATCGTCCCTTCGCATGAACAGGAGGCCGAAGGAACCGGGGCCGCAGTTACTGGCAATGGCAGAAGACGCTTTTTGCAGGTAGACCCGTTCAAATGCACAATATTGCTGCACTAAGTTTTTGATGTACTGGAGCTTCTCCTTATCCAGCCCGGAATATGTGATAAACAAAATGCGGCGGTCGATATTTCTTGCTTCTTGCAGCGTTTTCCTGATATACCTTTTGGCCATGTGTGAAAAGCTGCCCATTTCCACACGCCTGACTACCATTTTACTCTTTTTCAGCATAAGCACCGGATGCAGCAGAAGCGCGTCACAGAGAACCTGTATCTTCTTGGATATCAGCCCGGAGTTGCACATCATATGGGTAGTGTCTATAATAAACGCGGAAGAAATGAACCGCCGCATTCGCTTTACGGACTCCACGATATCCTCCTTTGACGCGTGATGCTCCGCCATGTGGGCCGCGCACAATACCAGCAGACCCATGCTGCTGGAGAGATGCCCCGAGTCGACCACCGTAACATTTTCAAAGGATTTTGCCGCCTCAAGAGCGTTTTGGTATCCCTTGCTGACGTGCTTTGCCATGGCAATATGAATGACATTTTGCGCTTCCGTCAGCTTCTGAGCAAAAAACCGTTCGTAATCCTCCACCTCAGGCGGCTGAGAAACGCCCTTTCGGCCCTCCGTAATATGCATCAGCAATTCATCCGTCCCAATCTCTTGGTCATCCAGGAACCGCCCTTCATCTGTGCATACATAGTAGGGACATACCGAAATGTCATATTCCTTCAAGAAGGATTCCGGCAGATCGCACACACTGTCTGTTGTCACCAGCACCGAGCGCCTTTGCGCCTGCTCGAAAATCAGGATATCTTTTTCAATATCCGTCTGCCTGACATTTTCATTCAGGTGCACCAGCTCCTTAGGAAGAATACTCAGCACAGCCGCCTCCAGCAGCGCGCCGCTGACCGGCTTGGCAAGATATCCGCTGAATCCCTCTTTCCGGTAGAGAAGCTGGTTATCGCTGCCCGCGTTAGCGGTCAAAGCAACCACAGGGACATTCTGGCACAATCCCGTTGGCTGTGCCCGCAGCGCGTGGAGGCATTCAATCCCATCCATTTCCGGCATCAAATGATCCATAAGGATGCAGTCGTAGTGGTAGTTTTGTGTCAGGCTTAAGCATTCGGCGCCGCTGGAGGCCGTATCGATCTGAATCTTTGTCTCCGCAAGCAGCTTTTTTACCACCAGCAGATTCATATCGTTATCGTCCACCACAAGAATGTGGGCATCCGGCGCCTCAAAGCTCTGCTGGTAAGTTTCGCTTTCGTGTACCTTTGTGCGGGAGGCAAGGGTAAACGTTCCCAGTTCCCTGCCGTCAACGATGTCCTGCTCCAGCATGACCACAAATGTTGAGCCTATCGTATAGACGCTGTTCACACTGATCTCGCCGCCCATCAGCTCCACCAGTTGGTGGACGATGCTTAATCCCAACCCGGTCCCCTCGATATAACGGTTCCGCTCTTCATCTACCCGCCGGAATGCGTTAAAAATATAAGGGATGTTCTCCTTTTTTACGCCCTGCCCGGTATCCTCCACGGAGTACCAGACACGCACCCGGTTGATCGCCTGGCGTTCGCACCGGACAGAGAGGGTCACGGACCCTTCGCTGGTATACTTCACCGCGTTGTTCAGCAGGTTGATTAAGACCTGCTTGATCCGAACCTCGTCCCCGCAGAGCATACTTGGGATGGATGAGTCCACCTGGAGCTTGAACTCCAGCCCTTTTTCCTTTGCCTTGATCCATATCATATTGACGATCTCGGAAAAAAGAGCGCCTGTCTCATAAGAGACGTTGACGATTTCCATCTTCCCCGATTTGATCTTGGATATGTCCAGGATGTCATTGATCAGCGAGAGCAGCATTTTGCTGGCCCCTTGGATATTCCTGGCGTTCTCCGCCACCTCTTCGGAAGTATTCTCCCGCAAAATGATCTCGTTCAGGCCAATGATCGTGTTGATGGGCGTGCGGATCTCATGGCTCATGCTGGAGAAGAAGTGATTTTCCGCGCGGTTCAACTCCTCGATCTCTTTTTTCTGCTTCTGGGTGAGGGCGTTCTCCTCTTCATACATCCTGTTCAGGAACATGAGCAGGACACAGGTCAGCAAGCCGACCATGATCACAGAGAACGCAGAGTCGAAAAAGGCGTGATGCTGCTTGTTTTGAGCGACCAGCTCCGGGTAATAAAAAGCCATGCCGTAGCAAACCAGGGTTTCCAGCGTACAAAGTACAAAAAGCGCATTCCTGCGCCGCCCCTGCAGGGTGATGCAGACATAAACAAAGCAAAAGACAAACCATTCCGGCACTCCGCTGTAAAACCCGCCCGCTGTAAAAAAGCAGACGGGAAAAAGCGTTAGAAGCAGTATCGCGATAATAGTGGCCCCTGTATGAACACATTTCTTTTGAATGCTGAATTTGACAATCAGTGCCATAGCAATCAGGTAAGCTACCATGATAAGAATGTTCCATAGCGTTCGGCCCATAGGCATGGTAAATACCAGCGCAATCATGCAGATGCCCGTGACGAGGCGGAACATACGCTCATACAGGCTGATCCTGTGATCGGTGATGATTTCAAACCATTTTTTTATCACGCGGTTTCCCACTCCTCAAATCGTAATATTTCCAGGAAAAACACGGAAAAAGCTACAGCCCGGTGATTTGCGCGCAGAGTTCTTCATGCGCGCTCAGCAGCGCATGGTGATGTGCCCGGATAAAGTCAACATCGCTCCGCTTTCCCGCCAGCTCCAGCTCTTTTGCCTGTGCGGAAAGCGCCTCCGCCCCAATGGTCAGCGACGTGCTCTTCAGCGCGTGGACCTTGATAGCATAGTCCGGCCAGTTGGCGCTTTCATATAACGCGGCGATCTCCGTCCGCTTTTCCTCGCCCTGGGCGCTGAAAAGCCGAAGCATTTCCCGATAAAAATCCTCGTCCCCGGCACAATAATCCAGTCCCATGTCCACGTTGACGCCGGACTGAACAAGCCGGTCATAGGGGATCGCCGAGGTATCCGCCTGGTGTGCCGGAGGCTCAGCAGGCCCGGGCTGCTCCGGGCTGTCTGCCGGGACGCTCCGCGCGGCTTCCGAAAGTTCCTCCACAGGCCTCTCCCCGTTTGCGGGCGTTACACTGTACTGGATGCAGCTCTTGGGCAAAACCTTCCGCAGCACCCGTTCCAGAACCATCCGTTCGATTGGTTTGGGGACAAATTCAGTGAACCCCTCGTTGCGGAACATTTCCCTCGCGCCGCTGACGGTATTGGCAGTCAGCGCGATCACCGGCAGGTCCTGGTACATTCCGTTCCGAAGCTCCCGGATCCTCTTCAGCGTCTCCACGCCGTCAAAGCCAGGCATCATATGATCCAGAAAGATGATGTCATAGGCGGTGGTTCCGCACTGCGCAATCGCCTCTTTTCCGCTCAGGCAGGTATCTACCTCGATCCCATAGTTTCCCAAAACTCCCTTTGCGACCATGAGGTTCATCTCTTCATCATCCACCGCCAAGGCCCGGACGCCAACGCAGGTAAAGGGCTTCCGGCCCGCAGCCTGATCCTCCGCGAACCCGCGTTCCCCCATCTCACCGTTCAGCAGGTTCGCCACGGAAAGGGCGGAAAAGGGCTTATGTATCACAAGCAGACGGCTTTCAGCGCTCAGCGTGAAATCCCTCTCTGCGATCACAATAACACGGAGCGTATTCGTCAGCTCCTCGTAATACTCCCGGTTCTCATCATACTCCGACTGGGCAATGAACACATGGGTCAGCTTATGGCTGCGCCGCAATTTGAGCAGAGTCTCAAAATTATGCGCCTGGTATCCTTGGATGCCAAGCCCATGCATCAGATTATAGATCAGTCCGTCGTAATATCCCCGGACCTCGTCACAGACATATCTTTCCGGTCTGAAATAGCAGGCTATACACAGCTGTTCCGGGTGATTGAGCACGATGCATGGCTGCTCATCCACAACCCCCTGGGGAATCACGATATGGGCGGACAGTCCCTGCCTTTCCTCGCTGTTGAAATGGATAAAACCGCCCATGGCGGTCAAAAGTCCCTGCGCGATAGGGAGGCCAAGGCCGAGTCCTCCCGCAAGACGGCTGCTCCCGGTATCCGCCTGATAAAAGACATCATACATCTGTGTCAGCTGAGAATCGGTCATGCCGATGCCGGTGTCACAGATATCAATGACCAGATTGGCGCCGTAATTCTCCTGGCGGTGCTTGATGCGGATATTCACGCCGCCCTCTTCCGTAAACTTGATAGAATTTTCTACCAGGATTTTGAGTACATGGGAAATCTTTTCCGCGTCGCCGACAAGGGTTGCCGGCACATTGGGGTCGATATCAAACACCAACTCCAAATGCTGCCGGTTGGTTTGCAGCGCGACCGTTGTGATCACATCGTTCAGCACCGAGGTGATCATATATTCTTTTTTGGCCGGGGTCAGCGTGCCTTCCAAGATCTCCGTATAGTCCAACATATTGTTAATCTGGTTAGACAGGCGCTTTCCCGCCAGCTTTATGGATGACATATCCGAGCGGATATTCGGGGGAAGCTCCTTCGCCAGGGCTACCTCACTGATGCCAATCACCATATTGATCGGTGTGCGAAGCTCATGGGATACATTGGATAGAAAGACGGCGTTTTGCTTCCCCGCCGTCTCCAGCTCTTCAAATATATGCTCATACCACTTCCGCTGCACATTCCGCCGGTTGACCCAGTACCGCGCCAGCGCGGTTCCTCCAAGGGTCACGACAGCGCCAAGGCCTATGCGCACAATGTCCCGGAGTTCCATTTGATCTGAGATGGTATGGAGGATCAGACCATGGTACAGCAGCGCCAGCACATACAGGGCGGCTATCGTATGCAATATCCACTTTTTATTCAGCATGAATAGCGCAAGGACAAGAATACAGGCCATGGCTGGTATATCGTAAAGGCTGGATTCATGCACGCTGAAGAAAAAGAATTCGATCAGCATCACTCCCGCGCACAGATTCTCATAAAATATATCCGCCCCAAGCTTCGTAATGTGCAAAATCCACACGCTGAAACATCCTGCTGTTATCAGCAGAATCATCCAGAATTCCCATGACATGGCCAAAGTGACAAAACTCAATATACCGCTAAGTACCGTAATAATGACCGCCAGCAGAAGGTGCCTGCTTGTCTGTTCCTCCGGCCTCATCGCTTCTCAAACTCCTGGGAGATCCGTTTTAACAGCTCCTGGGGATGGTAGGGTTTTTTAAGATAGTTCACCGCGCCCAGCTTGATGGCGCTGACAACATCCTCCTCCAGCCCCGATGCAGTCAAAAAGATCACGGGGATCTCGGGGGCAAAACCCTTCATGCGCTCAAAGGTCTCAATGCCGTTCATCTCCGGCATATCAATGTCCAGAAGAACCATATCTACCTCTGTGTCCCTTAACCTCATCAGCGCGTCCATCCCTGATTCCGCCGTGAGCACGTCATATTCCTTCCCGAGGATGATCTGTGTCCTGGCCAAATTCATACTGTCATCATCGACAACTAAAAATGCGCTTTTTCATGTGGCTACCTCCAGCTTTATTATTGCGAAGTCGCATGAAGCGATACGTAGTTTATCTTAATTAAAAACCGTGGAAAAGTCAAGCCTATGTTTTCGCTTACCAGAGTAACGGGCAACCCCAAAACAAAATACATCTTTCACATATTTTGTTGGAAACGGAACATGAAAAACCAGCAAAGTACACAACAGCGCCCGCGCGCAAGGCTGCAAATTTAGGATTAAATTCTTCATAGCGTCATGCTAGTATATGGTGGGGTCAGATTGTATTTGCAAATTATGGTATATCCTGGAGCGGAATGCTTCTCTTTCCCCACATCAAAATGCAGAAGAGAGGAAGATGATACATGAAGTCGATCAAATCAAAAATACAAGTCAGTATGCTGGCGGTGGTGCTGATCGGCTCAGTGCTGATCGGTGTGATCACAGCCCTGCTCAATGCCACCGGAATTGATGATGTTATGACAAAAACCCTGGGCCCCGCCACACAGATGGCTGCGAACGCGGTGGAATGGAGGATGGGGAACTACTGGACGGCGCTTCAGGAGGCCGCCGCCTCTGATATTTTCCGCGACTCCGACCCCATGGACCAGGAGCTGGTGTCTGTCCGGGATGAAATTGCCCAGCGAAATGGGTTTCTGTACACAGGGAAAATGGATGCCAACGGCTTTTCCTCCACAGGCTACAGCTATGCGGAGGAAGATTATTTCCAGCAGTGTAAGACCACTATGCAGCCCTACATCTCCGATATTATGAACGACGGCCAACAGATGATCTTCCTGCTTGAGGTTCCTATCATTACCAGCGGCCGCTTTGACGGCATCGTTTACGGCGGGATCAGCGCGGACTTCCTGTCGGACATCGTAGTTGACCTGTCCATGGGCCGCGATGGCGTGGCCTATGTGCTGGACCACCGGGGCAATGTCATCGGTCATCGGGATGCCTCCATCGTGGAGTCGGGTTCCAACATGATCGAGGCCGCAAAAACAGACTCCAGCGTAGCTGATGTGGCCGCCGTAAACCAGCGCATGCTCCAGGGGGAGACCGGCTTCGGGGCTTACAACTTTTATGGCGACAATAAATTCGTTGGTTTCGCCCCCATTGGAGGTTATCAGAAGTGGAGCATCGCCATAGAAGCCAGCCAGCGGGAATTCAAGTCCACACTGGACCGCAGCCTTATGCTGACGGTCTTGGTGGTGGTTCTTGTTGTGCTGGCCACTTTCCCCGTGGCGGTCAAGGTGGGACAGTCCATTTCCGGCCCCATCCAGTCCTGCGTTGTCCGGCTGGAGCAGCTGGCAGACGGCGATCTGCGCTCGCCGACCCCAGTGGCCCGCTCCAAGGATGAGACCGCCAAGCTGACAATGGCGTTGGACACGACGATTCTCCGTCTGAACGATGTGTTGCAGGACGCGTCTCACCACCTGGGAAAAATGGCGCGGGGTGATTTCCGTGAGAATATCACCCGTACATACTGGGGAGATTTTGTGACCATGGAGCAGTCCATCAAGGCGATCCACAATTCTCTGCGGCATACGCTTTCCCAGATCAGTCAATCCGCCGGAGCCGTGGCCAGCAGCGCCGTTCAGGTGTCCAACGGCGCACAGTCCCTGAGCCAGGGGGCCGCAGAGCAGACCAGCGCCGTTCAAAAACTTTTCTTCACCGCCGCCAACATCGCAGAGAGCGCAAACCAGACCGTTTCCACTGCAGAGGAAGCGGGAGATTTTGTGACGCAGGTGGGAACACAGCTTGGGATCTGCGTAGACTATGTCAAGGAGCTAAATACCGCGATGCAGAGAATCTCCGGCTCGTCCACGGAAATCAGCAAAATTATTGACACGATTGAAAATATCGCGTTTCAGACAAATATCTTGGCATTGAATGCCGCTGTAGAGGCGGCCCGTGCGGGCAGCGCAGGCAAAGGCTTCGCTGTGGTAGCCGATGAGGTGCGTAATCTAGCTTCCAGATCTGATGAGGCGGCCAAGGCGACCAAGGAACTGATCGAGGCTTCTATCGCCGCTGTCGCGGAGGGCAGCCAGGTATTTGAGAAGGTGACGGGATCGCTGGACGCGACCAGCACAATCGCGGAAAACGTGACCGCCAAAATGAGCGCAATGATAGGAGCCGTTGGGGGGCAGACCACCGCGATCGCTCAGGTTACAGAGGGGATCGAAGAAATATCCTCCATTGTTCAAAGTACCTCGGCGACTTCGGAGCAAAGCGCCGCCACGGCGCAGGAGCTGTCGGATCAGTCGCTGCGGATGAACGACCTGGTGCATCAGTTTCAATTGAATTAAAACTAGCGCCCCTTGCGCTATGGAGCTTGACCGTTAAAAAGCAGAAGTCCCTCCGGCAACGCTGAGGTATAATAAGGTTGAAATATCGTAAATGGCGGTTAAGGGCATTCTGGCAATAGCGATGATTGCTTTTTTGTCGCCCCGGCGCTCTCATGTTTTGCGGTGTAAGCCCAGCCCAGGAGCAGAGATGCTTTGAGGCGGGAACCATGCCTAGATGCTGGTCATCCTGGCCGGTGCGTGCACGACCTGCTCCGCCTACTTCGGCATTAAGGGTTTGGGAATCATCAGCTAGCTATATTTCCGTCCCTCTCATTACCATCCTGGGCGTCTACTCCATGGTAACCGCCGCCTGTACCCTTCACCCGGGAAAGCAGTACGGCATCGAGACAGGGCACCCCGCCAGCTTCTTCGTGTCGGACAGCAAAAGCTGGTTCGATGCGCTGAGCACCAACGCGGTTGTGCTGTATTCCTGCAAAAATGGCAGGGTTGCCGAAAGTGTTCCGGAAACCAGCAGGATTCTGTTTTAAAACAGCGGGAGGCGTCAACTTGACGCCTCCCGTTTTTATATTTCTTTATGCTCCTCAACTTCCAGACAGTAGATCCAAAAGCGCCTCTCCAGTCAACTCCATGGCCTCGATGTCATAGCGGTTCATGGCCCGCAGGGTCTGGGGCAGCCCCTTCACCAGGGTGTTCACCCCTGGAATGGTGGTAACGGTGGCATAGATGCCCTCCCGCGCAGCCAAGATTTCGCTGAGCGGGGAACACTGGCCGTATGGATAGGCCAGAACGTCCACTTTATGGCCTAGCGCAGGCTCCATCACCTCGTTGAACCGTTCAAAATCCTCCTGGAGGAACTCCACATACTCCTCCTCGCTCTCGTCCTCCCGCTGGAGAACGCCGTGGCGGATGGGGGCTGGGTCCCGTCCCTTCACCTCGTGGATGTTGTAGCCGTGGCTGCCGATGGTGATGAGGCCAGTCTCCTCCAACTGTTTGGCCTGTTCCTCGGTGAAGTGGGGCGTCATAGCTTCGCCGGTATCTTTATAGGTGTCCTTGCCCACCGAACAGCCGATGACGTAGATGGTGGCTTTCATGCCGTACTTTTCCAGGATGGGCAAACCGATCTCCAGGTTGCTGGCGTAGCCGTCGTCAAAGGTGATGACCACCGGCTTGCTTGGCAGGTTCTCTCCCCTCTCCACGTAGTCCCGCAGGTCGGCCAGCGTAACGGAGGTATACCCCGCCTCGCTCAACGCCGCCATGTGCTCCTCCAGGGTGGGGCCGGACACCGTCTCGTCAGACAGGTGGTGATACATCAGAATGGGGACGGAAACAGTGTAGTCTGACGCTCGCACAATGGGCTCGTCCCACAAATCCACCCGTCCGCTGTCTGCCGTGCGGTAGACGCCAAAATCCTTGGGGTAATACATCAAGCTGTCCCCGAACATCCGGGCCAGCATCATATCTCCTACCGCGGTACGGAAGCAGGTGGGGTCGTAAAAATACCGAGGGTCCCTGCTCACAGAACTAGATGTGAAATCCCAATAAGGAGTTACTTTAGCCAATGCGCTCAAGAATTCCTCTACCTCCGCCCTAGAAAAGCGGGCGAGATAGTCGGAATAGACAGGCGCGGCCACCACCGTCAAGTCTACCCCCCTCATTTCGCACACAGAGCGGATCGCGGCAATGCTGCCGGCGCACGCATCCTTGTAAGCCAGCGGGGCGGCCTCCGGCAGGGTGGTGAAAGCCGGGTTATTGGTCACATAGTCCTCCAGCGTGCCGGCGCCGATGGCCTCCACGTCACGGGCACAGTAGTCGATGGCGCCCGTGGCGGCGTCGAACACATCAAAGGAGTTGGGTACCATGCTGTCAGTGCTCATTCGTTTCAGCTTGCTCAGGCTGTAGCGGGGGTTGGCAAACAGATAGCGGAGGTAAAAGCCTACCGGGGAACTGTTTGGGTCCAGTTGCCAGGGCAAGGCGTCCGTGACGGTGGAATGGTCTCCCAGATCGCCCCAGGCCCGGGCGTTATCCACGGTCACATTGAGCACCAGGTGCTTGACCTCGTAATTTTCAATGATCCAATCGATATACCGCCGTATCTCCTCCATATTCTGAGTGTTCAGGGTCAGGTTGTAAAATTTGGCATCGAAGGCAGCATTCAGGGCCCGGGTATCCCAGGCCCCCGCAGAGGAACTCCCGATGACGTAGGAATCAAACTCTTCGTGGTGCTGTTCCAAATAGGAGAATTTGGCAGTCTGAGGATTTCGAGTCTCGTTATAGGCCCACCAGTTCAGAAAACGGTCCCCAAACACGCCGAAGGGGTCCACAACCAAGTTGAGCATGATCCAGCCCAGCAAAAACGCCGCCGCCAGCATGGCCAAGATGACAGCTGCCAGCGCCAGGCGGCTGGGTCCGGTTTTCTCTTTTCTGGCTGCCATGGACGACTCCCCCTTGTGTCGGATGTAACAACTATGTAAAGCGGTGTCATTGTATCATGTTCACGTTTTTCTGTCAATCCGGCTGACACTATGCAATCCGGCTGACACTATGCAACGGAAAGCGGCGGAGCCCTCAATAGGCTCCGCCGCTTGTTTTCCGCGAAACGGGGAATGCTGAGTTTGTTACTTCAGGCCGTTCTCGTAGGCCTCGATCATCTTCTTGACCATCTGGCCGCCCACAGAGCCCGCCTGACGGCTGGTCAGGTCACCGTTGTAACCCTGCTTCAGGTTGACACCCACCTCGTTGGCCGCCTCCATCTTGAACTTGTCCATAGCTTCGCGGGCGCCGGGGACCACCAGACGGTTAGAATTATTCGTGTTAGACATATCTTTGTTCTCCTTTTTGAATCTTCATTATTTGTTTCTTGTCGGATTGGGAATCCGAGCATAGTTTGACCCAAGTCGAATGGGATATGCCGTTTTTTTGGCGGTAATTTTTTCATACTCAAAATAGGCTCGAGTATGGTCAAGCCGGCAATGCTTTGCGCTGTGTTTGCAATAACCGCAAAGATAATGGGTCTGGCGATTTTCTCGTTGTCCGGTTTGATGCCGGCAGCCATACCAACCGTAAGGATTAAGGCGCACCCTGACCTCTCTATTTTACACTGCTTTTCAAATAGGAACCTGGATATTCGACTCTTTCACGATAAACAAGATGAATAGCACTTGATAATCCTCCGTACAAATGATACACTGAATATGATTAGTGGTGAAATGCTTTGTTATACTTTGCAGGAAGTGGTTCTCAGCCAAAATACGGAATTTAAAAAAGGCGAGGGATAGAAATGTCAATTTTTGATTATATTGTCTCAAAATCAGCAGATGAGCAGGAACGAAAGCCATTTTCCCCCACTCCCTACAGAAAGCTGTCTTCCGCGCTGGATATAGCGGCCGAGGAGGTAAAGACGCAATATCCTGATGACAGTGAAACCGTAAAGGGTTTTGTCAAAGCCTTGAAGGAAGCGTGTAAAGCTCGGTGTAAAAAGGCGTCGGGCAGCGACCAGCCGCCCATAGATATGGCAGCGCAGTTTTTTCTGTCCAAGGACCAGATGCGCGCCTACGCGTGTTTGCTCCCACCGGAGAACGGCGGGGAGGCAATCATCTTGGAGGAGTTTTTGGATGAAATGCACCGCAAGGGAATCAGCTACGGCATTTTGCAGGAAAAAATCGAGCAGGAGCTCCAGCGTGGACCACTCCGCATATTCCTGGCGGCACGGGGGACTCTGCCCCAGGCCGGAAAGGACGGCAGTGTAGCCGAGCTTTTCCCGCAGCTTGACATGGTGCACCTGGAGGCGCAGGGGAGCAGCCAGGTGGATTTTAGTCAAGGAATCCATATGCAGCCCATTCGGAAGGGCGCCGCCATCTGTCTGATACAGCCTCCGATAAAAGGAATAGACGGCTCGGATGTAACGGGACGGGCGCTTCCCTGCCCCCAGTCTAACAGCGCCCGCATCCCTCAGGGAGAGGGCGCCATTGTCCGGGAGGACGGGCAGGCTCTCATTGCCGGTGCAGATGGAATCTTATATAGCAAAGACGGCCTGTTTTGTGTCCAGGCGCAGAACATCATCAACGGTGATTTGAATCAGCTCCAAGAGCCGTTAAAGGTTTCGGGCAACCTTTATATTGAAGGAAATGTGGATGGCGGAGCCGTTATCGAGGCCTCTGGGGATATCGTAATCAGCGGCAAACTGGGCGAAGCCCGCGCGACGTCCGTGGGAGGGACTATCCGGGTCCAGCAGGGCATCTTTGGCGCTCTGGGCAAGACCTTTTTAAGCGCCACCCGTCAGGTGCAGTCCCCCACGATAGAGAACGCGGAGATCAACGCCGGAACCAGCGTGATTGCGGAAGCGATTTCCAGCAGTACCATTCATTGTGATGGCACGGTCTATGCCACGGGCGGGTGTGGTACGATTACAGGCAGCCTAATCCGGGCCGGAGAAAGCATTCTGTGCCTACAGGTCGGCGGCCCAGCCGGAGACCACAACCGGTTCTCGGTGGGCTATCCTCCCCACAGCCCCGAATCATGGAACCAACTCAAGACAGAATTGACGCAGACAAAATCGACCATTAAAAAGCTGTGGGACAACATCACCGACCTGCGGAAGAAGGGTACCAAAATCTTGGACGTAGAGAGTTCCGTGCTGGAGCGTCTCGTGGAGCAACGAGACCTTTACATTAAAAAGCGGGAGTCCCTAACCGCAGAGCTGAGCATCCTAGACGAGGTGCTGAGCAAAAAGAGCAGCGGGCGGATACGGTGCGAAACGCTGTATCCCTCTCTGGAGGTCCAGATCGGCCGTTTGACCCAAAAGGTCACTACCACAGTGGAAGCCTGCGATATCCATGTGACGGATAACAGAATACTCTTAAAGTAAGCGTCGGTCTGTTCAGCGCCGCCCCATCTCATAAACAGCAAAAGGTCCCCACCCGTGATATCATGGGTGGGGACCTTTGCATCCTTTTCCTTACCTGCTCACCACAGAAATCCGCTCTTGCAGGCCCTCTCCGCCGACAGCCTCATCCACCACGGCGGCGACGTCCAGCCCCCGATCCAAAGCCTCCTCAGCGGTGAGATAGCCAGCCTTTCTATTGGCGCAGATCACAGCAATTTTCAGCAGAAAAAGTTTTGCATTTCATCTCCCTTCCAGAATTTACATGAAAGAAGTTTTCCAGGAAAGGTAAAGCCCCGCCTTCTTATGGACGATTCTAAAAATCGTGGGAATCACGCTGAATTCCCCCAGCCGTCACCCCTACCCATACAGCGGACAGAAAGGAAGGTCTTACTTATGAAAAAACGATTTGCCGCGCTGGCACTGGCCCTGTGCCTGACGCTCACCGCCCTCGCAGCCCCCGCCGGTGCGGCCTCCTATTTTCCCCGGTACGCCGGAAGCAGCGGCTCCATTGCCGCCGCGCTGGATTCTCTAGGGGTAGACTCCTCCTACTCCAACCGAAGCAAGATCGCCAGCGCCAACGGTGTCAGCGGCTACCGCGGTACCGCTGAGCAAAACACCCGCCTGTTGGCGCTGCTGAAGCAGGGCGCGCTCATCGACCCCTCCGTGTCCGAAAGCCTCTACTTCCCAACCTATACCGGGAGCTCTCCCTCTATCGTCACCGCTTTGAACGCGCTCGGCGTTGATTCCGGCTTCTCCTATCGAACCCAAATTGCCGCTGCCAATAGAATTGCCCTCTACTCCGGCTCAGCGGCACAAAACACAAACCTGCTCCGGCTGTTGAAGCAGGGAAAGCTGGTCAAGCCAGGCAGCTCCCCTGCTCCTGCTTCCTCCAGCGGCCTAACCGCCATCAACCTGAGCCAGGTGTCTTTCCTCCGGCAGAGCACGAACACCTGCAAGGCCACCTCGGCGGCTATGGCGGTCAACCTCATTCTGGGCCGGGACCGCTATTCCACCGCTGATATGATTTACAGCGGCGTCCTGTGCCGTAGTCTGGACGGGGACATCTACACAGGCTCCGACGGGAATGCCTACCGGACTACTTACAAAGCGGACAGCTACACCGGCAGTCTCAGTGAGTTGACCGCCGCCGTAGACGCCGCTCTGTCCAGCGGACTCCCCATCGTAGTTGCCGTTCACTCCTCCACCACCCGGCACCACTGGATTGTCCTGGTGGGCCGGGACAGCCAGGGGAACTATCTGGCCGTGGACCCCGCCCGGAACGGCTCCGGCGCCATGGCCTCTCAAGCCAAAAGCATGACCTCCATGGGGTATTCCTTCGGCCTCACCGACTACGCCGCCCCCCATTACGGTTACATCAGCTTCCAGCGGGCCTGACCTGTTCCATTGGAAAATGCCCCTGCTTGATACACCCGGAACGTTGACACCTCAGCGTTCCGGGTGTATCATATTTTGGAACGTAAATACAGCTCTCTGCTCAGATAAGGAGTGGCTTCCATGACCATTCAAGAAACTGTCGCCGCCCAGCGCCGATATTTTCACACCGGCGCCACCCTGCCCGTCGCCTTCCGCCTGGAGATGCTCCGCCGTTTGCGCGGCGCGGTGAAGCGTTACGAGACTGATATCGCCCGCGCCCTCACCGCTGACCTGGGTAAGAGCGCCTATGAGGGCTTCATGTGCGAAATTGGCCTGACGCTCACCGAGCTGACCTGGACGCTTAAGCACACCCGCTCTCTGGCTAGGGAACACACCGTCCACACTCCCCTGGCCCAATTCGCCGCCCGGAGCTATCAAAAGCCCTCTCCCTATGGTGTCACCCTCATTATGAGCCCCTGGAATTACCCCTTCCTGCTCACCATTGATCCGCTGGCCGGCGCCATCGCCGCGGGCAACACCGCTGTGGTCAAGCCTAGCGCCTACTCTCCCGCCACCAGCGCGGTCATCGCCAAACTGCTGAAGGAGTGCTTCCCGCCCGAATATGTGGCGGTGGTCACCGGCGGCCGGCAGGAAAACGCCGCTCTGCTGGAGCAAAAGTTTGATTTTGTATTCTTCACCGGCAGTCAAACCGTTGGAAAAGAGGTCCTGCGGCACACAGCGGAGCACCTCACCCCCGCCGTGCTGGAGCTGGGCGGCAAAAGCCCCTGCATCGTGGACGCCACAGCAAAAATCCCCCTCGCCGCCCGGCGCATCGCCTTCGGCAAGTTCCTCAACTGCGGCCAGACCTGTGTGGCCCCGGACTATGTTCTCTGCCACAAGAGCGTCAAGGACCGGCTGGTCAAGGAGCTGTGCCGCCAAATTCAAACCCAGTACGGAGACGACCCCCTGCAAAACCCCGATTATGGTAAAATCGTCAACGAAAAGCACTTTGACCGGCTTCTGGGCCTGATCGAGCCCGAAAAAGCGGCCATCGGCGGGCACTCCGACCGGGACGCCCTGCGCATCGCCCCCACCGTGCTGGACAACGCCGCTTGGGATGACCCGGCCATGGCCGACGAGATCTTCGGTCCCATCCTGCCCATCCTCACCTTTGACCGTTTCGAGGAGGTATACGCCGCCCTGGCAGACCGCCCCCTGCCCCTGGCCTTCTACCTCTTCTCCGAAGACCGGGCCCGCATCCGGCAGGTCATGAACCGGACCCGCTTCGGCGGAGGCTGTGTCAACGACGTGATCATCCATCTGGCCACCTCTGAGATGGGTTTCGGCGGCGTGGGCGAGAGCGGCATGGGCGCTTATCACGGCAAAATTGGCTTCGAGACCTTCTCCCACACCAAGAGCATCGTGGACAAAAAGACTTGGATGGACTTGCCCATGCGTTACCAGCCCTATCGAAAAGGGATCTACGGCAAGCTGCTCCATCTGTTCTTGCGGTGAGGAACAAGTCCGGCGGGCGAAAAAATTATGTCAGACGTCTTGACAAAGGCCCGCCGGACGAGTATACTCGCTTTATAATTGAATCATGATCTTCAGGGCGGGGTGAAATTCCCCACCGGTGGTAAAGCCCACGGGCCGAAAGGCAGACTCGGTGAAACTCCGAGGCCGACAGTATAGTCTGGATAAAAAGAAGATTCGTGTGATGCGGGGAGTCTATCTACCGCGTTTATGGCTTTGCTCTGGAACGGTATTTTGTTCCAGAGTTTTTTGTGTCCATGGGTGTTAGGGGCTTTCTGTCCATATCCAATCCCTTGAACGATCACGTTCAAGGCATTTTGTGCTTTAGAGGTGATATTGTGAACGATCAGGACTATATGCGCCTGGCCCTGGAGCTGGCGGAGCGGGGCCGGGGCTGGACCTCCCCCAATCCCATGGTAGGGGCGGTCATCGTAAAGGATGGGCAGATCATCGGGCGGGGATGGCATGAGCGGTGCGGCCAGCCTCACGCGGAGCGCAACGCTCTGGCCTCCTGCGCCCAGGACCCCAGAGGGGCGGAGCTGTACGTCACACTGGAGCCCTGCTGCCACCACGGGCGGCAGCCGCCCTGCACCGACGCCATTCTGGAGGCGGGCATACGCCGGGTGGCGGTGGGTTCCGGGGACCCCAATCCGTTGGTGTCCGGAAAGGGAATCCGCATTCTGCGGGAGCACGGCGTGGAGGTGGCGGAGGGCGTTCTCCAGGAGGAATGTGACAGGCTGAACGAGATATTCTTCCACTACATCCAAACCAAACGGCCCTTTGTGGTGATGAAATACGCCATGACCATGGACGGGAAAATCGCGGCCTATACCGGGGCCTCCAAATGGGTGACGGGGGAGGCGGCCCGAGCCCATGTCCAAGCGCAGCGCCACCGCTGTGCCGCCATTATGGCGGGGGTGGGAACTGTGCTGGCGGACGACCCCCTGCTGACTTGCCGGATGGAGGGCGGCAAAAATCCCATTCGCGTCGTCTGTGACACTCACCTACGTACGCCCCTAACGGCTCAGGTGGTCATCACCGCGAAAGAGGCGCTTACTATTTTGGCCACCTGTTGTACGGACAGAAAAAAGCAGTCTGCCTATGAAAACGCCGGATGCCGCATTCTAGCGGTGGACGAGAAGGACGGTCACGTGGACCTGCGGCAGCTTATGGAAAAGCTGGGGCAGGAGCAGATCGACAGCGTCCTGCTGGAGGGCGGCGGCACGCTGAACTGGGCCGCGCTGAAAAGCGGCGTGGTTCAGAAGGTTCAGGCCTACATCGCCCCCAAGCTGTTCGGCGGGCGGGACGCCAAGACCCCGGTGGAGGGACAGGGCGTCTCCTCCCCTGCTGAGGCGTTCCATTTGAAAAACACCGCCGTCACCCCATTGGGAGAGGACTTTTTACTGGAAAGCGAGGTGGAATATGTTCACCGGGATCATTGAAGAAATCGGCGCCGTGGAGCGCATCAAAAAAGGCCAGCACTCCGCCGTCCTGACCATTCGGGCGGAGAACGTCCTGGAGGGCACCAAAATCGGGGACAGCATCGCGGTCAACGGCATCTGCCTCACTGTCACGGCATTGGGCGGTGGGAGCTTTTCGGCAGACGTCATGCACGAGACGCTGAACCGGTCTGCCATGGCGGGGCTGTCCCCCGGCACTCACATCAACCTGGAGCGGGCCATGCCGGCCGATGGGCGCTTCGGTGGGCACATCGTGGCCGGCCATGTGGACGGCGTGGGGAAGATATGCCGCATCCGCCGGGACGATACCGCGATTTGGTACACAGTGACCGCCGTACCAGAGGTTTTGCGTTACGTGGTGGAGAAAGGCTCCATTGCCATCGACGGCGTCAGTCTCACCGTGGCGGCGGTGACGGAGGCGGACTTTTCCATCTCCGCCATTCCCCACACTGTGGCGCAAACCGTTCTGCGGGAGCGCAAGGAGGGTGATTTGGTGAACCTGGAGACGGACGTCATCGGAAAATATGTGGAGAAGCTGCTGCACCCCACGCCGGAACAGCAGACAAGCAGCACCATTACCCGGGAATTTTTGACCCGGTACGGATTTTAGGAGGGCTGACAATGGCACCATTCAACACGGTCGAGGAGGCGCTGGACGATCTGCGTCAAGGCAAAATCATCCTGGTGACGGATGACCCGGAGCGGGAAAACGAGGGCGATTTCATCTGCGCCGCCCAGTTTGCCACCACCGAAAACATCAACTTCATGGCTACCCACGGTAAAGGACTCATCTGTATGCCCATGTCCGAGGAATATGTGGAACGGTTGAAAATCCCTCAGATGGTGCGCACCAACACCGACAACCACGAGACCGCCTTCACCGTCTCCATCGACCACGCATCCACCTCCACCGGCATCTCCGCCGCAGAGCGGTCCGTCACCGCCATGGCCTGCGTGGCAGAGAACACCAAACCGGAGGATTTCCGCCGTCCGGGGCATATGTTCCCCCTGCTGGCGAAAAAGAACGGGGTCTTGGAGCGGGAGGGCCACACCGAGGCCACCGTAGACCTGTGCCGCCTGGCGGGCTTGAAGGAGTGCGGGCTTTGCTGCGAGATCATGCGGGAGGACGGCACTATGATGCGAACCCCCGAGCTGATGGAGCTGGCCCGCCGCTGGGACATGAAGTTTATCACCATCAAAGACCTGCAAAACTACCGCAAGTGCCACGAGCAGCTGGTGGACCGGGTAACCACCGTGAAGCTGCCCACCCAATATGGCCAGTTCACCGCCCACGGCTTCGTCAACCGCCTAAACGGCGAGCACCACGTGGCCTTGGTGAAGGGCAATATCGGCGACGGCCAGGATGTGCTATGCCGGGTCCACTCCGAATGCCTCACCGGGGACACCTTCGGCTCCCTGCGCTGTGACTGTGGCCAGCAACTGGCCTGTGCCATGACCCAGATCGAAAAAGAAGGCCGGGGCATTCTGCTGTATATGCGCCAGGAGGGCCGGGGCATCGGCCTAATCAACAAGCTGCGGGCCTACGAGCTCCAAGAGCAGGGCATGGACACTCTGGAGGCCAATCTGGCCCTGGGCTTCGCCGGGGATGAACGGGAGTATTACATCGGCGCACAAATCCTGCGGGAGCTCGGGGTCAAGAGTATGCGCCTGCTGACCAACAACCCGGACAAGGTGTATCAGCTCTCCGAATTCGGGCTGGAGATCACTCGGCGGGAGCCTATCCAAATGGCGGCCACCGCCCACGATCTGTTTTACCTGCGGACCAAACAGGCCCGGATGGGACATATTTTGAGCTACTAAACGCAGAAAGGAAGCATTATCATGAAAACATTTGAGGGTAAACTGGTATCCAAAGAAATCAAAGTCGGCATCATTGCCTCCCGGTTCAACGAGTTCATCACCTCCAAGCTGCTTGGCGGCGCCATGGATGGACTGCTCCGCCACGACGTGCGGGAGGAGGACATCCATGTGGCCTGGGTGCCGGGGGCGTTTGAGATTCCGCTCATCGCCTCCAAAATGGCCAAGAGCGGGAAATATGACGCGGTGATCTGCCTGGGCGCTGTGATCCGGGGTTCCACCAGCCACTACGACTATGTGTGCAACGAGGTCTCCAAGGGCATCGCCACCGTGTCGCTGGAGACCGGCGTTCCGGTGATGTTCGGGGTGCTTACCACTGAAAACATCGAACAGGCCATTGAGCGCTCGGGCACCAAGGCCGGGAACAAGGGCTATGAATGCGCCGAGGGAGCCATTGAGATGGTGAACCTCATTCGGGCGCTGGAGGCCTGAATTAAACGCCAAAAACCAAGTGGACGGTCATCCATACGGATGGACCGCCCGTAAAACTCGGATTCATTCGCTTATGATTTCGTTGATAATAGCTTGAATCTGTATCTGCATGGTATCCAGGCATGGGACCAGGCTGACTTCATCGTTGAGCAGGAGGGGAAACTCCGTACAGCCCAGAGCATCCGCTTCGATCTGTTCTTCTTCCCGTATACGGGATATGATTTTTATAAAGGATTTCAGCGTTTCGCTCTTCACAATACCGCATTCCAGCTCTGACGCGATTTTTTCATTGACATACTGCATCTCCGCATCGGACGGCGCCAAGATTTCGATATGTCTCCGGAGAAAGGGCTGTTTGAAAAAGTCCCCGGTCATCGTGAACATGGTTCCTAGCAGGCCCATTTTCTTCAGATTTCTTCTCTCAGCCCGTCAAAAACGATATGAGGCGTATTGGCCGACAGGACCGCGAACTCGGTCCCTCCTCGTGCCAGATTATTGACGGCCTGAAGCAGATAATCCGTCAATTCATCATAGTTTTATTCCCCCTACAGCCGCAGGATATCAAGCACGCTCACACTTTCAATGGTCAAATTGGGGAATTTTCCAATCCTATTTTCCTTCGGGCTTCAAGATAAATTTCCCCTTGACACCAGCACGCTAAAGTGGTATAGTACACTCAATCAAACCTTTGAGAAAGTGTAAGTATGCTTGACAGGTACCCCACAGAGAGCTCCTGGTGGTGGAAATGGAGCGGGGATGGCCGGGCGGAATGGGCTTTCGAGGGCGGACCGAACGGGAACCAAGTAGGCGAGCCGGAGGGGAACTCCGTTATCAAATCCGGCGTATGTTGGTACGCGCAAAGAGGGCGTTTTACAGCGCCAAGCCGGGTGGCACCGCAGAAGTGATGATAAACGCTTCTGTCCCAGCACAAAATGCTAGGGACAGAGGCGTTTTTTGTTTTCCTGTCCCGTCATTCAGAAAGGAGTAATCACCATGAGCGAATCCAGTATTCCCTATAAAATCTATCTGTCTGAGGACGAGCTGCCCAAAGCCTGGTACAACCTGCGGTCCGACATGAAGAACAAGCCCGCCCCCTTGCTGAATCCCGGCACACTCCAGCCCATGACCGCAGCTGAGCTGGAGGGCGTGTTCTGCGACCAGCTGGTCAAGCAGGAGCTGGACAACGACACCCCATTCTTTGAAATTCCCACAGAGATTCGAGACTTTTACAAGATGTACCGCCCCGCCCCCCTGGTCCGGGCCTACTGCCTGGAAAAGGAGCTGGACACCCCAGCCAAAATCTACTACAAGTTCGAGGGCAATAACACCTCCGGCTCCCACAAACTGAACTCCGCCATTGCCCAGGCCTACTACGCCAAGCAGCAGGGTTTGAAAGGCGTCACCACCGAGACCGGCGCGGGCCAGTGGGGCACCGCTCTGTCTATGGCCTGCGGCTATCTGGGCCTGGACTGCAAGGTCTATATGGTGAAGTGCTCCTATGAGCAAAAGCCCTTCCGGCGGGAGGTCATGCGGGTCTACGGCGCCTCCGTCACCCCCTCCCCCTCCGAGACCACTGAGGTGGGCCGGAAAATTTTGAAGGAGTTCCCTGGCACCACCGGCTCCCTGGGCTGCGCCATCAGCGAGGCGGTGGAGGCGGCCACCTCCACCCCCGGCTACCGCTACGTGCTGGGCAGCGTGCTCAACCAGGTGCTGCTCCACCAGTCTGTCATCGGCCTGGAGGCCAAGACCGCCCTGGATAAGTACGGCATCAAGCCGGATATCGTCATTGGCTGCGCGGGCGGCGGCTCCAACCTGGGCGGACTCATCGCCCCCTTCATGGGCGAGAAGCTGCGGGGCGAGGCCGATTACCGCATCGTGGCCGTGGAACCCGCCTCCTGCCCCTCCTTCACCCGGGGCGAGTACCGCTACGACTTCTGCGACACCGGCATGGTGTGCCCGCTGGCGAAGATGTACACCCTGGGCAGCTCCTTCATTCCCTCCGCCGACCACGCGGGCGGCCTGCGCTTCCACGGTATGAGCTCCACCCTGAGCCAGCTCTACGCCGACGGCTATATGGAGGCCATTTCCGTCAAGCAGACCGACGTGTTCGCCGCCGCAGAGCAGTTTGCCCGGGTAGAGGGCATCCTGCCCGCCCCCGAGTCCAGCCACGCCATCCTGGCCGCCATGAATGAGGCCAAACGCTGCAAAGAGACCGGAGAGGAAAAGACCATCCTGTTTGGCTTGACCGGCACCGGCTATTTTGACATGGTGGCCTACGAGAAATTCCACGACGGCGTCATGGTCGATAACGTCCCCAGTGACGAGGATATTGCCAAGTCCTTGGCCCGGCTCCCCAAGGTTTAACGAAACATTGCAAACAAAAACAGCGCGCGGGAAAGCTCCCGCGCGCTGTTTTGATATGGTAAATTACTCGCCCAGATAGAACCGACCGTAGCGGTCAGCAGCCAGAATCGCGGCGGCCACGGACTGCGGCGTGACGGGGAAGGGCATATTGTGCAGGGTATCTGTGGGGGCGCAGGCGGCCTCAGCCACAGCCATGACCTTCTCCGGCGTGACCTCCTTAATGCCCAGCTCACCCAGAGTGACGGGCAGGCCCAGGGACACGCAGAACTGGATGGTCTCCTCCAGCTCCTCCAGGGGCACGTTCTCCAGCACCAACTGGGTGATGGTACCGAAAGCCACCTTTTCACCGTGGTACATATGGTGGCACTCCTCCAGCACCGTCAGGCCATTGTGGATCGCATGGGCGCCGGCCAGACCGCCGCTCTCAAAGCCCAGGCCGCTGAGCAGGGTGTTGGCTTCGATAACCTTCTCCACGGCGGGGGTGCACGCGCCCGCCTCCAGAGCCAGCTTGGCCTTGAGCCCCTCGTCCATCAGGGTGTCCAGGCACAGCTTGGCCAGGGCCATGGCCGCGCCGGTGACCTGGCCGCCGGCGCAGTTGGATGCGCCGCTGATCTGGCAGGCGCGGGCCTCAAAATAGGTAGCCAGGGCGTCGCCCATGCCGGACACGGTAAGCCGCACCGGAGACTTGGTGATGATATCAGTGTCCATCAGCACCATGTTGGGATTGGCGGGCAGGAATAGGTATTCCTCAAACACGCCCGCGTCGGTGTAGATGACGGACAGGGCGGAGCAGGGCGCGTCGGTGGAAGCAATAGTGGGGCAGATGAGGACAGGGGTCTTTTTGTAGAACGCCACGGCCTTGGCGGTGTCCAGGGTCTTGCCGCCACCAATGCCGATGACCAGATCACAGCCCTGGGATTCCATCACACCCTGGAGGCGGTTAATCTCGTTCTTGCTGCACTCGCCGTTGAAAAAGTCATAAACCGGGGTGCACTTAGAGCCCCCGAACCCGGCGTCCAGCGCGGCCTGAATACGCTTATAGCCGGAGTTGGAGATGAGGACCAGCGCCTTGGAGCCGTAGCCCTCGGCGTAGCCGCCCAGCTTGCTGATCTCGCCGGGACCCTGAACGTACTTGCTGGGATAGATCATGATCTTGGCCATAGTAATATCCTCCTAAAAATAGTGTAGGGCTATTTTTTACCGAATACAATTGAGATATGCCCGCTCTCCCTCTAGAATGGTTTCCACCATATCCTGCGGGGTGCGGATCCTCTCCCGGTTCATCAGGAACCGGCGGCCCAGAGAACAGTGGAGCTGGAGGGCGTGGAGCTTCAATGTTTCGTCCTCAATTACCTCAAACTCCTGGGTGAACCCGAAGGAGCTGACGCACAGGGTGAACATGGGCATGGCGGCGTAACCCGCCGTGTCGGGGACGATCTCCGCAAGGAAAGCGTCACGGAAGCCGGGGCAGGCACGGTACACCGCCTTAGCCTCGTCGTTCCAGTGGGCAGCGAAGCGCTTTTGATAGCAATCCACCAGGCTGTAAATGGAGGCCAGCAGATACTGCTTGAAGCCGGTCCGCTCCTTCTCCGAGGGGAAGGGCCGGAACGCCGCCGAGCAGTATTGGGACACCAGGCTTGCCAGGAAATAGCCCAGGTCATAGGCCACCGGCCCGGCAAAGGTGTACTCCATGTCAATGACCTTGAGCTCGCTGCCGCTGGCGAAGATGTTGGAGGTGTGGATGTCCGAATGGATGAACGCCTCTGTGGTGTTCATGTACTTATGCCGCAGGATATGGGACTGGACCACGATGTCATCCGCAAAGATGTATGGCAAAAAGTGCTGGGTCAGCGGCGGGCACTTGTGGGTGGGCGTGTCCCGCAGGAACAGCCAGTTCTCCATAATAGCCCGCATCCCGGTGCTGACAAAGCGGCGCCCCAGCTCCCGGAACTCCCCGGTCTCCAGATAAAATTCGGTGGTGTAGAAGTGGATGTCGGCCAAAAACTCCGCCACGCGCTCCGCCAGACCGTCGATCATCACATTGTGGGCCAGCTGGGAGCGTCCAGGCTTCAAATAGCTGACGTCCTCCATGAGGAACACGTGGTTCTCCCGGTCGGCGTAATACACCTGGGGCACATAGTCCGGAGTGATGGCCCGTCGCAGCTTGATGGTCAAGTATTCAGAGTAATTTCTATCCTGGGGCGGGCAGTAGCTGGCGTCGGTGGACTCCACATCGTCGTCCAAGCGCATATTGGCCCGGGCCTGCTTGATGATGATGGACTCTCTATCATTTCGAGCCCGGAATAAATAGTTGATGAGCCCCTGGGAGTCCTCCGCGTCATCCCCGATGGCGGACACAGCCACTTGCCCGGACGTGTCAAACGCGGGATAATGTTCCCGCAGATAGGGGATGAGATTGGTCTTATCCAATACGATCATCTGACCACCGCCGTTTCTTCACTCAACGCAAAAATCGCACCAATATAGCTTTTAGTATAGCGGTTTCCCGTCCAGCTGAACAGCGAATCTTTTGCCCCATAGTGGTTTTTTTAGCTGTCCAATTTACAAAACAGCGGCGTGCGCTGGCGGTAGACGCACAGCCACTTAAAACCGATCTCCCGGATGAGTCCAACCGCCTGGGGAAAGGCGGCGGACATGACCTCAGGCCGGTGGGCATCGGAACCCAGGGTGAGCACCTCGCCCCCCAGATTGTAGTACAGCTCCAGAACGTCTTTCCACTGCTCCACGGTGGCGCCGGCGCTGGTGTTCATCTCAATGCCCTTTCCCTGGGAAATAACCGACCGGAACACCTCCGTCAGACGGTCCCACCAAGGGTGGAGGTCCAGCTCATACTCCGGCGGGATGTAGCGCAAGGGGTAGATGACGTGGCCCAGCACGTCCCAGCCGTCGGTCTGGACCAGCTCCTCCAGCATATCCATATAGTCGTCAATGATAGCGATGCCGTCCTCTTTTTTGGTGCACTCGTGGGCCACGGTGAAGATCCCCCTCCCTCCTGCCTTGGCGCTCTGGCTGTGCAGGGATCCGATGACGAAATCCAGCTCGGGGATGGTCAGCGAGGCGTCCACAGCGGCGGGGTCCAGCACACTGTTGCCTACCTCCACCCCCAGGCGGAGCTCCAGCTTGCCTGGCCAACGATTCCGCGCCTTCCGCCACTGCTCCAGGGAGGGGCCCCAGTCGTAGACGGTGGACAGGTGGTTGCCCTGCTGGTCCAACAGGTTCCAGTGGTCGGTGACGCAGATCTCCCGGACGCCCGCCGCCATGGCCGCCTTGGCCTGCTGGGCCAGGGGCGCGGGGGAGTCAGAGGAACACAGTGTATGAAAATGATAGTCGGAGAGATACATGGGGCGATTCCACTTCCTTGCTCGTTTGTGTGCCGCTTGTGGCGGTCCTTGGGGATAGTATACCACAAAATCAGGCCCGCGCACAACAAAAGAACAGACGGCGTCCTAAATGGCCGGAATTCGTTCCCAAAAGACACCGCCAGCTTGAATAAAACGATTGCATCTTCTGTTGGGATATGATAATATATTATAATCCGGTTCAGACATATAATTAGAGTTTTGGCGGCTTACCCGCGACAGGCAGGATAGCCGCCGTCTGTAGATCCGGACGGGACCACTTGTGCTCAAAGAGTCCTATCTCCAGAACACAGAGAGGAGCACATTTTTATGATACCTATCGAAACATTGGTGGAAAACGCCCGATGGGACCAGGCCTCTGATATCCACCTGGTCCGGGGGATGGCCCCCCGCTATCGGGTGAACGGCTTCATCCGGGAGATGGGCGGGATGCCCCTGGCGGCGGAGCAGTGCGACGCCTACGCCCGGGAGCTGGCGGGGGACGACTACGGCCTCACCGTCCAGGCCGGGGAGGCCGAGCTGGGCCGGACCATCGCCGGAGTGAGGTGCCGGGTCAGCCTGTTCCGCCAGCGGGGAAGCTGGTCCGCAGCCATCCGGCTTCTCAGCCACGAAGTGCCGGAGCTGTCTGAGCTGGGCCTTCCTAAAACAGTGGAGGAGTTTGCCGAATACAGTCACGGTCTGGTACTGGTTGCCGGAGAGGCCGGAGCGGGTAAATCCACCACCCTGGCCGCGATCCTGGACCGCATCAACCAGAACCAAAGCAAGCATATTCTCACTCTGGAGGCCCCGGTAGAATACCTGTTCACGCCTAACAAGTGCGTCATCAACCAGCGGGAGGTTGGCCGGGACACCAAATCCTTTGCCGCCGGACTGTCGGCGGCCCTTCGGGCGGACCCAGACGTTATTTTGTTGAGTGAGCTGCGGGACTCGGAGACCATCGAGACCGCCCTTATCGCCGCCGAGACAGGACACCTGGTGCTGTCCACCGTCCGTACCGGCTCCGCCGTCGGGGCGGTGGACCACATCGTGGACCTCTTCCCCGTCAAACATCAGCCGCTCATTCGGCTGCAGCTTTCCACCACCTTGAAGGCAGTACTCAATCAGCGGCTCCTGCCCAAGGCGGGCGGGGGACGGGTGGCCGCCTGCGAGGTGATGAAGACCGACGGGACCATCCGCCGTCTCATCCGAGAGGGCAAGACCTCTCAGCTCCCCGCCGCCGTCCAGGCGCCCGGCAATACGGGCAATATCCTGATGGATCGGGCTATGCAAGCTCTGCTCACCGCCGGAACCATCAGTCGGGAAACCTACGAGAACGCGATACAGGTCCCCGACATGGTCCCCCAGACCGGCCAGACGCGGGTTATTGGAATGGTGCGGTAGCCCATCTTTCACGTGTACCTCTATACAATACTGGCAGGTTCTGTGTTTCAACAGGCGCATTGGTCAAATTATTACCTATCCTAAGCGGGAAAATCTCTTTCTGCATTGGAAAAAGTATAATAGGTCGATTGTAAAATGAAGTTGGACACTTAAGGAAAAAGCCCATAGTGGCTGCCCCGAGGTAAAATGAAGTGTCCCCCAAATCAAGGACAAGCAGATTTATTGTCTTCGATAAAAAGGGGGCGAAAAAGTTATCTGTTGGATATGGGTGGTGGGACACTGAGAGGATACTTTCCAGTCATGAGATATTGGTAATATTCAGCTGGGGCCAGGCGGGCGAGATTCCACTGGTAGCGTTCGTAGTTATAATAGTCGGCCCAGATACGGATGGCCTCATGAATCTGCGCAAAGCAGGTACAGCCGGACAAGTCGATCTCATCCTTCATGTGGCCGAAGAAGCTCTCCTGGGGTGCGTTATCCCAGCAGTTGGCACGGCGGGACATGGACTGGCGGAGCCGGCTGTCCTTCACCAGTTGAACAAACTTTACGCTGGTGTAATGGGCGCCCTGGTCACTTTGGATCAGGACTTGGGCCTGCAAGGATGGACCATATCGTTCCATCAGCTGATTCACAGTCTCCAGAACGAAATCCACCTCCAAGGATTCGCTCAACGTCCAGGCCAGCAGCTCTTTCGTCCAGGCATCAATGATGGCGGACAGATAACAGCGAGGAGCCTTGCCGTTGGAGATGTAGGTGATATCGGTGAGCAGGACAGCTCTGAGGCCGTGGGTTTCAAACTCCCGGTTCAGCAGATTGGGCGCCACATAGGACTTCTTGATGGCCTTGGCCATGCGGCGGTACGGATTTGCCTTCCGAATGGGACATTTCAGCCCATATTTCCTCATTAGCCACCGGATCTTCTTGATATTCATCACCACTGGAGGATCCATGTGGATGAGCCGCATATAGATTCCGCGTGCACCTTTGGCATAGCCCCGGAACTGGTATGCCTCCACGATCTGCCGGAAATCTTCCTGATCCCGCCGCTCCCGGCGCTGTCTTTCATCTTCTGTGCTCAGATAATGGTAATATCCTGAGCGGGACACACCGGCCAGACTACATAGCCGCTTGATGCTCAGCAAGTTATCCGTCCGCTGCGATGTCTCTCTGATAATCGCGTACTTGGCATTGGCAGGTATGTCCATCATTCCGCCTCCACCTGCCCTAAGAGCCTGTTTAAAATCTTTTGGCAAAAATGGCGGAGTGGGAGATAATAGGAAAAAACAAGCGGGAGCTGGGGAAAATGCATCAATACCCAAGTGATATCAGCCGGGAAGAATATAAGCTGATC
>CAJUQN010000012.1 GCA_910588625.1 uncultured Oscillospiraceae bacterium
TAGTTGGACATCACCGTGTACCCCTTGTTCCTCTCCACGCGGAATACTGGCATGGTTTTCCGCTCCTTTCGGTGTCTGGACATGAAAAAACGCCGCAGACTTTTCTAAATCTGCGGCGTTGGCCGGGACGCAGAAACGGGTGGTGTCTTGCCGACATCGCCCGTTTTCTGTGCTGTTGTTCACTTGTTTACGCCGCCCCGTTTTCCGCTGCCCTTAAAAAAACATTGATTTTACTGGGGTTTTCCATGTTTTCTTATGACAACGCCCTTGATGAGGCTTCCCCTTTGCTAAAGTCCAAAAGTTTCTTTTTGCCCCGCTTTTTCTTTACAAAGAAAAAGCGGACCGCCGGAGGCGCGTTTAGTCCAGCTCAAACTGTCCAGTATAGAGCTGGTAGTACCGTCCCTTTTCCTCAATGAGCTGGGCGTGGCTGCCCTTCTCCATGATGCGCCCGCCTTCAATGACCACGATGCAGTCCGCGTTGCGCACCGTGGACAGCCGGTGAGCGATGACAAACACTGTCCGGCCCTCCATCAAGGTGTCCATGCCTTGCTGGATGTGCTGCTCGGTGCGGGTGTCAATGGAGGATGTGGCCTCGTCCAATACCATGATGGGCGGATCCTTCACCGCCGCACGGGCAATGGCCAGCAGCTGGCGCTGGCCCTGGGACAGGTTGGCGCCATCCCCGGTGATCTTGGTCTGGTAGCCTTCGGGCAGGCGGCGGATGAAGCTGTCGGCATTGGCGGCCCGGGCAGCGTTCATGCACTCCTCGTCGGTGGCGTCCAGACGGCCATAGCGGATGTTGTCCATGACAGTACCGGTGAACAGGTGGGTGTCCTGAAGCACCGCGCCTTGGCTCAGGCGGAGGGAATCCTTCTCGATGTCCCTGACGTTGATGCCGTCGCAGGTGATCATACCGCCTTGAATCTCATAAAAGCGGTTGACGAGGTTGGTAACGGTGGTCTTGCCCGCGCCGGTGGAGCCCACAAAGGCAATCTTCTGCCCTGGATTAGCATACACCGACACCTCCTTCAACACCGGCTTGCCCTCCACATAGGAGAAGTCCACCTGGTTGAGCCGCACCGCGCCGCGCAGCTCGGCATAGCAGAACTCCTCCCCGGGGACGTTGCGCACCGCGCCGCGGATCAGGTGCAGGCCCATGGTTCCGCCCGGGTCGGGGTACTTCCACGCCCAGCCGTGACTCGCCATCTCCTTCAGGGTCAGGCGGGTGAGGGCGCCGTCGTCCTCAATCCGCACCCACAGCCCGGTCTGGGAGTCCTGGCCTGGGGGCAGGAGCTTGAGCAGCCCGTTTTTGTCCTCGTCGGCCTGACCCAGCTCCCACAGAGCCTCGTCCTCACCCACTGCCACCGGCACCAGGGTGATGCCGCAGGCGCGGGGAACCTTCCAGGCCCAGGCGCGGGGCCGGCCCTGGCCGCTGAACTTGGACAGGGAGCCGTTGGCGTCCTTCTCCACGGGCGCCAGCGTCACCTTGCCCCGGTCCGCCTCGGGCGGGGTGTCCATCACCTGGAAGATGCGCTCGGCGCCCGCCAGTGCGGACAGCAGAGTGGTCATCTGCATAGAGATCTGGTTGACAGGCTGGGACACCTGCTGGCTGTACCGCAGGTAGACCACCAGAGAGCCCAGGGTGAAGCCGGTGGCGTCCCCGGTGGAGATGGCCAGCGCCGCGCCCAGCATGGCGGTGATGGCGTAGCCGATGTTGGTCAGGTTGCCGGCAATGGGCATGATGGCGGAGGAGTAGTAGCCAGCCATGCTGGCCGCATCCCGGAACTCCTCGTTGAGCCCGCCGAACTGCTCCTTGGCCTGCTCCTCGTGGTTGAAAGCCTTGACGACCTTCAGACCCTCGATCATCTCCTGGATGTTGCCGTTCACCGCGCCCAGGGCGGCCTGCTGCCGGGTGTAGTGCTTGCGGCTACGCTTACCGAAGGAGCCGAACACCGCCGTGATTCCCATCAGCATGATCAAAGACACCAGGAACAGCATGGGGGACAGCGTGATCATCATGACCACCACGCTGACGAAAGTGACCGCGCTGGACAGCAGCTGGATCACCGACTGCTGAAGGGCCATCTGCACGTTGTCGGCGTCGTTGGTGAAGCGGCTCATGAGCTCGCCGTGGGTGTGGGCGTCGAAATAGCTCAGGGGCAGCTCCTGGAGTTTGTCAAACAGCTCCCGGCGCAGTTTGTTGCAGCCCTTCTGGGCCAGCTGGGCCATCAGGTTGGCCTGGACATAGAGGCTGGCCGCCACCAGCAGATAGAGGAGCACCAGCTTGAGGCAGTTGGTGGTCAGCCCGGGCCAGTCCACCTGGCCCGCGGCCACCGCGGCGGCGATGCCGTCGATGATGGGCTTTTGCATATAGGTGGCCTGCACGTTCAGCACAGCCTCCGCCACCACGCACAGCAGCGCGGCGATGAGCAGCACGGGCCTGGCGGCGATATACTTCACCGTGCGCAGGGCGGCGCCCTTCAAGTCCTTGGGCTTGCCGTAGCCGCCGTGCGGTCCGCCGGGACCGTGCGGTCCACTGGGCCTGTTGTTCTCAGCCATTCTCGCAGCCTCCTTCCTGCTGGGAATCGTAAATCTCCTTATAAATCTTACTGCTCTTCATCAGCTCGTCATGGGCGCCCGTGTCGGTCACGGCGCCGTCGTCCAGCACCACGATCTTGTCGGCGTACTGCACCGAGCTGATGCGTTGGGCGATGATGATGACGGTGGTATCCTTCAAATTCTCCCGGAAGGACTCCCGGATCTTTCCCTCTGTGGCGGAGTCCACGGCGGAGGTGGAGTCGTCCAGAATGAGCACTGCGGGCTTGCGCACCATGGCCCGGGCGATGCACAGCCGTTGCTTCTGCCCGCCGGACACGTTGACGCCGCCCTGGTCCAGCCGGGTGTCAAAGCCGTCGGGGAAGGACATGATGAAGTCATAGGCCTGGGCGTCGCGGGCCGCCTGGACCAGATCCTCCTCGCTGGCGTTCTCGTTGCCCCAGAGCAGGTTTTCCCGGATGGTGCCGGAGAACAGCACGTTGTTTTGCAGCACCATGCCGATGCGGCCCCGCAGGCCGTCCAGGGGATAGTCCCGAACGTCCAGCCCATCCACCAGAATCTTGCCCCGGTGGACGTCGTAGAACCGGGGAATCAGGTTCACCAGGGAGGACTTACCCGTACCGGTGCCGCCCACAATGGCCACGAACTGGCCGGGCTCAATTTTCAAATTCACGTGATGCAGCACATCCTCGCCCGTGCCCTCGGTCTGGTAGCGGAAGGACACGTCCCGGAACTCCACCTGGCCCCTGGGGGCAGGGAGGTTCTGTTCGCCGCCGTCCACGATGGAGGGCTGGGCGTCGATGACCTCGAACACGCGGCGGGCGGAGGCCTGGGCCCGGGTGTACTGGAGCAGGGCCATGCCCACCATCATGATGGACATGAGGATCTGCATGATGTACCCCACCACCGTCTGGAGGTAGGCAATGTCCAGCTCGCCGCCCAGCACCATGCGTCCGCCGTTATACAGCACCAGCACGGTGGCCGCCGCCATGCAGATAGTCATCATGGGCTGCATGGCCACCATGCGCATCATGGCACGCAGGGCAGTGGAGGTGAAGTTGTCGTTGACCTCCTTGAATTTGTCCCGCTCCCGGTTTTCGCGGACGTAGGACTTCACCACCCGGACGCCGATCAGGTTTTCCTGGACGGTCTCGTTCAGCCGGTCCAGAGCCTGCTGCATCTTCTCAAACAGGGGCATACAGATTTTCATTAGGATCAGCAGCGCCGCCACCATAATGGGCAGGATGACCAGCACCACCAGGGCCAGCTTGGGGCTGATGGACAGGGTGAGGAAGATGCTGGCCACCAGCATGGTCACGGCCCGGACCAGAATGCGCAGGCACACCATGGCCACGTTCTGGATGTTGGTGACGTCGTTTGTCATGCGGGTGATCAGGGAGGAGGAGGAGAACTTGTCGATGTCCGCGAAGGAGAACGACGAGATCTTCTCAAACTCTGCCCGGCGCAGGTTGGCGCCCAGCCCGTTGCCGGCCGCGGCGGCGGCTTTGGCGGACAGCGCACCGGTAAAGGTGGCGATGACGGCCACCAGCACCATCATCGCGCCGTACTTGTAGACGGCGGCCATGTTCTCCATCTCAATGCCCTCGTCGATGATATAGGCCATGAGCAGGGGGATGAGGAGCTGGCAGACCGTCTCCACAATGATATAGAGGGGAGCGGCTACGGCGTGCTTTTCGTAGCCTTTCAAGTAAGACGCAGTGCGTCTCAGCATGGGTCGCACTTCCTTTCTGGGGGAATTGAGGGCGGGGGAGGCGGAGCGTATTCCACATCCTTGTTTCCGCCCACCTGATAGAGATTTTCCAGCATACGCCGATGGAAAGCCTGGACCTGCTCCCGCTCCTCGGGAGAAAAGCCCCGGAACATGGCGTCATCCACCTGCTGGAAGGCCCGCATACCCGAGGTCAGGGCGTCCCGGCCCTTTTGGGTGATGGAGATGCGGTTCCGGCGGGAGTCCTTCTCGTCGGTGCGCCGGGCCACGTAGCCCTGCCGCTCCAGGCATTTCAGGGACGCGGCGATGGTGGGCGGGGCGATGTGGAGCCGGTCGGCCAGCTCCTTCTGGGTGGGGGCCTGGGCCGGGTCGCCGGGATAGTGGGACAGCGCCACCAGCAGATGGGGGGAGCCGATGTTCCCCACGCCCAGCTTTGCCAGGGCCGTCATGTGTGCGTTGCGGTGGGCCCGGAGCAGCTGATGGAAAATGATGCCCGAGCGTTCGTCCATTTTGGTTCCTCCTTTTTCGTTCGCGGGCTAATCATTAGCGTGCGTATTATTTTACTCCGCTGTATGGAAATGTCAAGGGGGGAGTGTGTGAAAAGTTTGTGAACGGTGCAGGGCGTAAAGGAGCCTTCCCCCTGTGTGGAGGAAAGGTTTTACTGCTGCGGTTCCTCTTTGTGGATGTCCTTCAGGCACTGCTCGATCATGCTGACAACGACATTATTAAATTGGCAATTAAATAATCGCAAAGCAGGGGAAAAGCGGACGCTGAACCTGGAACAGGAGCATGAAATGATATCCACTGATGTAACTGACCGGGATGGAGCCGTTCAGATGATCCTTTTTAACCTGGACAATCTTTCCTGTGTAAAGAAGTTCCTGATAGATGGAGGATACTCCGGCGAACGCTTTGCCAATCAGGTCAAGGAGATTTGCGGCGCGCAGGTCGAAGTTGTAATTCGTTACGCTTTACAACTTTAACCTGTGCATATTTACAACTGACCAAAATCGTGATACCATATAAAATTGTTGGAGATTCTTCCTACGCAAATGATATAAAATGAGGAGTGTTCCTTTATGAGCCGTATGGTCGGTACTGTATCCCGGGGCATTCGCACCCCTATTATCCGCAGCGGAGACGATCTGGTGGAGATTGTAACCGCTTCCCTGTTGGAGGCAGCCGCTGAGGATGGCTTTGCCTTCCGTGACCGGGACATTGTGGCTATGACCGAGGCCATCGTGGCCCGAGCCCAGGGCAACTATGCCACTGTGGAGGAGATCGCCGGCGACGTCCGGGCGAAGCTGGGCGGGGAGACGGTGGGCGTCATTTTCCCCATCCTCAGCCGCAATCGCTTTGCCATCTGCCTGCGGGGCATTGCCAAGGGAGCGAAAAAAATTGTCCTGATGCTCAGCTACCCCTCCGACGAAGTTGGCAATCATCTCGTCAGCCCGGATGCCGTGGATGAGAAAGGAGTCGATCCCTACAAGGATGTGCTCAGCTTGGAACAGTATCGGGAGCTGTTCGGCTATGAGAAGCACCCCTTCACTGGTGTGGACTATGTGGCCTACTATCAGGAGCTCATCGAGGGCTGCGGGACCGAGGTGGAGATTGTTTTCGCCAATGATCCCCGGGCTATTCTGCCCTATACCAAGAATGTGCTGTGCTGTGACATCCACACGCGCCAGCGAACCAAGCGGCTGCTGAAGGCCGCTGGCGCTGAAAGAGTGTTTGGGCTGGACGAGATTTTGAATGTTCCCATCAAAGGCAGTGGCTATAATGAGAACTACGGCCTGTTGGGCTCCAACAAGTCCACGGAAGAGCAGGTGAAGCTGTTCCCTCGGAACTGCCAGGGGTTGGTGGAGGCCATCCAGAAGAGGCTGCTGGAGAAAACTGGAAAGCACATCGAGGTCATGGTCTACGGCGACGGCGCCTTCAAAGATCCGGTGGGCAAGATCTGGGAGCTGGCCGATCCAGTGGTTTCGCCCGCCTACACCGTTGGCCTAGAGGGTACGCCCAACGAACTGAAGCTGAAATACCTGGCCGATAACGACTTCGCGGATCTGTCCGGGGAGGCGCTGAAGGAGGCCATCAAGGACCGCATCCACAAGAAGGATGGGGACCTGGTGGGGCAGATGGTGTCGGAGGGCACCACTCCCCGCCGCCTCACCGATCTAATCGGCTCCTTGTGCGATTTGACTTCCGGCTCTGGAGACAAGGGCACCCCGGTAGTCTTTATTCAGGGATATTTTGACAACTACACCACAGAATAAAAAGCGATAAGGTTTTTATTCTGGTCAGGGCCTTTGCCAGAAAAAGCGCCGGTAAGTCAATTTCAGAGGAGCCCAATAACAAAGCCGCCGGGATACAAAAATCCCGGCGGCTTTCAAAATCGCACTCGTAAACAGGTAGTACTAATTTCCAATAAAAAGTAGTGAAAAGCAGGAAACAGCGGTAATGCTAAACTTCAATAAGCAGCTTTTTCTCTCGCCTCCAGAGACGGCTGGGCGTCCACTTAAAACTTGCAAAAGAAAGGCTGGTGTGGTAAAATAAAACGCTATGTTAAATTTCTTTTCCAGAAAAGGAGCCGACGGTTTTCGGAGTTTTGTGGCGTAAGATGAGGTTCGGATGAATTTTGCACCAATTACTTGAGAAAAGACGCAAGGATTTGAGAAGAGATGAAAAGAAAGGGCTGGTTCTGTGTACCTAAAGGCGCTGGAAATTCAGGGCTTCAAGAGCTTTCCGGATAAGACGGTGCTGGTGTTCGGCTCGGACATCACGGCGGTGGTGGGCCCTAACGGCTCGGGTAAGTCCAACATCTCCGACGCTATCCGCTGGGTGATGGGGGAGCAGTCCACCCGGACTCTCCGGGGCTCCAAAATGGAGGACGTCATATTCAACGGCACGGAAAAGCGCAAGGGCCTGGGTTTTGCCGAGGTTACCTTGGTGCTGGACAACACCGAGCGCATCTTCCAGATGGAGGAGACCGAGGTGGCGGTGACCCGCCGCTATTACCGTTCGGGGGAGAGCGAATATTATATCAACCGCCGGGCCTGCCGCCTGCGGGACATCAATGAGCTGTTCATGGACACCGGTCTGGGCCGGGAGGGCTATTCCATCATCGGCCAGGGCCGCATTGACGAGATTTTGTCCGTCAAGAGCGCCGACCGCCGGGAGGTGTTTGAGGAGGCGGCGGGCATCTCCCGGTTCCGCCACCGCAAGGAGGAGGCCGAGCGCAAGCTGGAGCGCACGGAGGAGAACCTGGTGCGCATCAACGATAAGATCAGCGAGCTGGAGCTCCAGGTGGAGCCCCTGCGCGTCCAGGCGGAAAAGACGAAAAAATATCGGGTCTTCCATGAGGAGCTGAAGGGCCTGGAGATCTCCGTCTGGCTGGACCAACTGGAGAAGATCCGGGCCAATAGCGTGAAGGTGCAGACGGATTTGAACGCCGCCGTCCGCCAGCGGGACGAGGCCCGGGAGGAGCAGGAGCGGCTGTACGCCGAGTGCGACAGCCTGTCTGAGCAAATGCGGGACAAGGACATCCAAGCCGAAGAGCTTCGCGGAAAGCAGTCCGGCATGGACGAGCAGGTCCATTCCTGTGAGAACAGCATCGCCCTGCTGAAAAACGACATCAAGAACAACAGCGAGAACGTCCAGCGCATCCGCCAGGAGCTTGAGAGGCAGGAGGGCCAGGCCGGGTCCATCGCCGCCCAAATCGAGGAGCGGAAGGGCCGCCTGGGGGAGATCGAAGGGGATATGGCCGCCTGTCAGAAGAAGCTGGACGCTTTGGCCGAGAGCGTACGGGAGGTATTGGGGTCTGCGGGCAACCTCAGCAAGGAGCTGGAGCGCCTCCAGGAGCGGGAGCGGCTGGAGACTGCCTCCGCCGGGGAGGCCAAGGAGCTGTTATCCGCCCTGGCCGCCGCCGCCCAGGAGCTGTATGACCGGGAGGAAAAGCTGAGCCAGGAGCTCCAGGAGCAGGAGGATAAGGCGTCCCAGGCACAAGAGGCGCTGGACGGCACCAAGAAGGAGCTGGACAAGGTCACCGAGGACCGGGACGCAGCCCGAAACGTCATCAGCGGCTATCAAATGCGGCTCCAGTCCCGCCAGAGAAAGCTGGACCAGGTCCAGGAGAAGCACCGCCGCCTGCAAATGGACGAAAACAATCTCAACTCCCGTATCAAAATGCTGGCAGAGATGGAGAAGATGTACGAGGGCTACTCCAAGGCGGTCAAGCTGGTGATGAACGAGGCGGAGCGCGGCGGTCTGCGGGGGATCCGCGGCCCGGTGGCTGGCCTCATCCACGTGCCGGACCAGTATGCGGTGGCCATTGAAATTGCTTTAGGCGGGGCCATGCAGAACCTGGTGGTGGAGCGGGATGAGGACGGCAAGAACGCCATCAACTACCTGAAACGCCGGGACGGCGGGCGGGCCACCTTTCTGCCCATGAACACCGTCCGCCCCTCCGACTTCCGCGACAAGGGCGTGGAGCGGGAGGACGGCTTTGTGGGGATGGGCGATGAGCTCATTTCCTTTGATAGAGAGTACGCCAACATTTTCTCCAACCTGCTGGGCCGGGTGGTCATCGCCCAGGACATGGACAAGGCCCTGGCAATGGCCCGGAAGTTTGGGCACCGGTTCCGCATCGTTACCTTGGACGGCCAGGTGCTCAACGCGGGCGGCTCCATGACGGGCGGCTCCGTGTCCCGCTCGGCGGGCATCCTGTCCCGGGCCAATGAGCTGGGGCGTCTGAACCAGCAGAAAGCGGGCCTTGCCGCCGACTTGAAAACGGCGGCGGACGAACTGTCCAAGGCCCAGCGGGAGGTCACCGCTGCCCAGTACGAGCTGGACGCCGCCACTGCCCAGCTGCGCGAGGCGGAGGACGCGGTGCTGAAATATTCCGAGCGGGTGGACAGCGCCCAGGTTCAGCTGGCAGATATTGAGCTGCGCCGCCAGACCCTGGCCGCAGAGCGCACCCAGGTCCGCCGCCGCATGGAGGAGAACACCAGCAACACTGCCCAGGCCAAGGCCCGCATCGAGATGCTGGAAGGTTCTGCCGCCGCCCTGCGCTCGGAGAGCGAGGCCAAGGCCCAGGGCCGCACTGCCTTGCAGGAGAAGGTCACCAAGCTCAATGAGGAGTCCGCCCAGTACAGCGCCCGCATCGCGGGCATGGAGGGCGAACAGTCCGCCTTGTGCCAGAGCATCGACGAGCTGGAGCGTATGCGGGAGGAGATGTCCGGCGACACCGCCAGCCGCACCGCCATGATCGGCGAGTTCGAGCAGCAAAACGACTACCTCACCCGGCGCATTCAAGAGGAGGAGGAGCGGCTGCAAACCCTGAAGGCCGCCAGCCAGGAGGGCGCCGCCGCCATCCGCCGCCTCAACGACGAAAAGCTGGCCCTGGAGGGCAAGCGCGTCCAGGCCGACAAACAGGCCAAGGACAAGAACAATGAGCTGATTACCATGGAGCGCGAGGTGGGCTTTCTGGAGCAAAAGAACGCCGCCAATGCCATGGAGGAGGAGCAGGTCAAAAACAAGCTGTGGGACAGCTACGAGCTTTCCTCCGAGGCGGCCCGCCTCCAGCGGGTGGAGCTGGAGTCCGTCCCCAAGGCCCAGCGGCGCATCGGGGAGCTGAAAAAGTCCATCGCCGCCTTGGGCAGCATCAACCCCACCGCGGTGGAGGAGTTCGCCCGGGTAAACGAGCGCTATACCTACTTCACCGGCCAGCGGGACGACGTGACCAAGGCCAAAAAGGAACTGGAGGACATCATCACCCAGATCACGGGGGAGATGACGGAGATTTTCAAGGAGCAGTTCGGGCTTATCAATGAGGAATTCCGCAAGGCGTTCACCGAGCTCTTCGGCGGCGGCAAGGCGGAGCTGCTGTTGGAGGACCCGGAGGACTTGCTCAACTGCGGCATCGAGATCAAAGCCCAGCCGCCGGGAAAGACCATCCAGCACATGAGCTCCCTGTCCGGCGGCGAGCGGGCGCTCATCGCCATCGCGCTGTATTTTGCCATATTAAAGGTGAGGCCCACGCCGTTCTGCGTTATGGACGAGATCGAGGCGGCGCTGGACGAGTCCAACGTGGTGCGCTATGCCCGGTATATGCGCCGCATGAGCGATAAGACCCAGTTCATCGTCATCACCCACCGCCGGGGCACCATGGAGGAGGCCGACGTGCTCTACGGCGTCACCATGCAGGAGAAAGGCGTCAGCCGGATGCTCACCATCAATCTGAACGATGTGGAGAAGGAGCTGAACATTAAATAGTGGAAAAGTGTTGTTCTAACTGCGGCGGCATGATGCAGTACCTGGGCGACGACAAAATTCAACTTGGCCAGGCGGGCCTTTTGCTGGGGCATTTGTCCAATCTGTGGCATGGGGCGCTTTACGTGGAAATTTGGGAATGCCCGGAGTGTGGCAAGCTGGATTTCTATCGGGGAGAAGGTCCTCGGGAGGAGGAGGGGCATATGGCCCAGACGGTCTGCCCCAATTGTGGAACGAAGCACGACCTGGACGACCCCAAATGTCCCCGTTGCGGGGCGAAGAACCCCAATATTTAAGATAAAGGAAGTTTGTTATGGGCTTTTTTGATAAAATCAAAAAAATCGGCATTTTTAACGCCTTCTCTCAGCTGGACGACGATTTTTATGAGGAATTGGAGGAATCCCTGGTCATGGCCGACCTGGGGGCGGAGACCACCATGGAGGCGGTGGAGGAGCTGCGGGAGCGCTGCAAGGTCCGGCACATCAAGGACACCGAGGGCGCCCGGCAGTGTATGCGGGACATCCTGGCTGAGTACCTGGACCTGGGCGGGGCCTTCGTGGACATGAGCAACAAGCCCGCCGTCATCCTGTTCATCGGCGTCAACGGGGTGGGCAAGACCACCTCCATCGGCAAGCTGGCCGCCCACTGGAAGCGGGTGGGCCGCAAGGTGGTGCTGTGCGCCGGGGACACCTTCCGGGCCGCCGCCGCCGAGCAGCTCACCATCTGGGCGGACCGGGCCGGGGTGGACATCGTCAAGCAGCACGAGGGGGCAGACCCCGCCGCCGTGGTGTATGACGCTTTGTCCTCCGCCAAGGCGCGGCACGCGGACGTGGTGCTGGTGGATACCGCCGGACGGCTGCAAAACAAGGCCAATCTGATGAATGAGCTGAACAAGATTTCCAGGGTGATTGACCGGGAGTGCCCCAACTCCAGCCGGGAGACCCTGCTGGTGCTGGACGCTACCACGGGGCAAAACGGGCTGATCCAGGCCAAAGAGTTTTCCAAAACCGCCGGGGTCACCGGCATCGTGCTCACTAAGCTGGACGGCACCGCCAAGGGCGGCATTGTCATCGCCATCGCCAAGGAGCTGGGCGTGCCGGTGAAGTTTGCCGGGGTGGGCGAGGGCGTGGACGACCTCCAGCCCTTCGACCCCCATGAGTTTACCCAGGCGCTTTTATAACAATATTTACACTCTGGCAACGATTTCCGCGCTGAGCTGTTGTATGATAAAAAGAATAGAAATGGAGGCTGCGGCATGAAATTGGTATTAGCCAGCAAAAATGCGAAAAAGCTCAAGGAAATGAACGAGATTTTGTCTGGCATGGGAGTGGAGGTGTGTTCTCAGGCCGACATAGGGGTCGATGTGGATGTGGAGGAGACCGGGGCCTCCTTTGAGGAGAACTCCATGCTCAAGGCCAAAGCCGTCATGGAGGCCTCCGGTCTGCCTGCCATCGCGGACGACTCCGGGTTGTGCGTGGACGCGCTGAACGGGGCCCCCGGCGTATACTCCGCCCGGTACGGCGGCGAGGGGCTGGACGACGCGGGGCGCTACCGTATGCTGTTGGCCAATATGCCCAAGGACCAGCCCCGAACGGCGAAATTTGTGTCCGTCATCACCTGTTGCTTCCCCAACGGCGACGTGCTCACCGCCCGGGGCGAGTGCCCCGGCGCCATCGCCTTTGCCGCGATGGGGGAGGGCGGGTTCGGTTACGACCCGGTGTTCTTCCTGCCCAAGCTGAAAAAGACCTTTGCCCAGCTTTCGCCGGAGGAGAAGAACGCCGTCTCCCACCGGGGAAAGGCGCTGGAGGCGTTCCAGGTTAAGCTGGAGGAATATTTGAAATGAAGCAAACCAAGACCTGTCCCAAGTGCGGAAGCAGGGATGTGGTCGAGATCCCAGGCGGTGCGTTCAGCCTTTTGGGCCAAGGCGGATTCATGGAAACCGGCGGTTTCGAAACGGCCAGAATAGACCGCTGGGTCTGCTGTGCCTGCGGGTACTCGGAAGCGTGGGTCGAACCGGAGAAATTGCAAAAAATACGAAAAAATAGGCTGTAAGCCGTTAAAGGAGCTATTCATGGATTTGACAAGCAAACAGCGGGCGCAACTTCGAGGGCTGGCCAACGACCTGGACACCATCGTCCACATCGGCAAGGACGGCATCGGCCCCAACCTGACCCGTCAGGCGGAGGACGCGCTGGAGGCCCGGGAGCTCATCAAGGGCAAGGTGTTGGAGAACAGCCCCCTGACCCCTCGGGAGGGGGCCGAGGAGCTGGCGAAGGCCACCCGGAGCCAGGTGGTCCAGGTCATCGGAACCAAGTTTGTGCTGTACCGGGAGACCCACAGCAAGCCCAAGGAGAAACGTATCAAGCTGGTAAAATAGGCATCCCCAAACTTTTTGAGAGGGTGGTCTGTGTTGAAAATCGGCATTTACGGCGGCAGCTTCAATCCCCCCCATCTGGGGCACCTGGCGGCGGCCAGGGCGGCAGTGGCCGCTCTGGGGCTGGACCGGCTGGTCTTTATCCCGGCGGGGGCGCCCCCCCATAAGACGCTGGCCCCCGGCAGTCCTGACCGGGCCCAGCGGCTGAGGATGACCGCCATCGCCGCGGACCAGCTTTTGATGCCCGCCGTCACCGAGGTGTGGGACACCGAGCTCCACCGGCAAGGCAAGAGCTACACCGCGGACACCTTGGAGGAGGCCGCCCAGCGCTGGCCCGGCGACGAGCTATGGCTGCTGATGGGGACGGATATGTTCCTCACCCTCCACCACTGGGTGGAGCCGGAGAGGATTTTAGCTCTGGCGGGGGTGTGCGCCTTCGGCCGCACCGAGAAGGACAGCGAGGAGGTTTTCGCCCCTCAGCGGGATTATTTGAGCCGCACCTTCAACGCCAGAGTGACCACCATTTCCGTCCCCGGACTGGTGGATATCTCGTCCACCCGGCTGCGGGAGCTGCTGCATGAGGGGAAGGGCCGGGAATTTTTGCCTCAGGCGGTGTATGGTTACATTTTACGGGAGAAACTATATGGGACCAACGCGGACCTCAAGGACCTGAGCATGGAGGATTTGCGGTGCGTATCCTATTCCATGGTGTACGCCAAGCGTCTGGCTCACATCAGGGGCTGCGAGGAGGAGGCCGCCCGGCTGGCCGCCCGCTGGGGGGCCGACGGGGAGCGGATGCGCAAGGCCGCCATCCTCCACGACTGCACCAAATATTTCAGCGTTCAGGAGCATTTGGACATCTGCGGGAAGTACGGCGTAGAGCTGTGCCAGCTGGAGCGGGACACCGACAAGCTGCTCCACGCCAAAAGCGGCGCGGCCCTGGCGAAATACGCGTTCGGGATGGACGACGGCATTTTTAACGCCATCCTCTACCACACCACCGCCCGGGCCAATATGACCCTGGAGGAAAAGCTGCTGTATCTCGCCGATTACATGGAGCCCTGCCGGGCCTTTCCCGAGGTGGAGGAGCTGCGCCGCCTGGCGTATACTGACCTGGACGGCGCGGTGGGCATGGGGACCTCCCTGTCCATCCAGGAGATGCTCCAGCGGGACAAAGAGCTCCACCACGATACCAGAGAGGCCTATGAATGTTATGGAAAGGGAAGTCAAGCATGAGCGACCAGTCCAGAAAGAGAACGGAAGATTCATGGAACCATGAGGGGCCGGGAAAGCGGCTGGAGAAAAAGACCAAGCCGGTCCTGTCCCCCGCCCAGGCCCAGAAGCGGAAAGAGAAAACCATCATGATCATCATGATCGTGATTGCGGTCGTCATGGTCATCGCGGCGGCGGTGCTGCTGGTTTACACCCGCTGGGTGAAGAAGCCCACCCTGCCCCCCGCCCCCGGCGAGTCCAGCAAGGTGGAGGAGTCCGTTGACCCGGACGCGGACCCCAGCCCCGAAGAGACCCTGGACTTCGACGCGGTCCAGCCCAAGGTGAGCGGGGCGCGGAAGAGCAAGGAGATCTACACCTTCTTTGTGGTGGGCAAGGACATCGCCTCCAACAGCACAGACACCATGATGGTGGGCACCTACGACATCATCAACCAAAAGGCCACTGTCATGTCATTGCCCCGTGACACACTGGTCAACGTGCGCAGCGGCTCCATCTATACCCGGCTGAACAGCATTTACAGTATGTATGGCAGCGGAGAGCGTGGCCGGGAGGCCCTGCTCCGGGAGGTGTCCGAGCTGGTGGGCTTCGCGCCGGATTACTACGTGGAGATCGACTGGGAGCTGGTGGGGGAGATGGTGGACGCCATCGGCGGCGTCTGGTTCGACAACCCCTACCACATGGAGTATTACGACCCCTATCAGGACTTGAACATCTACCAGGAGAAGGGCTATCGGCAGATTTTCGGCGACGACGCTATGCAGATCGTCCGCTGGCGGCACAACAACAAGGGCGTCAGCGGCGGCGGGGATGGCAGCGATCTGAACCGCCTGCGGGTCCAGCACGACTTCTTGAAAGCGGTGCTGAAGCAGACGCTGCAAATCAAGAACATCACCCGCATCGGCCGGCTGGCGGAGCTGTTCGGCAACCGGGTGGAGAGCAACCTCTCCGTGGAAAATATGTTCTGGTTCGCACAGGAGGCCATCGTCGGCGGACTCCAGGTGGAGGATGTACAGTTCATCACCATGCCCTATTACGGCTTTAAAAACATCTATGTCTACCCCAACCAGAGCGAATTGCTGACCGTCATCAACGAGCAGCTGAACCCCTATGTGGAGCAGGTGACCATCCGGCAGCTGGACCTCATCAGCGCCAATAAGGACGGTAGCCTGCGTTCTTCCACCGGGCGGCTGGCCGATCCCAGCGCGGGGATTCCCCCGGTGAAAGCGACGCCGAAGCCGGAGGAGACCGACCCCCTGGAGAGTGGCGGCCCCAACGAGAGCAGTGCGCCCAATGAGAGCGGCGAACCCACGGGCAGCGCCCCTGTGACCACGGACCCGGTGACCACCGATCCCGTCCCCGGCCAGACCGACGCGCCGCCGGTGGACAGTCAGCCGGGTTCCAGCGACGCCATGCCCGGGTGGTTGGACCCGCCGGAGGACCCTGTCCTGCCCACACCCGCCGGAGGGCCCGAAAACGGAGATTGGGGCGCGACGACAGAATGACTTCTAATGTAAAGGAGAGAGTTTTATGCTGAGCGAGAAGGAAATGATCTCCATCGCTGTGAAGGCGCTGGATGACAAGAAGGGCAAGGATATCAAGGTGCTCCACACCGCCGACCAGACCACCTTGGCGGATTATTTTGTCATTTGCAGCGGCGGCTCCAACACCCAGGTCCGGGCCCTGGCGGACGCGGTGGAGGAGGCCATGAGCCGTGCGGGCGAGGAGCCCCACCACATCGAGGGCCACCGGGGCGGGCTGTGGACGCTGATGGACTATTCCAGCGTAGTGGTCCACGTGTTCACCGAGGAGGGCCGGGAGTTCTACGGTCTGGAACACCTGTGGTCGGACGCGGCCCCCGTGGATATCAGCGAATATTTGACGGCGCAAGCCGAGTGAGGTTGTGAGGACGATGGAAAACAACGGGAAAAAAGTGATGGTTTCCGGCATCCAGCCCAGTGGGGAGCTGCACCTGGGCAACTACCTGGGTCCTCTGCGCCACTGGCCGGAGATGATCGACGAGTTTGACTGCTACTTCTTCCTGGCCGACCTGCACACCATCACGGTGCGGCAAGACCCGGCGGAGCTGCGCCGCCGCACCTTGGCCCTGCTGGCCCAGTACATCGCCTGCGGGCTGGACCCGGAGAAGTGCGTGCTGTTCGTCCAGTCCCATGTGCCCGCCCACAGCCAGCTGGGGTGGGTGCTGGACTGCTATGCCATGTTCGGCGAGCTGTCCCGGATGCACCAGTTCAAGGACAAGTCCGCCAAGAACGCGGACAACATCAATGCGGGCCTGTTCACCTATCCGGTGCTGATGGCGGCGGACATCCTGCTCTACCAGCCGGACGCCGTGCCGGTGGGGGAGGACCAGAAGCAGCATGTGGAGATCTGCCGGGACATCGCCAACCGCTTCAACGGCGTGTACGGCGGCGTGTTCAAGGTTCCCGAGCCTTACATCGCCAAGGTTGGCGCCCGGATCATGAGCCTCAGCGCCCCGGACAGCAAGATGAGCAAGTCCCAGCCCGAGGGCTGCGTGTTCCTGATGGAGAAGCCGGAGGACATCGCCCGGAAGTTCAAGCGGGCCGTCACCGACAGCGATACGGAGCGGTGTGTGCGCTACGCGCCCGAGGAGAAGCCCGGGGTGTCCAACCTGATGCAAATCTACGCCTCCGCCACGGGCAGGAGCTACGAGGAGATCGAGCGCGAGTTCGACGGCCAGGGCTACGGCAAGCTCAAGCCCGCCGTGGGTGAGGCGGTGGTGGAAACTCTGCGGCCCATCCGGGAGGAAACGGAGCGGCTGCTGGCCGACAAGGCGTACCTGGAGAGCGTCTACCGCGCCGGGGCGGAGAAGGCGGAGTACATCGCCAATAAGACCCTGCGCAAGGTTTACAAAAAGGTGGGCTTCATTCCCCGATAACGGGAGAAAAATAGACCCTGGGGAAAGGGAGCGAAATTCATTTGATGAACTTGAGTAAGATCATGGCGGCCCAGGACATCTGGGCCGTGCTGCTGGCCATGGGGCTGGCGGCGGTGGTGGCGCTGGCCTCCACGCCGCTGGTAAAGGCGCTGTCGGTGAAGGTGGGCGCGGTGGACGTGCCCAAGGATGGACGCCGAATGCACAACCACCCCATCCCCCGGATGGGGGGCTTGGCCATCTTTTTGGGCTTTATGGCCGCGGTGCTGCTGTTCGTCCCCCTGGACACCGAGAAGCGGGGGATGCTGCTGGGGGCGGTCATCATTGTGGTGCTGGGGATGCTGGACGACCGGTTTGCCCTGCCTGCTATGCCCAAATTTGTGGTGCAGATCATTGCAGCCGTCATTGCCGTGATGGCGGGGAACCGGATTGATGTTCTGTCCAACCCCAACATTTTCAGCGCAAACCCGGTGTGGCAGCTGGGCTGGCTGGCCTACCCTGTTACGGTGGTCTGGATCGTGGCCATCACCAACTCCGTCAACTTTATCGACGGGCTGGACGGACTGGCCTGCGGCGTGTCCACCATCAGCGCGGCCACCATGCTGGTCATCGCCCTGCTGGTCAGGGAACAGGACGTGCTGGTCAGCGAACAGGATGTGGCGGTGATGATGGCTGCCCTGGTGGGGGCGTGTATCGGCTTCCTGCCCTATAACTTCAATCCGGCGAAAATTTTCATGGGCGATACGGGCTCCACCTTTCTGGGATTCATCATGGCGGTGGTGTCGGTGCAGGGGATGTTCAAAATGTACAACATCATCTCCTTTGTGGTGCCCTTCCTCATGCTGGGCCTGCCCATTTTCGACGAGTGCTTTGCCATTATCCGGCGGCTCACGCGGGGCCAGAGCCCCATGGCCCCCGACAGGGGGCACGTCCACCACCGGCTCATCGACATGGGATTCTCCCAGAAGCAGGCGGTGGGGGTGTTGTATGTGATCTCCGCCATACTGGGCCTATCCGCCGTGGTGCTCACCGCCAGCGGGGCGGTGAAGGCCATGGTGTTCCTGCTGGCCATGGGAGCGGCGGTGGTCATCGCCTGGTGGGTGTTCCTGGGGGGACCCAGCCACGACAAGCCGGAGCAGTCCGATGAGACGAAAGACCCGGCGGAGAAGGGGGAGGACGACCATGGATAAGCTGAAGGTCATGACCATATTCGGCACCCGCCCGGAGGCCATCAAGATGGCTCCCCTGGTGAAGGAGCTGGAGAGCCGCCCGGAGTTCGAAAGCTTGTGCTGTGTCACCGCCCAGCACCGGCAGATGCTGGATACGGTGCTGGACATTTTCAAAATCACGCCCCAGTTCGACCTGGACATTATGGAACAGAGCCAAACCCTGTCCACCATAACCTCCAAGTGCCTGCTGGGGCTGGAGAAGGTGTTCCGCGAGGTGCGGCCCGACCTGGTGCTGGTCCACGGGGATACCTCCACCACCTTTGCCGGAGCGCTGGCGGCGTTCTACCAGCAGATTGCGGTGGGCCATGTGGAGGCGGGGCTGCGCACCTGGGACAAGTACTCCCCCTTTCCGGAGGAGATGAACCGGTCTATGGTGGGGCGGCTGGCGGACCTACATTTCTGCCCCACAGCGGCCAACCGCCGCAATCTGGAGGCGGAGGGCATTTCCAAGGGGCTGTTCATCACCGGAAATACGGTGATCGACGCCCTCCAGACCACGGTGGTCAAGGAGTTCACTTTTGCGGAGGACATTCTCAACCGGCTGGACTACGAGGGCAAAAAGGTGATTTTGGTCACCTGCCACCGCCGGGAGAACTACGGCCAGCCCATGGAGGATATTATGTCCGCCCTGGTCCGCATCGCCAAGAGCCACCTGGACACCGAGCTTGTCTATCCGGTGCATCTGAGCCCGGTGGTGCAGGAGTGTGCCCACCGGCGCCTGGACGGCATCGAAAATGTGCATCTCATCGCCCCGCTGGATGTGGAGGAGATGCACAACCTGATGGCCCGGAGCTATCTGGTGATGACCGACTCCGGCGGCTTGCAGGAGGAGGCCCCCGCTTTGGGCAAGCCGGTGCTTGTCCTCAGAAAAGAGACAGAGCGGCCCGAGGCTGTCCAGGCCGGGACGGTGAAGCTGGCTGGGGTGGATTACGATGTCATTACCGGGTTGGCGGACGAGCTGCTGGACAACCCGGAAGCCTACCGGGAGATGGCCCACGCCGTCAACCCCTACGGGGACGGAAAGGCCTGCCGCCGCATTGCCGACGGCATTTTGCACCACTTTGGACGGATGGACCGGAAGCCAGAGCCGTTCAACAGTTGAATATTACATTGAATTAGAGGGGGCAGACCGGGTTGGAGGACAAAAAACGTACGGTGATGGCCGTGGTCATTATCGTGGTGGTGCTGGCGGCGGTGCTGTACAGTTTTTTCCTCAACCTGTTCGCGCCCACTCCTCATTTGGAGCTGCCCGACCCCGATATCACCCAAAGTGTGGACCCCATGGGCGAGGAGAGCGGCCAGCCCGAGGGCGTGGTAGTGGAGGTCGCCCCTCAAACGGTGCAAAGCCTCATCGCCTCTCTGGAGCGGTACGAGAGCTACCGCCGGACAGTGGCGGTGGAGTATTTTTCCGCTGGACAGTCTTTGGGGACGGTGACCGTCCAGGTGTGGGCCGACAGCGGCTGGACGCGCGCCTCCGCTGCCCTCAGCTCCGGCGCGGTGGAACACTCTATCGTAGGGAACGGCACCCTATGGCTGTGGTACGAGAAGGGGTCGAAGGTGTATTCCGGTCCGGCGGCGGAAAAGACTGCGGACCTGTCCCAGCGTCTGCCCACCTACGAGGATGTGCTGGCTTTGGATAAACGGAACATCACCGAAGCCGGTTATGAGGAGCGGGATGGCCAGCCCTGCGTATACGTGGAGGCAAAAACTGCCCTAAATAGTACAGAACGTTATTGGGTGTCCGTGGACAGCGGGCTTCTGGTGGCCTCTGAGACAGAGCAGGACGGGGACGTGGTGTACGCCATGAGTTCTCGGGACGTGGTCAGCCCATTGGACCAGAGGGAGGGAATTTTTGCCCTCCCGGATGGTACGGTGCTGTACACGGTGGAGAATCACTGATGGCGTCAATCCTTTTTATGATCGTCCCCGTCCAGTCCCAGCAGGAGTAAAAGGCCCAGGGTAATGACCAGCTCCAGATTGTCCCCGTCCTCTAAGTAGAGGAACAGGATAATGAGCACCAGCAGGATATCCCCGGTATCGAAGTGTTCCAGGGAAAAGTGCTTCATCACGCCGTCGAAGAGCTGCCCCAGCCCTTTGGTCACGTCCTTCACCAAATCGTTTTTGGAGCGGTTTGGTTCCGGAGGGCGGTACTGGCTCCCTGGTTGGGGCCCATTGGGGCGGTGCTGGCTGAACTGTTGAGCCTGGCTTGGTCCGTGGTGCTGCCCCTGGTGATTTTGGTTTGGGCGCCCCTGGGGCTGAGGCTCTGGGTCCAGGAGGACGAAGCTGTCATCGTCCAGATAGTGGTTATACATGGCCGTCCTCCTTGCGGGCACGGAACAGGTCCAGCCCCGAGCGGATCAGCCGGGACAGCTTGGCGATCTGGATCGCCTTGTCCAGCTTGGCATAGCGCTCCTCCTTGACAAAGGGCCGCAGAGCGGTAAGGAGAGCGGTCCGCTTGTCGTCGCCGCTGTCGGTGAACTGACCGATGAGATTTGCGGCGGCGGACAGGGTCCCGGCGTCCAGATTTCCCAAGGCGCCCAGCATCCCCCCCAGCCCGCCGCTGAGGTCAGCGGGAGCCGCCGGGGGGGCGGGAGGCGGAGCGGCGGGGCTATCCCCGTTTTGGGGAGTCGGGGCGGGCGGCTGATCCGCCGTTTGGGTTTGCTCCTGTGGCTGTGGCTGCGTGCCGGACCCACCCAGATTCAGGGACTGGGCCAGGGACATGATCTGAGACATAGCCTGGGGATTGCCCAGGATATTTTCCAGTTTTTCCTCCAGCTCACTCATGGTGTTTCCCTCCCGGCCCGGCGTTTTGTGTGGTTACTTGAAGTTTTCCTTCATCTTCTGAATGAGTTTGGCCCCCTCCGGGTCGTGCATTAGGTTTCGGATGGCATCGGCCAGCTGAGCGGTGTCGCCCTTAGCGGCCCGCTGGGCGGCGGATTCCAGGTCCCCGGTGCTCTGGCTGAGCATGGAAAAAATCTTCTGGGTCTCCGGCGCGTCCCGTAGCTTTTCCAGCTTGGACGGATCCTTCATCAGGCTGGCGGCCTCTTTTCCCTTGAGTACTTCGTCAAAATTCGGCATAGGAAATCCCTCCGTTCATTGTCAGTATATGTTCGGGGAGAGGAATGGTGAACTATATGAAGATTTTAGTGTTCTCAGATTCCCACGGACGCTTGGGCCCCATGGTGGACGCCATCGAGCAGGAGCATCCCCGGCGGGTGTTTTTCCTGGGGGACAACTACCGGGACGGCCAGGCCCTGATGGACGCGTACCCTGACCTGCCCATGGAGCTGGTGCGGGGCAACTGTGACTGGGACAAGGCCCCGGACGAGCTGATTGTGGAGGCGGAGGGTGTGAAGTTCCTGCTGGTCCATGGGCACCGCTACGGGGTCAAGAGCGGGACAGACCAGCTGGTCCGCGCGGCCAAGGAGATGGGTGTGGATATCGCCTGCTTCGGCCACACCCACGACGCGCTGAATATGCCTGATCGAGGGGTATGGCTGTTCAACCCCGGTACCGCTGGAGGCATCCACAACCGGGTGGGCTATGGGGTGGTCGTGGTTTCCAACGGAAAATTCAGAACGGCGTTAAAATGAAAAAATTCCCGGCGCTTTTGCGCCGGGAATTTCTGCGTCACGGGGTATCCTGTTGTCAAGCGTGGCTGTGCCGAGTCTGGCGGTTGTCCTCGGTGCGAAACAGCAGCGTCAGGCACCATAGAGCCGCCAAACCCACGATGGTGTAAATGATGCGGGCCAGCCAGGTGCCGGAGCCACCGGAGATGAAGGCCACCAGGTCAAAATTAAACAGCCCGATACATCCCCAGTTCAGCCCGCCGATGATAGACAGCGCCAGTGCGATCTTATCCAGGAACATCATGGTACGAACCTCCTTCGACCGGGGGAGCGGTTTGACGCCCCGCCCGTTTTTATGGTCACGGAGATAGTTTGTACCGCGTAAGGTCTGCTATGCTGGAAATTTTTTTGACACATTTTCGTTTGTCATTCCACCGACACGGACCGGCTGGTGGGGATGACGCACACGTAGCTCTTGCCCCGGCCCAGGATCAGGGGGGAGCCGTCCTCGGCAAAGTAGTGGAACTGCTCGCTGGCGGAGCCCTTTTCCCAAGTGATGGGCACCATCTTGCCGCCGCAGGCAAACCAACCGCTGCCAGAGCTCAAATCCACCTTTACCCGGCCCGCGTCGTCCTGCACCACATAGGTGGTCTGAAGGATGATCAGGTTGGTGACGGATACCTGGCTGTTGTCGTTGCCGTCGATGTAGGGATCGCCGTACTCCTCCGCCAGATAGAGGCCGGAGCGGACGTCGTAACGGAATACGCCGGTTTTATAACTGGAGAAGGGGACGGTGACGGTGGCGGCCTTGCTGCCCCCCGTGGGGGTGCCGTCGTCGGCGAAGGTCATCTCGTAGGCGTAGCCAGCGCTGTGCTCCTCCAGCTCCCGCTGGGCTAGCATATCGGTGATGGCCTCACCGGAGGTGAGCAGGGAGTGCTCGAAATCGTAGTGGCGCCCAGCGATGCGGTCCCGGTCCCGCCAGAACATCCCGGCGTCCTTGCTGGAATAGTAGCCCTGGACCCCGTCCACAGTGAACAGGTTCTTGCTGTTCTTGGTGTTGTAGAACTCCGGACTGCCCCCGGCGTGGATGAATACCGCGTCGTGACCCTCGGCGATCTCCCAGTAATACTGCCGGGCAGAGCGCACCGAACCGATAAGTCCCAGCAGAGATGGGTCCTGATACACCGCCAGCATCCGGGTAATGCCGCCCTCCGCCACCAGCTCGTAGATGATGTCGGCCTGGCCGTTGCCCTGCTGGGGCAGGGCAGTCTTAAGGTTGTTGAGCATAACAGCCACCGGGCGCCTGCCGGAATAGTCCTCGTTGGAGGGCATCCCGGTGAGGGGATGGTAGAAGGCAGGGGCGGGGGTGGGTGTGGGAAGTGGCTCCTTGCTCTCTGGGACGATGGTGGCGGGAGCCGTCTCCGAAGGGAGCGGGGAGGGCTCAGAGTCCTTCTCCACGCCGCAGGCGGCCAGGGGCAGGAGCATCAGAGCACATAGTAAACATAGGATACGATTCATTTTCATAGGGGGTTCCTCCTCGGGGATGCGCCCGCGGGGACGGGCAAGGATGAAATCATTATACCAATGTTGTCGAAGTTTGTAAATGTGTAATTAGCGGCGGACAAGATACTTGCCATTCTCAAATGAGTCTGATATAATATCAAACTACAGATTTTATCTGTTACCTTGAATATAAAAGGAGTTGTGAAGCTGTATCATGGACGCTTCTGTGCCCATATTTTTGCAAAAATTAGAGCCTCTGGGGTTGGATGTGGCCCCGGCGGGAGAGTGCGGCTTTGAGGAGCTGGCGGCGGCCTACCGCCTCCGGCTGGAGCCGGGGAGGGGGCCTGTCCACATCGCGGGCATGACCACCATGGCCGAGTGCAGAGCCGCCCTGCTGGCAGTGAAAAAGCTTGACTGCGGCGCCCCCTGGGTGAGCTGGGTGTGCGATGAGGACGGCGAGTCCTCTACCCGGGTGCATATGCTGGCCGCCTTGTTTGTGTGCGAGGGGATGGGGGCCGCGGCTTTCGGAATCCAGTGCCCCGAGGAGGCCGCGGAGGAGCGGATGGCCGAGCTGGCCGCCTATGCCCGAATCCCCCTATTCCGCATCAAGAGCGGGAAAGTTATCCCCTGCCCTTATGAACGGGTAGTGCTGGACCCGGATGCCATCCCCTGCGCCACCGGTACGGCCCCCTGCTTTATCCGCCGTACCATCGACGTGGGAGAGGAGCTGGAGTGCGGCCCTGATCTGCTGGAGGACATCATCGCGGCTGAGGACGATCCGGTGGGGGCGGTAAAAATCGCCATCCAGAGCCAGGACGACGTGGAGATCTTTGCCGCCCACCAGTACGCCGTACGGGAGGCGCTGTGTCTGTGGTCCGACGTACCCGAGCTGTTGGAGGGCGCTTTGCGGGTATACCAGGGCCGGGCCTTCTACGACAATACCGGCGATATCGGCCGGGAGGAGCTGGACCGGCTGACACAGCTGTACGGGCTTATTGTGTTGTAATAAGGAGACAGGCGTATGATTCTGACCATTGACGAAGTGAATGACATCCTGGATCGGGTGTGCGGTGAGTTCCCTGAGGCATTATTCCAGGACTTGAACGGCGGAATTCTGTTGCTGGAGGAGGTTTTGCCCGACCCGGACGCCGGAGAGGATGTCTATATCATGGGTGAGTACTGCGTGGACGAGATGGGCCGGTATATCAACATCTATTATGGCTCTTTCGCCGCTTTGCTGTTTGATGAGCCTAGGCGGGTGTGGGAGGAGGAGCTGCGCACCACCCTGCGCCACGAGCTGACCCACCACGTGGAGGGGTTGGCGGGGGAGCGCAGCCTGGAATATAAGGACTCCGCCCAGCTGGACGCCATGCGCCGGGGCGAGGACTGGCCTGAAGAATAAGATCACAAAGAAAGGACGAGATATATGGAAACCATCAGCTACCGCCCGAGGGGCGTCTGCTCACAGAAAATGGAGATCGATGTGGAGGGCGGCGTGATCCAGGCCGTCCGGGTGCTGGGAGGATGCAGCGGCAACCTGAAGGGCATCAGCTCCCTGCTGAAGGGAATGGATGTGGAGGAGGCCATCTCCCGGCTGGAGGGCATCCGCTGCGGCATGAAGCCTACCTCTTGCCCGGACCAGCTGGCCCAGGCGCTGAAATCCGCCCGATAGCATAGGCATATGCGAAGGTCTCCGCCGAAAGGCGGGGGCCTTTTTGCTTTTTGGCAAGCTGCTCCTGAGTTGGGAATCATTGTGGGTTGCGAAACAGTTACAAAACGGTTACAATGTGCTGGTAAACCAACCCCAAGGAGTGACTATAAATGAAATTAAAACATACTATTTTGGGGCTGGCGCTGACGGCGGCGCTGGTCCTGCCCAGTTCTGCGGCGGACGTGTTGGCCGTCAACGGGCAAAACCTGTGGAGCGAGGCCCAGGCCCAGCTGGTGGAGGGGGGTACCACCTATGTGTCCCTGCGCACAGTGACGGAAGCGCTGGCCCCCAGTGCCAACGTCAGCTGGGAAAACGGCACCGCCTGGGTGCGTGGGAGGGGGCTCACCCTGTCCGCCAAGCCTGGGGAGCAGTGGATGACGGTGAACGGCCGTGCGCTTTACATTCCTCATCAGGTGCGGTTGGTGAACGGCAAGACTATGGTCCCGGTCCGCGTACTGGCCCAGGCCCTGGGGGGACAGGTGGACTGGAGCTCCCAGGACGGCGTGACCCTCACCCCCGGCAGCGGGAGGCCCGCGCCCGCGTCCTACACCGAAAATGATCTGTACTGGATGAGCCGCATCATCTCCGCCGAGAGCCGGGGGGAGCCCCTGCTGGGCAAGCTGGCGGTGGGGACGGTGGTGCTCAACCGGGTGGCAAGCGATGAATTCCCTGACACCATCTACGACGTGATCTTTGACCGCAAGTGGGGCATACAGTTTGAGCCGGTGGCAAACGGCACGGTCTACAACGAGCCCACCGAGGAGAGCGTGTTGGCGGCCAAGCTGGTGTTGGACGGCGCCCGGGCGGCGGGGGACAGCCTCTACTTTTTAGCCCCCGATTTGACAAATAACCACTGGATGATGGAGCATCAGACCTACGTCACCACAATTGGTTGTCATTGGTTCTATAAATGACCTGACCTAAAAATTTCCGGTCATATCTGGTGTAGAATCGTCGAAAATGTATAATTTACAAAATAACCGAGTCTGAGGAAAAGTCAGATTCGGTTATTTTGACGAATCCAAAAGGTTGCAAAATGGTTTTGAATAAGTTACAATACGGTTACAATTTGAGAACAAATTGTAATAAGGAGAGATTTCATGAAAACACGAGCTACCAGTTTCCTGCTGGCTGCCCTCGCTGTCGTGAGCCTTGTCCTGCCTGCGCTGGCCGCTGAGCCCGACGATCTGCCGTTGGAGACCCCGGCCAAGAGCGAAGAGATTGAGAAACTTGAGGAGCTACGCAGCACCGTTGTGTTGGACGGCGAGCCCGCTGAGTCTGTAGAATTTGAGATATTGGACGGTGTGTGCTATGTCACGGTGAGTTCCTTTGTGTCTTTGATGGACGCAGAGGCTATGGTGGAGGAGGAGAGCGGGGCCGTTTCCGTCAATGCCTCCGCCGTCATCGGGGTGGCGCCGCTGAGCAGTGAGGCCAGCGAGGCGGAAGAAAGCGAGACCGAGGATGCCGAAGCCGCTGAGGAGGGCGAGGGTGTGGAAAGCACCGAGAACGCCGCCAACGTGGTGACCGATGACCTTAACCTCCAGGCTGCCGCCGGGACCTACTATCTGGTGGCCAACGGCCGGTATCTGTACACTGAGGACGGTCTGATCCAGCTGAACGGCCGGGTGGCGGCCCCCGTGCGGTTGCTTGCCCGGGTGTACAACCTGGACGTGGGCTATGATGCGAAGTATGACCTGGTGCTGTTGGAGCGTCAGGAGGACGCAGAGCCTTATCTGGATGACGCGGCCTATGACAACGACACCCTGTATTGGCTGTCCCATATCATCTACGCCGAGAGTGGCAATCAGCCCTTGACGGGTAAGATCGCCGTGGGTAACGTGGTGATGAACCGGGTGAACGACCCCAGGTTCCCCAACAGTGTTTATGATGTACTGTTCCAGAAGAACCAGTTCACCCCCGCCTCCAGCGGGTCCATTTACCGGGACCCTAACTGGGAATCCACTTTGGCGGCTATGCTGGTGATGGATGGCGCTGAGGTCACTGACGCGCTGTTCTTCAACGGCGTGCGGGCTAGAGCCCCTAAGGGCCGGACCTATGTGGCCACCATCGGGGACCACGCATTCTATAAGTAGGCAGGACAAGGCAAGACAGCAAGGACAACGCCGCGGCGCCCGGAAGGGCGGTCGCGGCATTTCTTTTTTTGGAAGCGAGGATAAGAAATGACAAAATTGGTGTTTCTGGTATAAATTGCCTTAAAAAACCAGAAACTTGTGGCTTTTTTGTGGAAAATTTCAGAGAAAATGGTTGATTTTATTCCCTGAAACGGGTATAATATTTGTGGAGGGATATACATATTTTGGGGGTGAGAGATTTGTTTCAGATCGGAGATAAGGTAGCGCACCCCATGCACGGGGCTGGGGTCATCGATTCCATCGTGCAGCGCAGGGTGGCGGGACAGGTCCAGGAGTATTATCAGCTCAAGCTGTCGGTGGGTAATATGGTCGTCATGGTGCCCACGGACAACACTGGGAGTATTGGGATGCGTCCCGTGGTGTCCGGCGCCAAGGCGGAGGAGCTGATGACCGAGATGGAGGATATCGAGGTGGATATGACCCAGAACTGGAACCGCCGATACCGGGAAAATTTGGAGCGGCTGAAAAGCGGCAATCTGCTGGAGGTGGCCCGGGTGATCAAGGGCCTGCGCCAGCGGGAAGGCCAGCGGGGTCTGTCCAACGGAGAGAGGAAAATGCTTCACACGGCCAAGCAGATCCTCATCTCTGAGCTGGTCTTGGCCCAGAGCCTGCCCTATGAGACGGTGGAGAGCAGTGTGGACACCGTGCTGAGCAGTTGACACAGCGGTAAGCGAGAGGGGCCGGAAGGCTCCTTTTTGCGTAATATACGATATGCGGGAGGATGTTTTGATGGGTTTGTTTCGCAGACGGAAAAAGGAAACGGGACCCAGCTGTTCCGTGGTAGTGGTGGCCGCCGGGTCGTCCACCCGGATGGGTTTTGATAAGGTGCTGGCGGAGGTTGGCGGCCAGCCCGTCATTGTGCGCTGCCTGCGCAGCTTTCAGTGGGCTCCCAGCGTCAGCGAGATCGTGGTGGTTACCCGGACGGACTTGGTGCCGGATGTCGCCCGGCTGTGCCAGGACAATAATTTGAGTAAGGTGGTCAAGGTCATCCGGGGTGGGGAGAACCGCACCCAGTCTGCCCGGCTGGGTACGCTGGAGTGTGACGGTAAGGCTCAGCTCATCGCCATCCACGACGGGGCCCGGCCCTTTGTCACCAAGCAGGTTATCGAGGACGCCATTGCCCAGGCGGCGGTGAACGGAGCGGCGGCGCCGGCTGTACCGGTGAAGGACACCATCAAATCCGCCCATAATGCCATCGTGGAGGAGACCTTGGAGCGTAGCACCCTGTACGCGGTTCAGACGCCCCAGGTGTTCGACGGGGACCTCATCCGCGCGGCCCTGCAAAAGGCGTTGGACGACGGCGCGGAGCTCACCGACGATTGCGCCGCTGTGGAGCGGCTGGGGATGAAGGTGGTGCTCACCCCTGGAGACGAGCGGAATATCAAGCTGACCACGCCCACCGACCTGCTGATCGGCGAGGCGCTGTCTGAGGAGGTGCCAGTGTTTTGAGAATCGGGCACGGTTACGACGTACACCGCCTGGTGGAAGGGCGTAAGCTGATTTTGGGCGGAGTGGAGATTCCCTTTGAGAAGGGGCTGCTGGGGCACTCGGACGCGGACGTGCTGGCCCACGCCATCATGGACGCCCTGCTGGGCGCGGCGGCGCTGGGGGACATTGGCAAGCTGTTCCCGGACAACGACCCGGCCTATGAGGGCGCGGACAGCCTGAAGCTGCTGGAGCGGGTGATCGAAGTCCTAACCGAAAACGGCTATACGGTGAATAATGTAGACGCCACCGTCCTGGCCCAACAGCCTAAGCTGGCCCCGCACATCCCACAGATGCGGGAGAGGCTGGCCCGGGCCATGGGAACAGAGGTGAGCCGCGTCAGCGTCAAGGCCACCACCGAGGAGGGCCTTGGCTTTACCGGCGCTGGCGAAGGCATCGCCGCCCATGCCGTGGCGCTCATCGAAGGGCAGGGTCCTTCTTTTTCTTGAAAGAAAAAGAAGCAAAAAGAACTTTTAGACCGTTACGAAAAGCGGAAGGGAGAATGAAGTGTTCGCTCGGCAGCGAAAACGAGAGGAATGCAAAAGATAAAATTTTTATTTTGAGGCTGTGCAGAAACGGACAGGTTTTTGCATGGCCTCAAAAAATCGGGGGCGGAATAGAGAAAAGTCTAAAAGTTTCTTTTTTCGCTTCCTTTTTTGGTTGCAAAGAAAAAAGGAAGGCCCCGTTTTCACCAACGCTCCTTTCGAGGCATATGATGCCCTTGAGAGGAGCGTTTCCGCGCTCCTCAAGAAACAGGGGAAAGGAATGGTGGGCCAATGGTCTATTATCTCATCATTTGCCGCTCGCTCACCTACGCCCAGCGCACCGCCCAGGTGCTGGAGCGGGTGGGGATTCCCGGCTGGGTCCAGCGCTCGCCCAAGCTCATCTCTAAGGAGGGATGCGGGTACTGCGTGCGGATCCCGGAGCGGCGGCTCACCGACGCGCTCACGGTGCTGCGCCGGGAGGGTATGGCCCCCAAGCAGGTGTTCCTCCAGACGGCGGAGGGAGAATACAGCGAGGTGACGTCATGATCTATTTTGACAGCGCCGCCACCACACTGGAAAAACCCGGGGCTGTGCCCCGGGCCTCCGCCTGGGCCATGACCCATCTGGCCAGTCCCGGCCGGGGAGGCCACGCCCCAGGTATGGGCGCGGCAGATTTGATGTACCAAATGCGGGAGCAGGCGGCGCGGCTGTTCGGCGCCAGTGACCCGGAGCGGGTGGTGCTGACCTATAACGCCACCCACGGGCTGAATATTGCCATCCGGTCGCTGGTGAAGCCAAGGGGGACAGTGGTAATCTCCGGCTATGAGCACAACGCCGTCACCCGGCCGCTTCACGCGATCCCGGGGGTGAAGATTAAGGTGGCCGCCGGACCGCTGTTCGACAGCGATGGGGTGTATGACGCCTTTGAACAGGCCATCACTCCCGACGTGGACGCGGTGGTTTGCAACCATGTGTCTAACGTGTTCGGTTTCATCCAGCCGGTGGGGCGTATTGCGCAGCTCTGCAAAGACCGGGGTGTGCCTTTCATTGTGGACGCCTCCCAGTCTGCCGGGACGCTTCCGGTAGATCTGGAGGGCTGGGGCGCGGCGTTTATCGCTATGCCGGGGCACAAGGGCCTGTACGGCCCCCAGGGTACGGGGCTTCTGCTGTGCGGCGGGGAGACCCAGCCGCTGCTGTTCGGGGGTACGGGCAGCTTGTCCGTCCGGCAGGATATGCCCGCCTTCCTACCCGACCGGCTGGAGGCGGGCACCCACAACGTGTGCGGCGCAGCGGGTCTGCTGGCGGGGATGAAGTTCGTCAGCCGGACGGGTACCGCTCGCATCCACCGCCACGAGCAGGACCTGGCGCGCCGTATGATGGACCGCCTGGAGCACATCCCCGGCGTGACCGTGTTCCGGGGCGGCGAGAACCAGAGCGGCCTGTGTTCCGCTGTCATCGACGGCATGGACTGCGAGGACGTGGGGGAGGCGCTGGCCAAACGGAGAATCGCGGTGCGGGCGGGCCTGCACTGCGCCCCGCTGGCCCATCAGACGGCGGGCACCCAGGACACCGGCACCATCCGGTTCAGCTTTTCTGCCTTCAACCGCCCGGAGCAGGTGGAACGGGCGGCGGCAGTGGTCCGGGAGCTGGCCGGAACGGCGAAACGCTGAGGGGAGAGGGCGCGGCGGAGGCCGCGCTCTCTTTTTGCTTTTTCTGTGACCCGACCGTGAAATTTCTCTTAATTCTCCCTGATTCACTTGCCAACCTCAGCCAGATAAGATATAATAGCCAATAATGCCGCGTTGCGGCAATGGTTTGTCACGCACATTTTTCGGTGGAGGAAGGGGCGGCGCATATGGACGCGATCATGGAAACTTTGAAATCGGCGCCGAAATACTTCGAACTCATTGGTTTCGCCGATATCTTAGATATGGCCATCATCGCTTTTGGCATCTATCACCTGTTCCGTTTTGTGCGGCGCAGCCGCTCCGGCCAGGTGGTGAAGGCCATCGCCTTCATTGTGGTGGCGATGGCTCTGGCAAATACGTATAACCTGCGCATCATCCGCACAGTGCTCAACAATGCTGTGGAGCTGGGCGTGATCGCCCTGGTGGTCATCTTCCAGCCGGAGGTCCGGCGGTTCCTGGAGCAGATGGGCAGCGGCAAGATCAAGGAGCTGTTTGTGGCGGAGAGCTACAGCAACGATCTGGAGAACGCTATCAAGGAGACCATAGAGGCCTACGAGTCCCTATCCCGGGACAAGGTGGGGGCGCTGATGGTGTTTGAGCGGCGCACCCTGCTGGACGACGTACTCAAGACCGGAACCACGCTGGACTGCCAGGTGTCTGCCCAGCTGCTGAAAAACCTGTTTTGGAACAAGGCCCCGCTCCACGACGGGGCGGTTATTGTGCGCAACGGCCGCATCGTGGGGGCGGGCTGTATGCTCCCCCTGTCCGGCAACGTGAACCTGAGCCGGGACCTGGGAATGCGCCACCGGGCGGGCATCGGCATCAGTGAGAACTCGGACGCGGTGGTGGCCATTGTCTCCGAAGAGACGGGCTCCATCTCCGTGGCCATTAATGGGATGCTCAAGCGGCACCTGTCGCCGGAGACCCTGGAGCGGATGCTCCGCCTGGAGCTCATGCCCGACGCCGGGGAGGAGGGCAAGTCCACCGCCGCCCGGCTGTCCAACGTATTCAAGGGCCTCAAGGGAGATAATTCCAATGGGAAAGAAGATTCTTGACAGCAAAATACTCTATGCGGTGCTCTCCATCCTGATCTCCATGTCCCTGTGGCTGTGGGTGACTGAACGGGACGAGAACCGGGAGCGCCACCCCTACAACTTGCCCATCACCTTTGAGGGGGTGGACATCCTGGAGGAGCGGGGACTGATGCTGGTCACCCCCAACGTGACGGCCAATCTTTACATCCGCGCCACCCCCATGGTGCTGGCGGCCTTCAACGAGAACCCGCCCAAGCTGACCGCCAACGTGTCCAATATCAGCACAGAGGGCGCCCAGCGGGTGGCCTATTCCTACAGCCTGCCCGCTGGGGTCAGCGAAAACGACGTGGAGATCAGCGCCCGGAACAGCAGCGGCATGGCGGTGGATGTGGACATCGCCCGGTTCCTGCGCCGGGAGAATGTGGAGATCCGGGGCGAGTTCCAGGGCTCGGCGGCGGAGGGCTATTTGCCCGGAGACAAGGACGACTTCCGGTTCTCTCCGGCGACGCTGACCATCAGCGGCCGGGCGGACCAGGTGAACCAGGTGGCCTATGCCAAGGTCATCATCACCGACGAGGAGCTGACGGAGGCGGTGGGCAAGGATATGCCCTTCCAGCTCATCGGCGCCAGCGGGGACCCGCTGGACAATCTGGACGTGACCTGCGATGTGGATATGATCTACACCTCCTTCCCCATCCGGGCCACGGCAGAGATTCCTCTGGAGGTAAAGGTCATCGAGGGCGGTGGACTGCGGACCAGTGATGTGAAGGCGGTTGCCAGCGCCGACTCCATTATGGTGGCGGGCGCCAAGGAGGCCGTGGATGGTCAGGTGAGCTTGGGGGCCATCACGGTGGCCACCATCGACCTGGCCAGCCTGGATGACGACATTATCGAGTTCGGCGGCGAGCTGACCTTCCCAATTCCCCTGGATGACCAGCTGGAAAACCTGAGCGGCATTACTGAGGTGAAGGTGACGCTGAAGGTGAACAAGCGGGTGGAGACCCGGGAGTACGAGGCCAGCCGCATCAGCTTCATCAACGCGCCAGAGGGCTGGACGCCCACCATCATCACCCAGGCGGTCCGGGTGAAGATCCGTGGCGCCGCCGCTCTGCTGGACGAGCTGGAGGCGGAGAACATCGGCGTAGTGGCCGACCTGCGGGATATAAACCCAGCCGTCGGGCCCTATACCGTGTCCGCCAGCATCAACCTGAACAGTGTGGGCTCGGTGGGCGACGTGGGTGTGGTGAATCCCAGGTCCTACACGGTGGTGGTTTCCCTGACGCGGGAGAGCTGAGATGTTCGGCTACGTTCGGCCTGCCCTGGACAGGTTGAGCCAGGAGCAGAGGGACGCCTATCAGAGTGCCTACTGCGGGCTGTGCCATGCGCTGGGAAAGCGCCACGGCTGGCTGGCCCGGCTGACCCTGCAATATGACTTCACGTTCCTTGCCATCCTACTGACGGCAGGGGCGGGAGAGGAGGGGCATGAGTGCCAAAAGTGCCCCATCCACCCCTTGCGGAGGCCGAGGGATTGCGTGACCGGGGCGGCCATAAACGCCGCCGCCGACCAGAGCGTCATCCTGACCTGGCATAAGCTGTCCGATGATGTGGAAGACCACGGCTTTTTCACCGGCCTGCCCTACCGGTTCGCCCGGTTTTTGTTCCGGCGGACCTACCGCAAAGCAGCCCAGGCTCAGCCCGAGTTTGATCAGCAGGTTCAGGAAGGCTTGGCCCGATTGAAGGAGCTGGAGGAGTCCAACTCCCCCCAGCTGGACCGGGCGGCGGACGCCTTTGCAAAAATTTTGGCCTGCTCCGCCCAGGCGGTGGAGCGGGAGAATGTCCGGCGGGCGCTGGAGCAGCTTCTTTACCACTTAGGCCGCTGGGTGTACCTGATGGATGGCTGGGACGACCTGGATGAGGACAAAAAAAGGGGGCGTTACAACCCCCTGGACGCCCGCTTTCAGGGACAGGCCCGGGAAAACCGGGAGTATCTAGAGACCACCTCCACCCACTCTCTGCGGCTGATGGGCTCGGCGGAGGGCTTGCTGGAGCTGGGGGACTGGACGCCCATCGTGGAAAACATACTCTACATTGGCCTGCCCTCGGTACAGAGCGCAGTACTGGACGGCCGGTGGAAAGAAATGAGAGATACAAGGAGAAAACCGCATGAGAGATCCCTACGAGGTGCTGGGCGTCAGCCCTGACGCCAGCGACGACGAGATCAAAAAGACATATCGGGACCTGGCCCGGAAGTACCATCCGGACAACTACCAGAACAACCCCCTGGCCGATCTGGCTGAGGAGAAGATGAAGGAGATCAACGAGGCCTACGACACCATTACCAAGCAGCGGTCTGGCGGCTCCTCTTCCTACGGCGGCGCCGCAGCCCAGAGCGGGTATGGCTACGGCTACAGCTCCAGCTCCCAGCAGCAGAACCGGAGCGCCGGGGGACAGAGCCAGGTGTTCATTCGTGTCCGTCAGGCCATCAGCCAGGGGAATCTGGAGGAGGCGGAGCGGCTCCTGCAAGGAGTCTCCCGGAACGGGGAGTGGTATTTCCTTATGGGCTCCATTGCTTACCGCCGGGGCTGGTTGGATGAGGCCAGGCAGAACTATCAAATTGCCGTCCAGATGGATCCCAACAATACGGAATACCGTCAGGCCCTGGGCATGATGCAGCGGGGCGGCTACGGCTACCAGCCCAGCCATATGGGGGGAAGCTCCTGTGATTCGGACTGCTGTATGAATTATCTGTGCTGCGCTGCGATGACACCTTGGGGCGGCTGCTGTTGTTAAAGCTGAAATGATTGTGTATAGAAGGGAAGCGTTTCCTGTGGTAAGAAGCATGACCGGCTATGGCCGGGGCGAGAAGGCCTATGAGGACGGCGTCCAGGTTACGGTGGAGCTGCGGGCGGTGAACAACCGCTATCTGGACTGCACGGTGAAGATGCCCAGGGCGTACATTTTCGCGGAGGACGCCATGAAATCCCGCATCCAGGGCGGCGTGGGGCGCGGCAAGGTGGACGTGTTCGTCACCATCACCCATTCCGGCGGGGACGACACGGTGGTCACCGTAAATGAGGCGCTGGCAAAGGGCTATATTGAGGCCTTCCGGCAGCTCCAAGCGCTGGGGGGCGGCAGCGTGAAGAAAAAGTATTCCGCTGCTGATCTGGCCCGGCTTTCCGACGTGCTGACGGTGGAGAAGAAGGAGGAGGACCTGGAGCAGATGAAGGAACGTCTGCTGGCCTCTTTGGATCTGGCGCTCACCGACTTCAACTCCATGCGTGAGACGGAGGGCCAGCGGTTGGTGGACGATATTCTGGGCCGGGCGGACACCATCGAGCGCCTGTTGGGCGAGGTGGAGGAGCGCTCTCCCCAGACGGTGTCTGACTACCGGGCCCGTTTGGAGGCGAAAATGAAGGAAGTGCTCCAGAACACCCAGATCGACGAGGCTCGGCTGCTCACCGAGGCGGCCATCTTCGCCGACAAGGTGGCGGTGGACGAGGAGACCGTCCGCCTCCACAGCCATCTGGGCCAGCTGCGTGAGCTGTTGGCGGCAGGCGGCGCCGTGGGCCGGAAACTGGACTTCCTCATCCAGGAGTTCAATCGGGAGACCAATACCATCGGCTCCAAGTGCAGCGACATCGAGATTACCCGCCGGGTGGTGGACATGAAGGCGGAGATTGAGAAGATCCGCGAGCAGGTTCAGAATCTGGAGTAAAAGAGATGAAACTGGTCAATATTGGATTTGGAAGTATGGTTTCCGCCCAGCGGGTGGTGGCCATCGTCAGCCCGGACTCGGCCCCAGTGAAGCGGCTGGGCCAGGAGGCCAGGGAACGGGGCGTCCTTATCGACGCCAGCTTTGGCCGCAAGACCCGCTCTGTGCTGGTGATGGACAGCGGCCATGTGGTGTGGTCGTCCCTGCCCACGGAGCAGATATCCACTCAGCTCGGAGAGGGGCCAGAGATAGAGGAGGAGACGCCATGAGCGTATCGCAGAAGAAAATGCGGGGGGAGCTGATCGTACTGTCTGGCCCCTCTGGAGTGGGGAAAAGCACCGTCATTTCGGAGCTGCTGAGCTCCCGGCGGGACATCCACTTTTCCGTGTCCTTCACCACCCGCCAGCCCCGCACCGGGGAGCAGGACGGGGTCAATTACAACTTCGTTTCCCGTCAGGAGTTCGAGCGGATGATTGCCGCCGACGAGCTGTTGGAGTACGCCGAGTACGTGGGCAACTACTACGGCACATCCATGAGGGTTATCCAGGAGCAGCTGGACAAAGGGGTGGACGTGCTGCTGGATATCGAGGTACAGGGCGCGGCCAAGGTAAAGGAGCGCTGTCCCGAGGCGGTGCTGATCTTCATTATTCCGCCCTCCATCGAGGAGCTGTCCCGCCGCCTCCACCGCCGGAACACCGACGAGGAGGAGGTCATCCAGCGCCGCCTGGAGAAGGCCCGGCAGGAGTGCCGGGAGTGCGTGCACTATGACTATCTGGTGGTGAACGATGTAGTCATGACCGCTGCCCAGGAGATTCAGTCCATCTTACAGGCGGAGCAGTGCCGCACCCAGAAGCGGATCCATCTGGCCCAGAGTATCATCGGCCAGGACTGATATGGAACCTTAAATCAGAAAGGAAGAATTTTTATGTTGCTTTATCCCCCGATCAAGGACCTGCTGGGTCAGGTGCCCAGCCGCTATATGCTGGTGAATCTGGTGGCCAGCCGGGCCAGAAAGCTGTCCAGCGATTCAGAGGCCAGCGGCGAGCCCCTGGAGGAAAAGGCCGTATCCCTGGCCATCCAGGAGGTGGCCGACGGTACCCTGACCGTGGAGGCCGCGGAGGCGGCGTTGGCCGGTGAGGAGCTGCTGGAGGGCGAGGACGAAGAGGAATGACCCAGAGAAAGGGCAAGCGGTCGGACTGCTTGCCCTTTGGACGTTAGAGAGGGAAGGTGGCGCGGGTGGCCAATATTGCAAAAATCGCGGTGTCCGCGGCCACTTACGCCATTGACCGGCCCTATGATTATCTGGTGCCTGACGATGTGGAAGGAATCTTGCGACCTGGAATGAGGGTGGCTGTCCCGTTCGGTCGGGGCAATAAAACCTGTGACGGTATTGTGCTGGCCCTGGGCCAGCGAGGGGATACAGCAAAGCTAAAGCCGGTGTTGGCCCTGCTGGACGAGGAGCCTCTGCTGGATCCGGAGTCAGTCCAGCTTGCCCTTTGGATGCGGGAGCACTACTTCTGCACTGTATATGACGCCATGCGGGCTATGCTTCCAGCAGGACTGTGGTTTTTGCTGAAGGACTGCTGGTGCGTCGCCCCCGGCGTGGACCGGGCGGCGGCCTATGAGGCGGCGGGGGCGTCTGAGCGGGCCCAAAAGCTGGTAGAGCTGCTGTTTGCCAACGGCGGTTGGGTGGAGCTGGGGAAGATACGCACCGCATTCGGGACGGCAGACCCTGGGCCCGCCCTGCGGGATTTGGCGGAGAAAGGTCTTATCATCCGGGAGGCCAGCGCCGCCCGGGGGGTGAACGACCGCATGGAGCAGGTCGCTACGCTGGCCATGGATCCCAGCGACGTCATGGCTTTGCTGACGCCCAAGCGGCGGCGCGCGCCGCTCCAATACGCCGTGGGGGAGACGATTTGCGCGGTAGGCGAGACGTCGGCGAAGGAGCTGTGCTATTTCACCGGCGCCTCTATGACTACATTGAAAGCGCTGGAGAAGTTGGGAGTGCTTACCCTGTCCAAGCGGGAGGTATACCGCCGCCCGCAGATGCCCGTGTACGAAGAACCCGCGCCAATCAAGCTGAACGGGGAGCAGGAAACGGCTTATGAAGGACTGCTTGCGCTGGCAGGACAGGGCAGCGCCGCCGCGCTCCTTTACGGCGTTACCGGGAGCGGCAAGACGCAGGTGTATTTGAAGCTCATTCACACCCTGCTGGAGCGGGGGAAAACGGCGCTGGTTATGGTGCCGGAAATCGCCCTGACGCCCCAGCTGATGCGGATATTTACGTCCCACTTTGGCCGCGAGGTGGCAATCCTGCACAGCTCTCTGTCTGCCGGAGAGCGGTGCGATGAGTGGAAGCGGGCCCGCCGGGGTGAGGCTCGGGTGGTGGTCGGAACACGGTCCGCGGTGTTCGCGCCCTTGCCTAATTTGGGCGTCATCATCCTGGACGAAGAGCAGGAGCCGTCCTACAAATCGGAGCAGAATCCCCGGTATCACGCCCGAGAAGTGGCCCGTTACCGCTGTTACAAGGCGGGGGCGCTGCTGCTGCTGGGGTCGGCCACGCCTTCGGTGGAGACCATGTACCGGGCTAAGCGCGGAGACTACCATCTGTTTGAGCTAAACCACCGCTTTAATGACCAGGTGCTTCCCCAGGTCACCATAGTAGACATGAAGGACGAGTTGCGGGGTGGAAACGGTGGCACCATCAGTGGCCCGCTGGCAAAAAAGCTGTGGGAGGTCATTGACCGGGGGGAGCAGGCCATTTTGTTCCACAACCGCCGAGGGGCCAACCGCATGGTCACCTGTGGTGAGTGCGGCGAGACGCCCACCTGCCCCCGGTGCTCGGTCCACTTGACCTACCATTCCGCCAACCATCGCCTGATGTGTCACTATTGCGGCTGGTCCCAGCCTTTGCCGGAGCGGTGCCCCAGCTGCGGGGGCCTGCTGGACTTTGTGGGGGCGGGGACGCAGAAGGTGGAGGAGGAGCTCCACGCCCTGTTCCCCGGCGTGGGGGTTCTGCGGATGGACGCGGATACTGTGTCCGCCGTCCATAGCCATGAGAGTATTTTGGAAAAGTTCCGGAGAGAGCGTATTCCCATCCTTTTGGGCACCCAGATGGTGGCAAAAGGGTTAGATTTTGAAAACGTCACCCTGGTGGGCGCGGTGTCGGCGGACCAGCTTTTGTACACTGGCGATATCCATGCCTCTGAGCGGGCCTTTTCCCTCCTCACCCAGGTGGTGGGGCGGGCGGGCCGTGGAGAGAAAAAAGGGGAGGCTGTCATCCAGACCTTCACCCCGGACAACGATGTGATCCGGTTCGCGGCACGGCAGGATTACGACAGCTTCTATGAGCAGGAAATCCGGGCCCGAGAGATCCGCGGCCACCCCCCCTGTGGGGACCTGTTTGTGCTGTGCGCGTCTGGACCGGAGGAGACGGCGGTGCTGCGCGCCCTGGTGCGGCTGCGGGAGGCGCTGGGGAATATTTTGAACCAAGCGCCTTATGCCGGGACGCCCTACCGGCTGCTGGGACCTGCCCCGGCGGCGGTGGCCAAGGTTAACGACCGGTACCGCTATCGGCTGATTTTGAATACAAATAATACAAAGGCCATGCGGCTGCTGACGGCGCACTTGCTCTGTCAGGCCCAGGCCGATAAACAGAACCGGGGGGTGGCGCTGTTCGCCGATCTGAATCCCTTGGATCAATGAGGAGGAAACCACCATGTCACTGAGAAAGATCCTGACCCAGGGAGACCCCACCCTGGAAAAGAAATGCCGTCCGGTGGAGAAATTTGACCAAAAGCTCCACTGGCTGCTGGACGATATGAAGGAGACGCTGAGCAATGCAGGCGGCGTGGGGCTTGCCGCGCCCCAGATCGGCATTTTGCGCCGGGTTGTGGTGGTTGAGGACGACAACGAACAACTCATTGAGCTGGTCAACCCGGTGATTGTCAGCCAGGAGGGCGAGCAGGAGGGCTGGGAGGGCTGCCTCAGCGTACCCAACCAGTACGGCTGGGTGAACCGGCCAAACTTCGTCACCGTCCGCGCCCAGGACCGGGACGGGAACTTTTTCGAGGTGTCCGGGGAGGAAATGGTGGCCCGGTGCTTCTGCCACGAGCTGGAGCATTTGGACGGGCACCTGTTTGTGGAGCACACGGATCAACTCTACTCACCGGATGAGATCGACGCCATGGAGGCGGCGGAAGAGGAGCAGGAGCCGGTAGAGGAGGAAAAGCTGGTGAAGGCGGAACGGCACGCCAAACCCAAGCGAAAGAAGGGAAAGAAAAAATGAGGATCGTGTTCATGGGCACGCCGGACTTCGCCGTACCGTCATTGAAAGCACTGGTGGAGACGGGGCATGAGATCTGCGGGGTGTTTACCCAGCCAGACAAGCCCAAAAACCGGGGGATGAAGCTCCAACAGTCGCCGGTGAAGCAGTATGCGCTGGAGGCCGGTTTGACGGTATATCAGCCCGCCAAAATGCGGGACGGGGAGGCGCTGTCCATCCTTCAGAGGTTGAAGCCGGACCTCATCGCCGTGGCAGCTTACGGGAAGATTCTGCCCGTGGATATTTTGGAGCTGCCCCGGCTGGGGTGCGTCAACGTCCATTCGTCCCTCCTGCCCAAGTACCGGGGGGCGGCGCCCATCAACTGGGCGATTTTGAATGGCGACGATGAAACCGGCGTCACCATCATGTATATGGCGGAGGGGATGGACACGGGGGACATCCTGACTCAGGCTGTGACACCCATCGACATCAACGAGAACGCCGCCCAGCTGTTTGACCGCCTGGCGCAGATGGGCGCGGAGCTGCTGGTGGAGACGGTGGAGGGGCTGGAGACAGGAACGGTGAAACCCGTCCCCCAGGACGAAAGCCGGGCCAGTCACGCATCCATGCTGTCCCGGGAGCAGTCGCCCATGGATTGGGGGCGGACCGCCCGGCAACTCCACGACCAGGTGCGGGGACTGTTCCCCTGGCCTTCCGCCACAGCGGAGCTGGACGGGGTGCGGTGCAAAATTTTGCGAACGGCTCTGTCTGGCGAGACGACCAATAAAGCCCCGGGCACCGTGTTGCAGGCGGATAAAAAGGGCCTGCGGGCGGCTTGTGGAGACGGCGGTGTGCTGGACATTTTGGAGCTCCAGCCTGACGGGAAAAAGGCTATGGCCGCCACGGCATTTCTCCTGGGCCATCCCATCCTGGTGGGGACGATGCTGACGAAACAGGAGTGATTGCATGGGGAACCCCAGAGAGACAGCCGCGCTGACTTTGGCCGCCTGTGAGCGGCAGGGGGCCTGGTCGGACGGCCATCTGAAACGGGCCATCCGGGAGCAGGACCTGGACCGCCGGGACGGGGCTCTGGCCACCCGGCTGTGCTACGGGGTGCTGCAAAACAGGCTGCTGCTGGACTGGCGGCTGGGCCGGGTGTGCTCCATGAAGCTGAACAAATTGGATATCCGAATCCTGTGCGATCTGAGGGTAGCGGCGTATCAGATTCTATTTCTGGACAAGATTCCCCCAAGCGCTGCGGTAAATGAGGCGGTAAATCTGGCCAAAAAGCACAGCCGCAATCCGAGAGCGGCGGGGATGGTGAACGGGGTGCTCCGGGCGCTTTTGCGGGAGGAGACGCCGGAAATTAGGGGGAAGGACGAGCTTGAGACCCTTTCCATCCGTTACAGCCACCCCCAGTGGTTGGTGGAGGAGTTCGCGGGTCAGCTGGGCTTGGAGGGCGCGGAAGCGCTCCTAAAAGCCGACAACGAACAGCCCCCCACCGCCGCTCAGGTGAACACATTGAATACCAGATCGGAAAAGCTGGCGGAAGAGTTGCGGGAAGCCGGCGGGTCGGTGGAGCCTCACCCCTGGCTTTCAAACTGCCTTTTGCTCACGGGCACAGGGGATTTGGAGCGTTTGGACGCCTTCCAGCGAGGGGATTTTTATGTACAGGATGCTGCCTCCCGCCTGGCGGTGATGGCTGCAGACCCAAAGCCGGCAAGCCGCGTGCTGGACTGCTGCGCCGCCCCCGGAGGAAAGTCCTTCGCCGCCGCCATCGCTATGGAGAACCGGGGAGAGCTGATGTCCTGCGACATCCATCCCCACAAGATCAAGCTGCTGGAGGCGGGCCGGGACCGGCTGGGGCTATCCATCGTGATCCCAACCCTCCAGAACGCCGCACAGACCCGGGAGGACTGGCTGGAAGGCTTTGACGCGGTGCTGACGGATGTCCCCTGCTCCGGGCTTGGCATCATCCGCAAGAAGCCGGACATACGATATAAAGACCCGGAACCCATGAAGGGCCTGCCCAGGGTTCAGAGGGGCATTTTGGACAACTGCGCCCGGTACGTCCGCCCCGGAGGAACGCTGGTGTATTCCACCTGCACCGTCCTGCCAAGGGAGAATGGGGACGTGGTGGACGGTTTCCTGGCGGAGCATCCGGACTTCGGGCTCGAGCCCTTTCCCCTGCCCCAATTTGGGGAACAGCCAGGAAAAGTGACTTTCTGGCCCCATATCCATGGAACAGATGGCTTTTTCGTGGCCAAGCTGCGCAGAAAGGGGTGATCCCCATGCCCGACCTGAAATCCATGACCCCGGAGGAGCTTGAAGTGTACTTCAAGGAGCTGGGTCAGCCCAAATTCCGGGCCATGCAGGTGTTCCGCTGGCTCCACCAGGGCGTGGAGTCCTTCGACGGGATGACGAACCTGCCCAAGGCCCTGCGGGAGAAGCTGAAAGCGGAGTGCACCCTCACCGTTCCCAAAGTGGAGCGCAAACAAGTATCGAACTTGGACGGCACCATCAAATATCTGTGGCGTCTTGGTGACGGAAATTGTGTGGAAACAGTTTTGATGCGCTACAGGCATGGGAATACTGTATGTGTATCCAGCCAGGTGGGGTGCAATATGGGCTGTGTGTTCTGTGCCTCCACCCTGGGAGGGAAGGTCCGGGACCTGACTCCAGCGGAAATTTTGGACCAGGTAATATTTACTAAAAAGGACAGCGGGGAGGCCATCTCCAACATTGTTATGATGGGAATCGGGGAGCCATTAGACAATTTTGACCACGTTTTGCGGTTTTTGACCCTGGTAAATCACCCAGAGGGGATAAATATCGGGATGCGCCACATCTCCCTGTCCACCTGCGGACTGGTAAACAAAATTGACAAACTGGCCCAGCTTGGGTTACAATTGACGCTAAGCGTTTCCCTCCACGCCCCGGACGACGAGACCCGCTCCCGGCTCATGCCGGTGAACAGGTCGGTGGGGGTGGACCTGCTTATGGAGACCTGCCGCCGGTATTTCGAGACCACCGGGCGGCGCATTTCCTACGAGTACGCTATGGTAGACGGTGTGAACGACGGGGACGAACAGGCGGACCAGCTGTCCCAGCTCTTGAAGGGCCAGCCGGGACACGTAAACCTCATACCATTGAATGAGGTGGCGGAGTCGCCGCTGAAGCCCAGCCGCCGGGTGCGGCAATTTCAGCAGAGGCTGGAGAGTCACGGCGTCACCGCCACGGTGCGGCGGAAGCTGGGGGGCGACATCGACGCCTCCTGCGGCCAACTGCGCAGGAAGAGGATCATGGAGGGAGAGACCCATACCCCAGAGGAGGGATCGACTTGAACATTTTTGGAGTGACGGACATCGGCTGTCACAGAAAAGACAACCAGGACAGCTATGCCATCCGTCAGCTGGGTGAGAACGCCGCGCTGCTGGTGGTCTGTGACGGCATGGGCGGCGCCCAGGCGGGCAGTGTGGCCAGCTCGGTGGCGGTGGAGACCTTCATTGCCTCCGTAGAGGCGGCGCTGGCCGGGGGCATCCCCTGGGACCTGACTCAGCGGGAGCAGACGCTGGTATCGGCCTGCCATGAGGCCAACGACAGGGTGCACCGGCTCAGTTTGGAAAATCCGGAGTATGAGGGTATGGGCACCACTCTGGTGGCGGCTCTGGTGCAGCCCGGTGCGGCCTGCCTGGTCCACGTGGGGGACAGCCGGGCCTATGAGTTGAGCGGCGGCTCCATCCGTCAGGCCACGGTGGACCATTCCCTGGTGCAGCTGCTGGTGGACCGGGGGGAGATCACCCCTGCCGAGGCCAGAGTACATCCCCGGAAAAACCTCATCACCCGCGCCCTGGGTGTGGACAGCCATGTGGAATGCGATGTCAACTGGCTGAAGCCGGAGGCGGGCAGCCGCCTGCTGCTGTGCAGCGACGGGTTGAGCAACGTGCTGGAGGACGAGACGATTTTGGGCGTCAGCGGACAGCAGGGAGAGGCGGAGGATTTCTGTCGGGCACTGCTGGCGCTGACGCTGGAGCGGGGCGCGCCGGACAACGTGACCGTTGTGCTGGCGCAGCTGTGACGAGGAGGACTTTTACCATGGATCAATACATAGGTAAAATGCTCGACAATCGGTATGAGATCATAGAGTGCATCGGCACCGGCGGCATGGCTATGGTGTTCAAGGCCCGGGACCACCGGCTGAACCGGCTGGTGGCGGTGAAGATCCTCAAGCCGGAGCTAGCTAGCGACGCGGACTTCCGCCGCCGTTTCCACGACGAGTCTCAGGCTGTGGCCATGCTGTCCCACGCCAACATCGTCTCGGTGTACGACGTGAGCCACTCCGACGGGCTGAACTATATTGTCATGGAGCTGATCGACGGCCTGACCCTCAAGCAATATATGCAGCGCCGGGGTACGCCGCTGAACTGGCGGGAGGCCCAGCATTTCATCACCCAGATCATGCGGGCACTGAGTCACGCTCACGGCCGGGGCATCATCCACCGGGACATCAAGCCCCACAATATTATGGTGCTGCGGGACGGCAGCGTAAAGGTCACCGATTTCGGCATCGCCCGGCTGGCCAGCGCCGCCCAGAGCACCATGACCCAGGAGGCCATCGGCTCGGTCCACTATATCTCGCCGGAGCAGGCCAAGGGCAGCCATGTGGACTGCCGGACAGACATTTATTCCGCGGGTGTGGTGCTGTACGAGATGACCACCGGGCGGCTGCCCTTTGAAGGGGACACCCCTGTGGCGGTGGCCATTCAGCACATCAAATCCATCCCGGTGCCCCCTTGCGACCTGAATCCGGATATCCCCAAGGGGCTGGAGGCCATCACCTTGAAGGCCATGGCTCCCGATTTGGCCCAGCGGTATGCCTCTGCGGAGGAAATGCTGGACGATTTGAAGGAGTTCCGGAAAAATCCAGATTTTGAGCCCGTGGTGGTGAATCTGGAGGAAGACCCGGACGAACCCACCCAGCGGGTGCCCACCAAGGTCATCACCGCCTCCGTGCGGGTACCGATGGAGCGGGAGCAGCGCCGGGAGCCGGAGCGCCCCCCTCAGCCCGAGCGGCAGCGCCGCCGGCCGGATGATTACGACGAATACGATTACGATGACGAGCCGCCCCGGCATGGCGGCGGTGTGGCGGCGGCTGTGGTGGCCATCATACTCATTGTGGCGCTGATCGGCGGCATCTTCTATTTCCTTTGGAACTTTATCGGGAAAGAGCTGTTGAACCCCCAGACTCAGGAATATGAGACGCCCAACCTGCTGGGCTATACCCTGGAGGAGCTGAGAGCGAAGCCGGAGCTGCTGGACGGGTTCGAGCTGGTGGAGGGCTCCGTGGTGTTCAGCGAGGAGTACCCGGAGGACCAGGTCTGTGAGCAGGACCCCGCCCCCGGCGAGATGGTGAAGGAGGGCGGCAAGTCCATCACCGTCAACATCAGCGGCGGAAAAGACGAGATGTATATGCCCGATGTGTATAACAGGGATGTCCGCGAGGTACTGAAGATCCTCCAGGACGACATGGGGCTGAGGGTAACGGACCAGCAGAGGGAATTTGACGATAAGATCACGGAGAATTTTGTCATCTCCTCCACTCCCATCGCCAACACCAAGGTGGAGAAGGGACAGGAGGTGTCCATCGTCATCAGCAAAGGGCCTCAGAAAAAGACGCGCACAGTGCCGCCGCTGACGGGAATGACCCTGGAAAAGGCCCAGGAGACTCTGGCGGGAATGGGGCTGAGGGCCAACGTGGAAGAGCATTACACCGACGAGCAGCCGGCGGGCAGGGTGTTCTGGCAGAGCGTTGACGTGAACAATGAGGTGGAGGAGGGCGCCACCATTGACCTGTACGTGAGCCTTGGCCCGGAGCCGGAGCCGTCTGCGGAGCCGTCGCCCTCCGATGAGGTGCCGGGCAGCGAACCGCCGGCCAGCGACCAGCTCCCCGACCCCACCCTGGATGTGGCCGCGCCCGCCACCACCAAGACCTACACCGTGGACCTGGGCAGCTATGAGGGCATGGTGGACCTGCGCGTGGTGGTGGGAGACGTTGAGGTCTTTAAGGGTACGGTGGACGCCAACCAGAGCCTGAGCAAGAGCGTGCCCATCACCGGGTCCGGCGCCCAGATTGTGTACGTCTATATTAACAACTCGCTGGTAGGCAGTGAGCGCATCGACTTCTCTCAGCCATGACAGGACGCATTGTCAAGGCCCTCAGCGGGTTTTACTACGTGGATACGGGGGAGGGCGCGCCCATCCCCTGCCGGGGGCGGGGGAGGCTTCGCCACCAGAGGGTCAGCCCCCTGGTGGGGGACCGGGTGGACATCACCGTCACCGGCGAGGGGACGGGCATGGTGGACGCCATCCAGCCCCGGAAAAACCAGTTCAGCCGCCCGGCGGTGGCCAACATCGACCAGATGGTGATGGTGTGCTCCGGGGCCATCCCGGTGACGGACCCTTACCTCATCGACCGCATGACGGCGATGGCGGAGTGGAAAAGGTGCGAGCCCCTCATCCTGTTCAATAAGTGCGATTTGGAGCGGGCGGATGCTCTGGCGGAGCTGTACCGGAGCGCCGGATTCCCCACGCTCCAAGTCAGCGCCGGGACGGGGGAGGGAGTGGACAGCCTTGCCGCCGCCATCGCTGGCAAAGTCTCCGCCTTCACCGGGAATTCCGGGGTGGGAAAGTCCAGCATTCTCAATGCCCTCCAGCCGGGGTTCAGGCTGGACGTGGGCGAAGTCAGCGAGAAGCTGGGCCGGGGCCGGCACACCACCCGCCACGTGGAGCTGTTCCCGGTGGCGGGGGGATGGGTGGCGGATACGCCGGGGTTTTCCTCCTTCGACGTGGAGCAGATGGAGGCCATCCCGAAGGATGAGCTGGCCGGGGCCTTTCGGGAGTTCGGCCCCTATGTGGACCTGTGCCGGTTTCAAGGGTGCGCCCACGTGAAGGAGAGGGGCTGCGCCGTCCGGGAGGCGGTAGCGGAGGGGAAGATATCCCCCGGCCGCCACAGGAGCTACGTTCGGCTGTACGAACAGGCAAAGGAAATCCCCGAATGGGAGCTGGCCAAAAACAAATGAACAAGGGAGTCCATCGAGCTTGCTCAATGGACTCCCTTGTGTTTTAGAGATGCGTAGGAACATATCTTGTCGTATGGAAAATGGGCAAGGCCCACTTCAATTTTGTGGTGCGTATCCCTGTTAAGCGTTCAGGTAAGGATAATACGCGACGTAATAGAAGACGTTCATCTCGTGGGCGTCAGCGCCGCTGCGAGTCATGCGCTCATTGTTCTCAAACATGGATTTTCATCTCCTTTCCTGTTTTAAATCATATGATAGAAGCGTAATACTTCCAGTAAATTTTTTCTCAAGAGTGGAAAATCATCTGAATCAGGGTTTTCACACCGCCGACGATCTTCCGTTCCTCCGCGCCATAGCGCTGCTGCATCTCCATCAGGTTGTTACAATCGTACATGGTGTTAATCACCTCCTTTACGAACACTAGTATACTACCATCCGGATTAAAAAGGAAGTGGGGAGTTGTACGATATTACCAAAACAGATGTCTAATTTTTGTGCACAAAAACGGATATTTGAAAATTCGACAGAAGTTTCCTTCAAAAAATCTGATAGAAAGCCGTATTCTACCCCGAAATTGCATGAACGAGACAACCTTCCTTCACATATGCTGATATATATCCCGCCGTTGAGAAAGGGGGTCGTTTCCATGCGGGTGGTCGTGGTGAAATTTCCCAAGGCGCTGTGCGGCCTGATGCGCAAGATATTCCATATGGATTGAACCCGTTGACAGGACCGGGGGACAGGGTGGCATATCCCGGGAAGCTCCCTCATATAGTGTCACAGAATACGTGCAAGGAGAGGAAGCCTATGGATATGGAACTGCGGCGCGTTACGCTGGAGGGTTACCGCTGTGTGGCGCATGACCTGTTCTCTCAAGAGGAGACGCTGGAGAGCATCGTACCTGACGCCTGTCCGGACATTGCCCGGATTGTCTCGGCATCGGGGAAGGTGTTTCTCAAAGACAAAGAGCTGGGGGAGGGCGCCCTTCGGCTCAATGGGACCGCCAGAGTGACAGTACTGTACATACCCGAAGGGGAGGAACTGCCGCGGGCACTGGAAGTGTCCATTCCCTTCCAGTGCGTCCGGGATGACCCCAAATTCCACGCGGGCTGCCCGGTGCTGGCGGACCTTCAGGCCCCAAGCGCGGACGCTCGGACCATCAATCCCCGAAAAATGCTGGTGCGGGTGAATCTGTCCGTGTGGACAGCCGCTTATGAACGGGAGAGCCGGGAGCTGTCCGCCGATCTGACCGGCGGTGAGGGGGAGGGCCTGCAAAAGCTGGTCACCCCGCGGAAGTGCTGCGTCATACCCGACGTGACGGAAAAGACGTTTGCCTTCTCCGATGTGCTGCGCCCGCCCGCCTCCCGGCCAGAGATCGAGGAGCTGCTATCCTGCCGGGCGGAGCTGGGAACGGCGGACGCTAAGTTTATCGGAAAAAAGCTGGTGCTCAAAGGCGACGTGCAGCTTTCGGTGCTGTACCGCTCCGGAGAGGGGCTGAACCAGACCCGATTTGAGCTGCCATACTCCCAGATTTTGGACATTGGCGAGCTGCCCGACGAGACAGAGCCCGAGGTGACGGTGGTAGTCAAAAACGTGGACTGCCGCGCCCGGGAAGGCGAGTTAGAGGTCGCACTGGAAATGCTGGCCCAGGCGGCAGTCTGGGAGCGGCGCTCCGTGGAGCTCATCAGCGACGCCTACTGTGTGGGTCAACCCATCGACGTAGAGCGGTCGCCGGTGTGGCTATGTACGCTGGCGGAGCGTTCCGTCCGGCGGGAGATGGGCCGGAAGCTGTGCGAATCTGGTATTCCCGCCAAGCAGGTGTTGGACTGCGCCGCCACGGTGTCCTCTGTGACCGGCGCGCCCGCCGAGGGAGGGATGGAGTTCACCGCCCAGGTGAATGCCTCTGTGCTGTATCTCAGTGAGGACGACGCGTTGTGCGGTGTGGAGGCGGAGATCCCCGTGACCTGCCGGATGGATGTGCCGGAGGGCTGTGAGTGCGCCTGCCGCTGCCGTGCGGTGGGAGAGGCCACCGCTGTGCCTGTTACCGGCGGGCTGGAGGTACGCTTTGAGGCTGAGTTTGGGTGGAGCATTACCCGAGACGAGCAGGTGGCCTGCGTCACTGATGTGAAGCCAGGGGCGGTGCAGGAAAGCGGCCCGCGTCCGTCGGTTGTCATCCGCCGCATGGAGCGCGGCGAAGCCCTGTGGGATATTGCCAAATCCTGTGGTTCCACGGTGGCGGACATCTGCTCCGCGAATACCCTGCCCGGCGAGGAAGCAGATGCCGGCACGCTGCTCCTCATCCCCGCTCGGAGGACGTAACCTGCTCTTTCTTTGTAACGAGAAAGTAGACAAAAAGAAACTTCTAGACCGTTGCGAAAGCGGAAGTACAATCAAGTGTTTGCCTGGTAACAGGAGAAAAGGGGAAATTTATAGATTTATTATTTTGAGGCCGTGCGGAAATGGATGGATTTCCGCACGGCCTCAAAATTTGGGAATGGAATAGAGGGTGATCTAACAGTTTCTTTTTTCGCTCCCTTTTTTCTTTACAAAGAAAAAAGGGAAGCCGTCATATTTGCCGGCTTATCCCCATACAAATGGAATTGAGTATGCGTGAGGAGGGTTCAGCTTTGGAAAACAAACTGTATGAGGATATCGCCCAGCGCACCCAGGGCGACATCTATATCGGTGTGGTGGGGCCGGTGCGCACGGGGAAATCCACCTTCATCAAGCGCTTTATGGAAACATTGGTATTGCCCAAAATTGAGAACAACTTCATCCGGGACCGGGCCAGGGATGAGCTGCCCCAGAGTGGCTCGGGCCGGGTGGTTATGACCGCCGAGCCCAAGTTTGTACCTGAGGAAGCCGTGGAGATGGCCATGGAGGATGGCGGCGTGTTCTCTGTCCGGCTCATCGACTGCGTGGGCTACATGGTGCCCAGCGCACTGGGTCAGCTGGACGGCGAACAGCCCCGGATGGTCACTACGCCCTGGTTCGACCACGAGATCCCCATGACCCAGGCGGCGGAGTACGGCACGCAGAAAGTCATCACCGACCACTCCACCATTGGGATCGTGGTCACCACCGATGGGACGGTCACGGACATCCCGCGGGAGGACTACTTGGAGGCGGAGGAGCGGGTCATCAGTGAGCTAAAGGGGCTGGGCAAACCCTTCATGGTGCTGCTCAACTCCGCCGAGCCCTACGGTGAACGGGCCCAGACCCTCCAGGCTGATATTGCGGAGCGGTACGATGTGACCTGTCTGGCCGCCAACTGCCTGACGCTAGACGAGGGCGCGGTGAGCGAGATCATCCGGGCAGTGCTCCACGAGTTCCCGCTGAAGCAGATGGACCTGTTCTTGCCCCCCTGGGTGGATGTGCTCCCATTCGACCACCCCATCAAGAGCGGGCTGTATGCTATGATCCGGGAGGAGACAGCGGGCCTCATGCGTTTGCGGGACGCGGAGGGCGCTGTATTGGCTATGGGCGACCGGGAGGAGGTCAGCTCCGCCGTGCTCAACCGGATGGATATGGGCAGTGGGGTGGTGACGGCCACCTTGGAACTGCCCCGGGGGCTGTTCTACTCCACTGTGTCTGAGCGGTGCGGGCTGGAAATTCGGGACGACGGCGACCTCATTGACCAGCTCACCCAGATGGCGGCTATGAAGCGCAGCTATGAGAAGGTGGAGGGGGCGCTCCAGCAGGTGGAGGCCACGGGATACGGCATCGTCATGCCGGACCCTCAGGAGATGACCCTGGAGGAGCCGGAGATCGTCAAACAGGGTGGACGGTACGGGGTCCGGCTCAAGGCCAGCGCGCCCTCGATCCACATGATGCGGGCGGATATCAAGACGGAGGTCTCCCCTATCATGGGCACGGAGAAGCAGTCGGAGGAGATGGTGGACTACCTGCTCCAGCAGTTCGAGGGGGACACGGGGAAGATCTGGGACTCCAACATCTTCGGTCGTTCCTTCCACGAGCTGGTGGGGGAGGACCTGAACGGCAAACTGAAACGGATGCCCGAGGAGGCTCGGGAGAAGCTGCGGGAAACCCTCCAGCGGATCATCAACGAGGGATCTGGTGGACTAATTTGTATTATTTTATAAGAAAAGCGCCTGGTGGGGGAGCACCAGGCGCTTTTTACGCATCAAAAGTCAAAACTTCCAATTGTGCACGGTCCAGAATAATAACCGACCGGTATCCCAGCTCCACCAACCCTAGGGCGGCCAGTTCCCCCAGCGCCCGGCTCACTGACACACGGGACAGGCCCACCGCCTGGCCGATGCCCTCATGGGTGGCCTTGAGCACACCGTCTTTCCCTACAGGCTGGCCCAGCAGCCACCGCGCTACCCTTTGCTGGGCGGGCAGGGATGCCGCCCCCACGTGGTTGGACAGCATCCTCACCGTCCGGGCCAGGTATTGAAGCATGGGCAGGGCCAGCTCCGGATGGTGCTGAAATGCGGCGTCCAGCTGTGCCTGGTTGATGGTCAGGATGCTGCACTCCTCCAAGGCCATGGCGGAGGTGACACGGGGGCAGCCATCGAAAAAGGATGCCTCTCCCATCAGATCTCCGGCCCGGTGGACAGCCAGCACCCGCTCCTCTCCAGCGCTGGAGCTGATGAAGCTGCGCACCGAGCCGGAAATCAGGTAGTAAAAGCACCCCGGATGAGTGCCCTGGAGATAGACCATCTGTCCGGCCTGGTATTTCCGAGGGCTGCGGCCCTCCACGAGAAGATTCCAGTCTGCCATAGGACCACCTCGTCTGATTTCCTCTTTTTTCCGGACCTTCCGGACCAAAGAGGGCAGAAAATCGGATTCTGTTTTTGCATTGTAACATAGTTTACATTGTTTCCCCGAAAGTTTTGGCATAATAAGTGCACAATATTTTTGAGGAGGAATCATTCCATGGGCATGACCATGAGTCAGAAGATTTTGGCCCGCTCCGCCGGTCTTGACCGGGTGGAGGCTGGACAGCTCATTGAGGGAAAGCTGGACCTGGTGCTGGGCAACGACATCACCACCCCAGTGGCCATCACGGAGTTCCACAAGGCGGGGCTGTCCACCGTGTTCGACAAGGGTAAGATCGCCATCGTGCTGGACCACTCCACCCCCTGTAAGGACATCAAGTCCGCCCAGCTGTGCGCTGCCTGCCGGGAGTTTGCCAAGGAGCAGTCCATTACCCACTTTTATGACGTAGGCCAGATGGGCATTGAACACGCGCTGGTGCCGGAGAAGGGGCTGGCCGCCCCTGGCGAGGTCATTATTGGGGCCGACTCCCACACCTGTACTTACGGCGCCCTGGGGGCCTTCTCCACCGGCGTGGGCTCCACCGACATGGCCGCGGGCATGGCCACGGGGCTGGCCTGGTTCAAGGTGCCCTCCGCCATCAAGGTGACGCTGACTGGCAAACTGAGACCCTATGTCAGCGGCAAGGACGTCATTCTCCATCTCATTGGTATGATTGGCGTGGACGGCGCCTTGTACCAGTCCCTGGAGTTCGTGGGGGAGGGCGTGGCATCCCTGGAGATGGATGACCGCTTTACCATCTGCAACATGGCCATCGAGGCCGGAGCCAAGAACGGCGTTTTCCCAGTGGACGATAAGACCATCGCGTACCTGAAGGAGCGCGTGAACCGGGAGTATCAGCCCTTTGAGGCCGACGCGGACGCAGAATATACCCAGGAGATCACCATTGATCTGTCTGTGTTGCGGCCCACGGTGGCCTTCCCCCATCTGCCCTCCAACACCAAAAGCGTGGACGAGGCGGCGGGCAAGCCCATCCAGCAGGTGGTCATCGGCTCCTGCACCAACGGGCGGCTGAAGGACCTACGGGAGGCCGCCGCTGTCCTCCGCGGCCGTAAGGTGGCCGACGGCGTGCGGTGCATCGTTATCCCCGCCACCCAGCAGATCTATCTGGACGCTATGGCCGAGGGCCTGGTGGCCGATTTCATCCATGCGGGCGCAGTGGTGTCCACCCCCACCTGCGGCCCCTGCCTGGGCGGGCATATGGGCGTGCTCAGTGACAACGAGTGGGCCATCTCCACCACCAACCGCAACTTTGTGGGCCGCATGGGTCCCACCAGCTCCATGATTATTCTGGCCAGCCCCGCTGTGGCGGCGGCGAGTGCCGTTACCGGCGTGGTCACTGACCCAGCGACACTTTAAGGGGGGATTATAAACATGAAAATCTACAAATACGGCGACAATGTGGACACCGACGTCATCATTCCCGCCCGGTATCTGAACAACCCGGATGAAAAATCCCTGGCCGCCCACTGCATGGAGGACATCGACGCCGATTTTGCCTCCACCGTGGAGGCGGGGGACATCATGGTGGGGGGCAGCAACTTCGGCTGCGGTTCCTCACGGGAGCACGCTCCTCTGGCTCTCAAGGCATCCGGTGTGAAGTGCGTCATTGCCCGCAGCTTTGCCCGCATCTTCTACCGCAACGCCATCAACATCGGCTTCCCCATCCTGGAGTGTACCGAGGCAGTGGACGGTATTTCCGCCGGAGACAGCGTTAGTGTGGATTTTGCCAGCGGCGTTATTGTCAACGGGACCACCGGGGCGAAATTCCAGGCCGCGCCCTTCCCGGAGTTTGTCAACGGGATCATTGAGAACGGCGGGCTGCTCAAGTCTTTGAAAGCGAGAGGGGTGGCGAAATGAATTACAAAATCGCCCTCATCCGGGGTGACGGCATCGGCCCGGAGATTGTCAACGAGACGGTAAAGGTCATTGACAAGGTGGGGAAGAAGTTCGGCCACACCTTTGAATACGTGGATGTGCTGCTGGGCGGCTGCGCCACCGACGCGGTGGGTAAAAGCTACCCCGACGGCACCGCCGAGCTGTGCAAAAGATGTGACGCGGTGCTGCTGGGGGCGGTGGGCGGCCCCAAGTGGGGCAGCGACAAGCCCGCCGAGCAGCGGCCTGAGACCGCCCTTTTGGCCATCCGCAAGGACCTGGGCCTGTACGCCAACCTGCGCCCCGCCGCCCTGCGCCCCGCCTTGGCGGAGGCCTGCCCGCTGAAAAAGGAGACGGCGGAAAAGGGCATCGACCTGCTCATGGTCCGGGAGCTGACCGGCGGCATCTACTTTGGCAAACGGGACAAGTACCAGACCGAGGACCGGGGCATGGAGGCCACCGACCTGATGGCCTACTCCGAGAAAGAAATCGAGCGCATCGGCCGTCGGGCCTTTGAGATGGCCCGCCTGCGCCGGAAAAAGGTATCCAGCGTGGACAAGGCCAACGTACTGGAGACCTCCCGGCTGTGGCGTGCTGTCATGCACCGGCTGGGGTCGGAATACTCCGACGTAGAATATGAGGACGTGTTGGTGGACAACTGCGCCATGCAGCTGGTCCGAGACCCAGGGCAGTTCGATGTGGTGGTCACGGAAAATATGTTCGGCGACATTCTGTCCGACGAGGCATCCATGATTACCGGCTCCATCGGCCTTTTGCCCTCCGCCTCCATGGGGGACGGCGCCCCGGCGCTGTACGAGCCCATTCACGGCTCCGCGCCGGATATCGCGGGCCAGGACAAGGCCAATCCCATTGCCACCATCCTGTCGGCGGCGATGATGTTCCGTTACTCCTTCAAGCTGGCCGCCGAGGCGGACGCCATCGAGGCGGCGGTGGACAAGGCGCTGGCCGACGGCTGGCGCACCGCTGACATCGCCCGGACGGGAGAGCGTGCCATCGGGACGATGCAGATGGGCGAGATCATTCGAAATAATATCTAGTTGTTTCTTTTTCGCACAAGAAAAGAGACCTAAGTTGAAAAAGCCTGCTTCAGGGCAGGCTTTCTCGAAAAGCGAAAGCGGACAGCGTCACATTGACCATTGACGCCGTCCGCTTTTGCTTTATTGCGCGGCTTCGCGAAGCGGCAAGCCGCAAGCTTTTCCGACGATGACTTCCTCCTTGGTCAGACAGGAGATGGTGGAAGCCGTTACCTGTCAGCGCCGATGATAAAATGAAAGAAAACGCCGAGGAAAAAATGTAATTTT
>CAJUQN010000013.1 GCA_910588625.1 uncultured Oscillospiraceae bacterium
ACCTATGTGTGCTTAGGAGGCGGACGCTCTATCCTGCTGAGCTATCGGGGCGTATTGACTTGTACGAAGTGACTTAAACCGGCGCAATCCACATCAGGGGGAAAAAGCGGGTGAACCTATGTGTGCTTAGGAGGCGGACGCTCTATCCTGCTGAGCTATCGGGGCGTATATGAAGTTTTATCTTGTCAGGCGATAGATGATCTATCGCCTGAGAAAGCAAATACTCCATCCCTAAGCGACGCAACCATGTCGCTCTTTATTTTAGCGGATTGCAGCGCCCCTGTCAATGTGGTAAACTAAAAAAATAAAACTTGATTGCAGGGATTTATCAATGCGCTAGCCGTGGAGGCACACGCTGAGAACGCGGGGTCCGGCAGTGAGAAACTTGGGATGGATATCCCATCTGGTTCCCTGCTATGGCCTGGGCCTTGCGCGTTCCTCCGCTGGCCCCCGTGGGCGCACCCGATGTTCAGTAGGGTTGCGGTCCTGTCGGGACTTGCCGCCGTGGTTATGTTCTATGCCATGCCAGAGGGGTCCAAACGGGAGTACCTGGCCCACGCCGGGCGGGCGGTCCCTTGAAAGGATTTGTGATGGTGCTGCTCTGGAACGGCTACTGGTTGTATATCCTCCTGCGCTGAGCGCACGTTCCAACCCGATTGACAAGAAACGGCCTCCGACGGGCTGAAACTTTGTTGATATTTCCGCCAAAAATCAGCGAAAAAAGTTTGCTTTTGCGGGAAACTGCAAGTATAATCAGTAGTTAGTCGATTTTATCTTTCTAAAATGCAAAGACGAAAAAGTTTCGAGGTGTACAGGTTTGCAAAACGAAAAGCTACGCAACATCGCCATCATCGCCCACGTGGACCACGGCAAGACCACCCTGGTGGACGAGATGCTCAAGCAGGGCGGCATCTACCGGGAGAACCAGGCCACCGTGGACCGGGTCATGGACTCCAACGATTTGGAGCGGGAGCGGGGCATCACCATCCTGGCCAAAAACACCGCCGTCCACTATAAGGACACCAAAATCAACATTGTGGACACCCCGGGCCATGCCGACTTTGGCGGCGAGGTGGAGCGCATCCTCAAAATGGTCAATGGCGTCATCCTGCTGGTGGACGCCGCCGAGGGTCCCATGCCCCAGACCCGGTTCGTGCTCTCCAAGGCCCTGGAGCTGGGCCACAAGGTCATTGTGGTGGTAAACAAGATCGACCGCCCCGACCAGCGCATCCACGAGGTCATGGACGAGGTGCTGGAGCTGCTGCTGGACCTGAACGCCACCGACGAGCAGTTTGAGTCCCCCACCCTGTTCTGCTCTGGGCGGCAGGGCACCGCCAGCTACTCCCCCGACGTGGCGGGCGCCGACCTGGTCCCACTGTTCGAGACGATTCTGGACTATATCCCCGCTCCAGACTGCGAGCCAGACGCCCCCTTCCAGATGCTTGTGTCCTCTATCGACTACAACGAGTTTGTGGGCCGCATCGCCGTGGGCCGCATCGAGCGGGGCAGTGTGAAGCAGAACCAGGAGATCGTGGTGTGCAACTACCACAAGCAGGAGGAGGCCCCCAAGAAGGCCAAGGCCACCAGCCTGTACACCTTCGACGGTCTGGCCCGCACCCCTGTGACGGAGGCCAAGGCGGGCGAAATCATCGCCATGAGCGGCATCGGCGACATCACCATCGGCGACACCGTGTGCGCCCCCGCCGCGCCGGAACCCATCGAGTTCGTCAAAATTTCCGCCCCCACCCTGGAGATGACCTTCTCTGTCAACGACTCTCCCTTCGCCGGGCGGGAAGGCAAGTACGTCACCAGCCGCCAGCTCCGGGACCGCCTGTTCCGGGAGACCTTGAAAGACGTGTCTCTCCGCGTCGCCGAGGTGGAGGCATCCACCGACGCCTTCAACGTGGCCGGGCGGGGCGAGATGTCCCTGTCCATCCTCATTGAGACCATGCGCCGTGAGGGTTACGAGTTCCAGGTGTCGCCCCCCCGCGTGGTCTATCAGGAGGTGGAGGGCAAAAAGTGCGAGCCCATCGAACGGGTGGTCATCGACGTGCCCGCCGACTGTGTGGGAGCCGTCATGGAAAAGCTGGGGGCCCGCAAGGGTGAGTTCCTGTCCATGGACCCCATAGGCAGCCGTACCAAGTTGGAGTTCCTGGTGCCCTCCCGGGGTCTGTTCGGCTACCGCAACGAGTTCTTGACCGACACCAAGGGCGAGGGCATCATGGCCTCCGTGTTTGAGAAGTACGCGCCCTTCAAGGGCGACATCCAGCGGCGCAGCACCGGCTCCCTGGTGGCCCATGAGACGGGCGAGTCCGTGACCTACGGCCTGTTCGCAGCCCAGGAGCGGGGCGCGTTGTTCATCGGCGCGGGGGTGCCCGTGTACGAGGGCATGGTGGTGGGCGTATGCCCCAAGATGGAGGACATCTCCGTCAACGTGTGCAAGAAGAAGCAGCTGACCAATATGCGGGCCTCCGGATCTGACGAGGCCCTGCGGCTGGTGCCACCCAAGTCCATGAGCCTGGAGCAGTGCCTGGAGTTTTTGGCGGACGACGAATTGCTGGAGGTCACGCCGGAAAACCTGCGGCTGAGAAAGCGTATTCTCAACCACGAAAAGCGGATGAAGGCCCTCAAGGGCGGTAAGCAGTAACATTTTACAAAAAGCGGGAGACACCTTGACTGGGAGTCCCCCGCTTTTTGTTGTGTGAACTTAACCGCTGGTTAGAAAAACCTGCCCGGAACTTAAAAAGCGCTCCATTGAAAAACGCCGGTCCGCCGTTTATACTATCCCTATCTAGACAGCACAAGGAGGGACAAGAACATGAAAATTGGGGCAAAATTGGCGGAGCTGCGCCGGAAAAAGGGGCTGACTCAGGAACAGCTGGCAGACCAACTGGGGGTGTCCGCCCCGGCGGTGAGCAAGTGGGAGACGGATAATTCCTACCCCGACATCACCCTGTTGTGCCCGCTGGCCCGGGCCCTGGGCTCCAATGTGGATACGCTGCTGCGTTTTGAGGAGCAGCTTTCCAGCCAGGAGGTGGTGGACAAGGTGAACGCCGCCATGGAATCGGCTCGCCTGGAGGGCTGGGAAGCGGGCCAGCGGCTGCTGGACGAGCTTCTGCGGCAGTATCCAAACTCGGAGGCGCTGAAATACAACGCCGCCCTGGCCCAAAACGTGTACCGGATGCTCTACCCCGAGGCGGACCAGGAGCTCCGGCGGCAGTGGACTGCCCGAAAAACGGAGCTGTTGAGGGAAGTCCAGACCACCGGCAGCCGGGAGTATTGGGAGTCGGCCACCCTCATGCTGGCCCAGACCGCGGCTGCGGAGGGCAGGCTGGACGAGGCGGAGAACCTATTGAAGGAGCTGCCTGAGCAGGCTATCGACTCCACCTCAGTCCGGGCCCAAATCCACCTCAGAAGGGGGGAGCCGGAGGAGGCCTTGAAGGTTATACAGAAGCGCCTGCATACCCTGGTGTGGCAGGTGCAGTCCTGCCTTGGCGCCATGCTGTTCCCTGACGTCACGGACACAGAACGGGCGCTGGAGGTGTGCCGGGTCTATCAGGCGGTTGACCGCCTGTTTGGCCTGGGCGGGCTGTACGACGGCCTGTTTTTTGAGGTCTATGTCAAGGCGGGCCGGTGGGAGGAGGCAGCGGACCGGCTGGAGCGCTATGTGGACGCCACGCTGCGTACGATCACGGCCCCCAGGTCCGAGCTGTTTTCGCCGGGGGTGGAGACAGCGGAACGGCCCGCCTCCTCGCGGGAGGTCCGGCTGCTGCTTCTGAAAGGGCTGGAAGAGGGTGAGGAGTATCTGCCCGTTCTGCAATCCGAAAAGGCTCGGGCAGCGTTGGAGAGATTGAGAGCGAGCTTGGATGGTTGACGCATGATCCTGCCGGGCACGATGAGGTTTATGGATATAGGACGCCAGCCCATGGATGCCTATTGGGGTTATAGACAACATCTCATTCATATTTATCGGGCAACTATCCAGGATAGACAGCGGCCCGCTTGAAAACGCTCCCGCGCTATGCTATACTTGGTTTACCAAAATCTGCGCTTGAAAGGGAGTATACTTATGAGCATCATCCGTGACCCCGCCCTGGCCCCCTCCGGCCACCGCAAAATCGACTGGGTGCGCAATTTTATGCCCGCCCTGGCCCAGATCGAGGCTCGCTTCGTAAAGGAGCAGCCCTTCAAGGGCCTACGCGCCGCCGTCTCCGTCCACCTGGAGGCCAAGACCGCCAACCTGGCCCTGGTCATGAAGGCGGGCGGGGCGGACGTTTACCTGACCGGCAGCAACCCCCTGTCCACCCAGGACGACGTGGCCGCCGGTGTGGCCGACCGGGGCGTCAACGTGTTTGCCTGGCACGGCTCCACCCCCGAGGAGTACGAGTCCCACCTGGTCGAGACCCTGAAATGCCACCCCCACATCGTCATCGACGATGGCGGCGACTTGGTGAACCTGCTCAGCGGCAAATGCAAAGAGTACGCCGACTGCCTCATTGGCGGCTGTGAGGAGACCACCACCGGCATCCTGCGCCTGCGCGCCCGCGACCGGGAAGGGACCCTCCCTTGCCCCATGATGGCTGTAAACGACGCCAAGGCCAAGCACTATTATGATAACAAGTATGGTACCGGGCAGTCCGTCTGGGACGCCATCATGCACATGACCAACCTGGTTGTCGCGGGCAAGACCGTGGTGGTCGCCGGCTACGGCTGGTGCGGCTCCGGCGTGGCCCTGCGGGCCGCGGGTATGGGCGCCAATGTCATTGTCACCGAGATTGACCCCTTCAAGGCCCTGGATGCCACTATGAACGGCTTCCGCGTCATGACCATGGCGGACGCCGCCGCGCTGGGCGACGTGTTCGTCAGCGTCACCGGGTGCAAGGATGTCATCACCCCTGCCCACTACGCCGTAATGAAGCCCAACGCCCTGCTGTCCAATGCGGGCCACTTCGACTGTGAGGTGGACGTGAAATGGCTGAATGAAAACGCCGTGGAGAAATGGGAGCAGCGGGACGGCATCACCGGCTACAAGCTGGCGGACGGCAAGGTGCTCAACGTGCTGGCTGAGGGCCGTCTGGTCAACTTGGCGGGCGGCAACGGCCACCCGGCGGAGATCATGGATATGTCCTTCTCCGTCCAGGCCCTGGCCGCGGAATGGCTGGTCAAGCACAAGGAAGAGCTGACCTGCAAGCTCTACGACATCCCTGCTGAGATTGACGACCAGATCGGCTGGGCCAAACTGGCCGCCCTGGGACTGACCATCGACAAGCTGACTCCCGAGCAGGAGGAGTATCTCAACAGCGCCAACGCTTAAAACATAAGAAAAGCGCCGCATCCCACTGGGTGCGGCGCTTTTTGCTTTTTACGCAGGGTTCCCTTCCAGGGAAATGCGGTCCGCGATCATGGCAATGAATTCACTGTTGGTGGGCTTGCCCTTGGCGTTGGAGACAGTGTAGCCGAAATACTTTTGCAGGGTTTCCAGGTCGCCCCTATCCCACGCCACCTCAATGGCGTGGCGGATAGCCCGTTCCACCCGGCTGGAGGTGGTGTTGAATTTCTTCGCTACTGCCGGATACAATACCTTGGTCACGGCGTTGATGATCTCCATGTCGTCCACCGCCAGCCCGATGGCCTCCCGCAGGTATTGATACCCTTTGATGTGGGCGGGCACGCCGATCTCGTGGATGATGGCTGTCACCTGCCGCTCCAAGTCCCGGGAGGAGGTCTCTTCTTGAATCTGAGTGCCCGTCTTGCCCCCGGCCAGCTCCCGAGTGCGCCCGATCACCGACTGGGCCCGGCAGGGCTTGAGCATACAGTAATCCCCGCCCTTCTGAGCCACCTGTCCCGCCAGCGACGGGTTGTTGAAGGAGGACAGCACCAGCACCCGGGGCCGGTTTTCCCCAAGCTCCTCCAGCACCTCCAGCCCGTCCATCCCGGCCAGCATCAGGTCCATGATGACCACGTCCGGCTTGTGGACCGTCACCAGGTCCAGCAGCTCTTCCCCGCTGGCCGTCTGGGCGCATACGGTCAAATCGTCCTCCGCCTGGATCAACTCCGCCAGCATCTGACGGAACTCCTCCGAGGTATCTGCCATAATGATCTTCTTCTTCTCGCTCATGCTCCATATTCCTTTCCGGTCCAAGACCTGAGGGTGAAGGACCTATGGCCAAAGGTCCTTTACTATCTGTTTTACCAAATTTTGGTGTATCCTTAAAATACCACAGATTCCCTCAGATGGCAAGACGGTTTTCCAGATTTTGTCAAACTTTTTTTCGACATCCACTGTCGAAAAAGTGGTTTAGGCTGGTTTTGAAATCAAAAATCCCAAAAATCACTCTCTGTTGTCACATTGCTGGAGCATCCGCCCCACATAGATGCCGTAGCCGCTGGTGGGATCGTCCACCAGTACGTGGGTCACGGCCCCGACAATTTTGCCGTTTTGCAGGATGGGAGATCCGCTCATCCCCTGCACAATACCCCCAGTGGTGTCCAGCAGGCGCTGATCCGTTACCTTGATGAGGTAGTCCCGGCTGTCGTCCTTCTGCTCTGCGAACACCTTGGCAATCTGGATGGTGTACTCCTCCACCCGGTCTCCGGAGATGTTGCACAGGATTTTGGCCTCGCCGGGCTGAACCTCATCCCGCTGGGCCACCTCTACGGATGTGCCCTCTACCCAGCTGCGGTCGGACACCACGCCGAACACGCCGCCGCTGGTGTTGGCGTGGAGCAAACCCAGGGTGGAGTCGGTGTCAAACACCCCCTGGAGCTGGCCCGGGTCCCCGGCCTGACCCTTTTCCACCCCGGCCACCGTGGCGGGCAGGATGGAGCCGCTGTCCAACGGCATGAGCAGGGCGGTATCCGTGTCGTTGATGCCGTGGCCCAGAGCGCCGAAGGCCCCGGTGTCCGGGCAGTAGAAGGTCACCGTCCCGATGCCCGCCATGGAATCTCGAATCCAGGCCCCCAGCTTATAGGCCCCATCGGAGGCGCACAGCGCAGCCTGAGCCGTGAACTGCACCTGTTTGTCATCCCGGATGGCCCGGATGCTCATGGCCTCGCCTTCCAACTCCTGGAGCAGGGCGGAAACCTCCTCAATGGTGTCCACCTCGGTGGAGTTGATGTGGGTGATGATATCGCCCTCTTTGAGGCCGCAGGCCTTGGCCGGGTTCACGTTGCCCTCGTCGGTGGCGATCTCAGAGGTGCCCACCACCACCACGCCGTCGGAAAAGAGCTTGATGCCCACGGCTTTGCCCACCGGAATCACAGTGGGCGCACTGGCATAGGCCGCCGTGGGCCGAATGGTCAGCACCGCCGCCAGCAGCAGCATGGGCAAAAACCCCCGCAGGACCGCCGCCCCCACAAATGGTCTTGCTTCTTCATTCAAATCCATTCACCGCCTTTTTGAGTCTGGCGGGAATCCGGGCGTCCGCGGAAAATTCTCCGCAGGCGCCCCGACGCCCGCCCCTTTAATATTGGCGGAGGAACGGATTTTCACCGTGGGAAAGTAAGGCGGGTTTGACAGGGAGGCGCACAGCGGAGGTTGAAACGTCACGTGCCCTGGATTTATACTGGGAAATCCCAAACAAATTGGTTAGATTTGGACAAAATTCGACAAACTCCGCAGAAAAAGAGGGCAGACTTCAAACATAGTCTACCCCAATTATAGCATATCCTGCAATATAAAGCGAGGTGTAACTATGGAAAAATCAACCAAAAAATTGATCGTCTACTATTTGATTGCCGCCGCGTTGGGCATACTGCTTCATTTTTTGTTCCAGTGGCTCCCCAATCCCGTCACGGCCCTCGTCGCCCCGGTGCGGGAAAGCGTCTGGGAGCACACGAAGCTGCTCTATTTTCCCTTGCTGGGGACGGCGCTGCTGCTGAACCGGGGCGGGCAGGGGATAGGCCGCGCTCCCTGGCTGCTGAGCGCCGTGGTGGCGTGCGTTATCATGCTGGGGGTGGGATATCTCTACCACGTGACCCTTCGGGGGGAGAGCTTGGTGGTGGACCTGGCCCTTTATTTCGTGCTGCTGGTAGTGGGATTCCTGCTGCCCCGGGTACTGTGGCCGCTGTGCGAGTGGCCGGGGACGGACAAGGCAGCGGTGGGGCTGGCCGCTCTGCTGGGAGCGCTCATCGTGTGGTTCACGTTTTTCCCGCCGGAGGCAGCGCTGTTCGCAGATTTGAGCGGCGCGGTGCGGACGTTTTTGACGATTCCGGTTTAGCGCACCTGCCCCGTCCCCTTGACGATATACTTATAGGTGCACAGCTCCGCCAGCCCCATTGGCCCCCGGGCGTGGAGCCGCTGGGTGGAAATGCCCATCTCGCACCCCAGTCCGAACACGCCTCCATCTGTGAACCGGGTGGAGGCGTTCCAATACACGGCGGCGGAGTCCACCAGGGCGGTGAAACGGCGGGCGGCGTCCTCATTGGCGGTGACGATGGCCTCAGAATGCCCGGTGGAGTGGGCGGCGATGTGGGCGGCGGCGGAGTCCACGCCGTCCACCACCTTCACCGCCAGGATATAATCCAAAAATTCGGTGTCGAAATCCTCCGGGCCCGCAGATGTGCCGCCGACAATGGCCCCGGCCTTCTCATCCAGCCGAAGCTCCACCGGCGGTAAGCCCTTTTCCTTGCGGGCGTCCACCAGAAGCGCCTTCAGCCGGGGCAGAAACGCCTCCGCCGCATCCCGGTGCACCAGGCACACCTCGGCGGCGTTGCACACGCTGGGCCGGGAGCACTTGGCGTTTTCCAGGATGTTCAGCGCCATGTCCAGATCCGCGTCCTTGTCCACGTAGACGTGGCAGATGCCCGTTCCCGTCTCAATAACAGGGACCGTGGCGTTGTCCACACAGGCCCGGATGAGCCCCGCGCCTCCCCGGGGAATGAGCAGGTCCACCAACCCCGACGCGGTCATCAGCTCATTGGCGGACTGCCGGGAGACGTCCTCCACCAGCCCCAGCGCGTCCTGGGGCAGTCCGGCGGCGGCCAGCCCTCGGCGCAGAGCCGCCACGATGGCGGCGGCGGAGCGGTGGGCCTCCTTGCCGCAGCGCAGGACGCAGGCGGAGCCCGCCTTCAGCGCCAGCGCCGCCGCGTCGGAGGTGACGTTGGGGCGGCTCTCATAGATGATGGCCACCACGCCCATGGGCACGGAGGTCTTTTCAATAACCAATCCGTTGGGCCGCTCCTCCCGGCGGAGCACCAGGCCCACCGGGTCGGGCAGGGCCTCCACCTCCCGCACGCCGTCGGCCATGCCCTTGATACGCTCCGAGCTGAGGGCGAGACGGTCCAGCATCACATCAGACACGGCGCCGCGGGCCGCTTCCAGGTCCAGCGCGTTGGCCGCCAGGATGGCGGCGGCGTTTTCCTCCAGTGCGTTGGCCATTGCCGCCAGCGCGCTGTTTTTTGTGTCGGTGCTGGCAAGGGCCATGGCCCTTTTCGCGTTTTTCGCGTGCTGAAGCAGTTCCAGGATGGTCATTGCTCGTCTCTCCTTCCAATGAAGCGGGTGCCAAGGTGGCGGCCCTCCGCGATATCGTACAGCAGCTCGGGGCGCTGGCCGTTGGCAATGACCATGTCACAGCCGCAGGCCATGGCGATCTCCGCCGCTTTCAGCTTGGTGGCCATCCCGCCGGTGCCCAAGGAGGACCCGGCGGCCCCAGCCAGCGCCTTTAGCTCCGGCGTGATCTCCCGCACCTCGGGGATGAGGGCGGCGCCCGGGTCCCGCCGGGGGTCGGCGGTATACAGCCCGTCGATGTCGCTGAGCAGGACGAGCAGGTCCGCCCCCACGCACTGGGCCACGATGGCCGACAGGGTGTCGTTCTCCCCGATGGTGGTGGACACGCCCACCTCGTCGGTGGCCACCGCGTCGTTCTCGTTGACGACGGGCAGGGCGTTCAGCTCCAGCAGGCGGTTCATGGCGTTCTCAAAGTTCTGCCGCCGCTGGGGGTAGTTCACGTCCTCCGCCGTCAGCAGGAGCTGGGCCACGGTGTGGTTATAGCCCTCAAACAGCTTGTCATAGGTATACATCAGCTCGCACTGGCCCACCGCCGCCGCGGCCTGCTTGGTGGGCATATCCGCCGGACGGCCGGGAAGGTTCAGCTTGCCCACCCCCATGCCAATGGCGCCGGAGGACACCAGAATCAGCTGATGCCCCGCGTTTTTCAAGTCGGACAGCACCTTCACCAGCTCCTCCACCCGGCGGATGTTCAGCCGTCCGGTGGCATGGGCCAGGGTGGAGGTGCCCACTTTGACCACGATTTTCATAGTATGCCCCTCTCTAATTCTTTGGTTGTGCTATTATACCACGCTAAAGTGAAAAAGGAAAGCCCAAAACGCGGCCTTCCTTTCCCACTTCCGTGTTCATTTTTCCACCAGGTAATCCCCCATCTGTCCCAGAGTCTTGGGCGTGCACACAGCGGTGACCTGGATGGTCTCGCCGTACTCCACCTGTTCCACCTTGGCCTCCCGGTAGAGCTGGTCTAAAATACCGCCCTTGTCGTAGGGAAGCCGCAGCTCCACCCGGCGGACTCCGGCGTCCAGCCGCTTTTCAATGGCGGACAGCAGAGTATCGATTCCCACCCCGGTTTTGGCGGAGATGGACACCATATCCTCCCCGTGAGGCAGGATGTCCCCCACAAACTTGTCACATTTGTTGAACACCTCCAGCCGGGGCGTCTCGGCGGCCCCCAGCTCCTGAATGAGCTGATCCACCACCTCGGCCTGCTCCCTCCAATGGGGGTCGGAGGCGTCGATGACGTGTAAGAGCAGGTCGGCAAAGGTCAGCTCCTCCAGGGTGGCCTTGAAGGCGTCCACCAGCTGGTGGGGCAGCTTGGAGATAAAGCCCACGGTGTCGGAGATGAGCACGGTGCAGGTGTCGGAGATCTCCAGCATCCGGGTGGTGGTGTCCAGGGTGTCGAACAGCCGGTCGTTGGCCGGGATGTCCGACCCGGTGAGGGCGTTGAGCAGGGTGGATTTCCCCGCGTTGGTATACCCCACGATGGCCACCACCGGGACCTCGTTTTTCTCCCGCCGCTCCCGCTGGGTGGCCCGGACCCGGCGCACGTCCTTCAAATCCTCCTCCAGCTTGTCGATCTTCCGGTGAATGAGCCGCCGGTCGGTCTCCATCTGGGTCTCGCCGGGGCCGCGGGTGCCGATGGCGCCCTCCTGGCGCTCCAGGTGCTTCCACATACCCGTCAGCCGGGGCAGGAGATATTTGTACTGGGCCAGCGCCACCTGTAAGCGTCCCTCGCTGGTCCGGGCCCGCTTGGCGAAAATGTCCAGAATGAGGGCGGAGCGGTCCATGACCGCCACCCCCAGCTCCCCGGTGAGCACCCGCTGCTGGGATGGGGACAGGGGGTTGTCAAAGATGACGATATCAGCCCCCAGCCGCTCCACCAGCTCCCGGACCTCTTCCGTCTTGCCCTCACCGATGAAGGTGCGGGGATCGGGGGCGGACTTGTTTTGCAGGATCATCCCCAGGCAGGCGCCGCCCGCCGTGTCCAGCAGGGCGGCCAGCTCCTCCAGGGATTCGTCGTCCGCATTCTCCTCCCGGCGCAGATTGGGGGCGTTGAGGCCCACCAGGACCGCCCGGTTGATCTCTTTTACTTCGGTTTTATCAAACATATTGCTTTCCTTATGCCCCTTGTCTCAAAAATGTGTCATTCTCCCAGAAAGTTCCATATCTCCCGGTTAAATTCCTCCGGCTTTTTATTGGCAATGAAGTGGTCCCCTGAGAGAAATACCAGCTTTACCCCTGGTATGCTCCTCCTGTAACACCCCGCTTTGCCTGGTTAGTATGCCCGCTTGGGGCAAAAAAGAGAAAGACCCGCCGCAATCTCTTGCAACGGGTCCTTGAACTGACAGGCTTTAACCCAGACCGAACTTCTTGTTGAAGCGGCTGACACGTCCGCCGGTATCCACCATCTTCTGCTTGCCGGTGTAGAAGGGGTGACACTTGGAGCAGACTTCCACCTTGATGTCCTTCTTCGTCGAGCCAGTCTCGATCACGTTGCCGCAGGCGCACGTAATGGTGGTCTGCTGATACTTGGGATGGATGCCTTCCTTCACAGGGATTCACCTCTTTCTGTCGATACCAAAAGTCCAGGAGCGCAAAGACTCCTTGTAAACGCAAACCGTATCTTATCACGCTTGCGCGAAAAAAGCAAGGACTTTTTTGAAATTCGCCAATCTTTTTCTTCTGCCCCTACAGCTCCACCGCGCGCCCTACGCTGAAAAACCACAGGCACCGCCGTTTCACCGCCACCCCCGCCGCCTGGGCCAGGGCGCGGGTATAGGCGTCCAGCTGGGGCCGGTAGTCCTCCGCCCGGGCGGACAGGGTGCTTTCCGTCACCCGGTCCGTCTTGAAGTCCACTACGGTAACGGCGCCATCCGCCTCCACGAACCAGCAATCCACCACACCTTGGAGGAGGACCTTCTCTCCCGGTTCCGCCTCCGGGTAATAGTCCGCCGCCAGGGCCAGAAGGGAGAATTTAAACTCCCGCTCTATCCTCGTGGAACTGCGCAGGCGCGTCCCCAAATCGGAGCAGAAAAACGCCAGGATGTCCAGCGGATTCACCGCCTCCCCCTGCTGGGGGGTAATGTACTGACCCGTTACCAGCCGGGCGATTTCATCGGCAATCTCCTCCACATCCCCTGTGCGGTCGTAGTTCAAATACTGCATCACCATATGGAGCGCCGTGCCCCGCTGGGCGGGAGTCAACGGCCGCTGGCCCTCGAACACCGGGCGGCTCAGAGTGGTCTGCGGGGCGGCAGGGTGCAGCTCCACAGCGTTTTCCGCCGCCTCTGCGTCCTTCTCCCGCCCCTTGAGCTGGGTAGCCGTCAGCTTGGAGGCAATGGCCGCCGAACTCTCGTGGGGATAGCGCCAGCTCAGCCGATCCACCAGCCCCTCGGGGAGCCGAACCATTTCACCGGTTTGAGACGTCTCTCCGCCGCCCAGGCCCTGTGGCCGCTCGTACTCCCCCCCGGACAGCAGGCGGATATCCCAGGGATAGCCCTCGTTCTCCGGGCGGGGAGGCCGGGAAACGTCCAAATCCGCCCACAGGGCCGCACTGTCCCCCCGGCACAGTACCGGGGCCAGCACCCAGTCCGTCATAGTCCGGGCCTCGGTCATTTGCCGGGGTGGCGGCGGGCACTGGGCCTGCCCCGCCAGTCCGGACAGGGCTCCGCCCCGCCCGTTGACGGCGGAAAACAAGATCAGCTTGTGCTCCGCGCGGGTCATAGCCACGTATAAAAGCCGCATCTCCTCCGCCCGTGTCTGCCGCTTGATTTTCAGCTCCACCGCGTCCCGGGCGATGGTAGTGTATCGCAATCCCCGCTCCCGGTCGGTGCGCTTGGGGCCAAGGCCCAGCTCCGGGTGGAATAGGACGGTGGTCCGGGCGTCGGTCTCATTAAATTGACGGTCCAGCCCGCACACCAGCACCACCGGGAACTCCAGCCCCTTGGATTTGTGGATGGTCAGCAGGCGCACGCCCCCGGTCTCGCCGCCTGGCACGGGGACGCTGACGTCGTTGTCCATCATCCGGCTGAGGTGAAGCAGGAAGGCCATCAGCCCCTGATGCCCGCCGCTTTCAAACCGGCACGCCTCATCGTAGAGGGCCATCAGATTGGCCCGCCGCTGCTGGCCGTCAGGCATGGCGGCAAATACTGCGGGGACGTCCAGCTTGCCATAAATGTACCACAGCAGCCGGTGGCTGCTCTCCTCCGCCGCCAGCTCCCGCAGTTCGGACAGGAGGGTGAGAAAGGAAACGCAGTCCTCCTCTCCACGCCCTGCCCCGGCGGTAAGACAGTCATAGACTGTGCCCTGGGCGCCCGCCCGGAGCCGGGCCAGCCGGTCCGGGGTGAAGTGAAACAGCGGCGAGCGCAGCGCCGCCAGCAGGGCCACATCCTGCCGGGGGTTGTCCAACACCTGTAAAAAGGCGATGGCCACGGAGATCTCGGTGGTTCCGAAAAATTCCTTGCCTCCTTCGGCGCTCCAGGGGATGCCCAGCTCATCCAGCGCGGCGGCGTAGTGGCGGAGCACTGGGTTGATGGACCGCAGCAGGATGACGATATCCTCCACACGGACAGGCCGGTCCCCGATGGGCAGGCCGCTGCCCAGCAGGTCCTGGACGCGCCTTGCCGCCGCGCGGGCACAGACCAGGTCTTTGGACGTCTTTTCCTCTTCCCCGTCGCCGGTGAGGGAGGACAGGTCCACACAGTCCAGCTCCACGCAGTAGCGCCCGTCAGGGGTCAGATCGGTCCGGCCGGGGCGCAGCGCCTCCGCCTCCGTATAGTCCAGCTCTCCGGCGGCGCGGGTCATGACGTTCCGAAAAATGAAATTGACTCCCTCCAGCACCTCGGGCCGGGAGCGGAAATTGTCCGACAGCAGAATCTTCCGCCCCTCGCCCGGTCCGGCCCGCTCCGCCGGGGCAAAACGTCCGTATTTCTCCAAAAAGATGCCCGGCTCCGCCCGCCGGAAGCGGTAGATGGACTGCTTCACATCCCCCACCATAAACAGGTTGCGCCCGCTGGACAACGCCCCGAAAATGGCGTTCTGTACGGCGTTGGTGTCCTGGTACTCGTCCACCATGATCTCGTCGAACTGTTTCCCAATATCACGGGCCAGATCGGTGGAGGCTCCATCCGCCTGCGTCAACAGCCGGACCGTCAAATGCTCCCCGTCGTTGAAGTCGATGAGGCGGCGGCGCTGCTTCAACCTGACGAAGGCCGCGCCGAACTCTGCCGTCACATCCAGCAGAGCCGTCATGGCGGGTCCCACCGCCCGCAGGTCCTCCATGGCCTGGTCCGCCGTCACGTCAAAGCGCGCCCCCAGCTCGCCCATCTGGGCCTTGCAGCGCTTGCGCAGAGCGGCCATGCGCTCTTTCAAGGCCGGGTCAGAGTTTCCTTTTCTCTTTTTCCCTGGCATTGGAAAGGGAATGGGAAAGCACACCGCCGCGTCGTCCCAGCCCTCGCTGAGGGCGCCGCGCAGCCGCTCCAGACCGTCGATGGTCTCTCCCAGGGTGGAGGTATAGTTCTGGTTCAGCAGTTCGTCGAAATATATCTCGTCCCGCAGGTTTTTCATGCTCCCCAGCCAATAGTCCGCCAGCTCCCGGCTGTCCGCCAACAGAGCCCGTCCCCATGGCGTGTCCTCCGGACCGATACCCTCGGGCAGGAGGAAGTCCTGCTTTCGTGACCTGAGCCACCCCGCCGGGTCCGCCTGGGCCTGGACCTGTTTGTGGACGAACAGGATCACCTCCTCCAGCGTCTGGTCGTCCCGCTCGCCTGCCAGGGCATCCACCAAGGCGGCGAAGGGGGCGTCGTTCTGGATGTTGGCATACCGGACCTCCAAAACCTCCTCCATGGCCTGGCGGCCCAGCTCGTCCAGCTCGGCCTGGTCGCCCACGCGAAAATCCGGGTCCAGGTCCACCAGGTGCCCCCACTGGCGCAGGAGGTCCTGACAAAAGGAGTCGATGGTACAGATCGGCGCTTTATACACTAAGGTGGCGTTGCGCCGCAGGTGCCGGTCTCCCGGCCGCTGGGCCAGCCGGGCGTGGATGGCGGCGGCGATGCGGTCCCGCAGCTCGGCGGCGGCGGCCTTGGTAAAGGTGATGACCAAAAAGCGGTCGATGTCCGCCCCCTGCTCTACGTAGCCCATCAGCCGCTCCACCAGGACCCGGGTCTTGCCCGACCCGGCGGCAGCGGATACCAGCAGGTCCCCGCCCCGGTTGTCCACCACGGACTGCTGCTGTTTCGTCAGCTCAATGGCCACCCTTGTCACCCTCCTTCCGCTTCATGATCCAATCCCAAAATTCCTTAGCTCTGACGCTCCGGCGGTAGCGCCTGGCGTCCCCGCAGCCCTCCTCAAAGTGGCAGGCCGATTTGTAATCGCACCAGTTGCAGGCGTTTTTGTCCGCTCCCCGCCAAAAGGGGTCGGCGTCGATGTTGCCCTGGGCCAGCTCTCCGGCGGCCCGCCGCAGGGCGTCGGTGATGAATTCGTCCAGCAGGTCCATCTGCCGGGAGGTCGCCAGGTGGTCGCTGCCCCCCCGGCCTGTGCTGACAGGCAGGAAGCGATACCCGTCCTGCGTCCGTTCCATGGCGGACAGCACTTCTGGGTCGTCCAGCACCAGCCCCTGGCGACGCAAGAGCTTATCCCTTGATTTTTGAATCTCCTCGTCGCTCCAGTTCCGTTCGCCGTTCACCAGCGGAGTACGGGCCGGGACGTACAGCACCCCGGCGGGAACGATCTCCCCAGGCCCCAGCACCAGCTGGCCCTCCCGGCTGAGGGCGAATAGGTACAGCAGCATTTGCAGCCCCCGCCCGTCCTCCACGTCGGCGAAATCAAAGCTCTTTTTGCCCGTCTTGTAGTCCACCACCCGGAGATAGCGCTTCCCGTTGTGCATCCACTCATCCACCCGGTCCACGAAGCCGGACAGCTGGAGCCGCACCCCTTGCTCCACCTCCACCGGAGGCAGCGGCTTTCGCTCTCCCCGGCCAAAGCCCAGCTCGAAGGCAGCGGGGGTGAAGTCGGACACAGACAGCTCGGCACACACGCTCTGCGTCACCGCCAGAGCGGCTTGCTTCATACGCTGGAACAGGTAGCGAAATCGAGCGGGCTCGTCCTCCAGGCCGGTCAGAACCTCCCGCTCGTAGCGGTCTGCCGCCTCCTGGGACAGGCGGCCCACGGCCTTGGCGTCGTCCAGCGAAATTCCGGCCCGGCCTGCCTCCCGGAGGGTGTTTTCCAACACGTCGTGAACAAAGGTGCCGTAATCTGAGGGCCGGAACGCCGCCTTCTGCCGGGGCTTGGCATCCAGGCCGAAACGCAGGAAATAGCTGAAATGGCAGGAGTTCACCAGATCCAATTTGGTGGCGGACATGGGCACCACCGGCCCGAACAGCTCGTCCACCGCCATCCGGGACAGCCGTCCCCGCCGCCAGCGGGAGGCGCTTTGGATGCGCTCCACCCGCTCGGCCAGGCCGGGGATTTGTTTCAGGGCGGCGGCTATGTTGACGTCCCGTCCCGCCAACTCTAACGCCGCGTCCGGGGCGGACAGGCGGGCCATAAGGTCCCCGCCGTCCACCACAGTCTCGTCGGGAAACAGCGCCGCTAAGCGCTCCCAGAGGAAGCAGGGGGCCTGGAGCTCGCCCTTGGAGTCGGCGGCGGTGTAGCTGACGTACAGGCGCTGAGAGGGCCGGGTGCAGGTTTCGTAGGCAATCGTCATCTCCCGGCGGAGCTTGTCCTCCTGCTTGGGGGCCAGCTCCACCTCCATAGCGGACAGCACATCCCGGTCCTGGTCGGAGAACAGCCCCGGCGAAGGGGCGCAGTCGGGAATGGCCCCGCTGTCCGCCCCCAGCAGAAATAGGACTTTGACCTCTTTGTGGGCCATACGGGGGGCGTCGCCCACCGTCACCGCGTCCAGGGATACGGGAATGGCGCCCACGTCATACTGACTCAGCACCAATGAGAACAGCCGGGAAAATTCCTCCAGCTCCAGCTCGGTGCCGCCCAGCAGAAGGGCGCACTGCTCCAAGCCGCCCACCAAAATGTCCCACAGCTGGCGGTATTGAGCGGCGGTGTTCCGGTCGCCCCGTGCCTCCAAACTGTCCGCCCGCTGGGCCAGACGGGCAGGCAGGCCGATATCTTCCAGCATCTGATACAGCGCCAGGGCGCGGCCCTTGCCGGTCTGATTTTTCCCCCTCCGCAGGGCCTCTAGCGGCGCGATGACCCGGCGGCGCAGCTCGTCCAGCCGCGCCACAAAGGCGGTGTCCTCGTCGCTGAAATCCCGGCCATAGCCCTCCGGGTGCATATCCCAGGGCTTTTTGCGGGTCCAGGCGGAGCCCTTCAGGTCCCAGGTGAGGGCGTAGTTTTCCAGCAGGTCCCGCTCCTCCTCTGTAATACCCGTCAGCCCCGTTTTCAGGTAGCGGAACAGCTCCTCGTAAGGGTAATCTTCCGCCGCAGCGGCCAGGGCGGAGGTGACCAGCGCCAAAACCGGCTTTTCCAACACGTCCTCCATGGCAGACAGGAACACCGGTATTCCGTACCGGGCGAAGGTGCTCTCAATGAGCTCCCCATAGCCCTCCAGCCGCCGGACGCACACGGCGATGTCCCGGCAGCGGTAGTTTTCCTCTCTCAGCAGACGCAAAATTTCTGCGGCGCACCACTCCACCTCCTGCCTAGGCGTGGCGGCAGTGATACGGGTGAGCGCGCACTGTGCCCGCCAGAGCTGTTCGGGCATGGCCCCAAAAAGGTTCTGCTCCAAAAAGATCAGGGATGGATGGCGGGGCAGGGGGCGGTCAAGGGTTTCCTCTTTCGTTGGGACTGCGTTGTCCTTGGCAATGCGCGCCAGCCGTCGGGCGGCACGGAACGCGGGCTGGAAAATGCCGGAGGGGTCGTCCCCGGTATCGCAGACAAAGGCCACCGTCAGCTCCCCCTGGGCCATAAGGGCGGACAAAACCTGCTCCTCCTGGGGGGTAAAGTCGGTGAAGCCGTAGACATAGAAGGCCATCCCCGCGCCCCATTGGGTGTCTTGGAGCTGCTTGGCCAGGCGGTCCAGCCGTCCCCGGGGGTCAGCGGCTCCCTCGGACTCTAACGCCTGATAGGCAGCGTAAATGAGCCCCAGGTCCCGGAGCTTGTCCCCTTGGCGCCCCCCCAGCTCCTCCCCGGCGGAGATGAGGGAGCCCGCCTCCACCCGGTAGGAGCGGCACTCGTCCACCGTGGCCAGCAGCCCGGTGAGAAAGGCCGGCTTGCGGGAGGGGGCCCGGTAGGTAGTCAGCGCGTCAGACACCTTCCGCAGGGCGGCGTACATCAACAGCATTCGCCCCCCGGCGTCCAGCATGGGCGCGGCCCCGCCCCCGGCGGCATCGGTGAGCCGTCCGGCCAGGCGGGTGAAAGACAGCGCCTCACACTCCATGGACGCGCCCCCCAGGGCGGTGCACATGGCCCGCTCTGTCTCGTGGGAATACTGTTCGGGGACGACGAGTAGACGGCGGCGGGCGGTGGAGCGGTCCATGCGCTCCAGCAGCTCCCCCCGAATGTCCTGTCCCGCGCGGGCGTACAGCAAATCAAGCATGCGGGGCCTCCTTTCGCGATTTTTCTACATTATAGCAGAAACGGGTGCGGAAAAAAAGCTGTTGACAAACCCCGCCCCATCTGATATGATACCTAGGCAAAAGTAAGCAGGAGTGGCGCCGCCGTCCTCACCCCCAGCCGCGGGCGAAGGGGTTAACATGGTGAAATCCGCACGGTATCCGTGCGCATTTCGTTGTGGACGTGGGTGCTTTACTGCATTCACGTTTTCATTTTTGGAGGTGCGTGACCATAGCTAATACGGCTCATCAAATCAACGAGGAAATCCGAGACCCCGAGGTCCGGCTCATCGGCGCCGACGGCGCTCAGCTGGGCGTCATGTCCGCAGCCCAGGCGCAGGCCCGCGCCGACGAAGCGGGATTGGACCTGGTGAAGATCTCTCCCACCGCCAAGCCTCCCGTGTGCAAGCTCATGGACTATGGCAAGTACCGGTTCGAGCAGGCTAAGCGGGAGAAGGAGGCCAAAAAGAACCAGCACGTGGTGGAGATCAAGGAAGTACGGATGTCCCCCGGCATCGACATCGGCGACTTTAATACCAAGCTGCGCAACGCCCAGAAGTTTTTGGCGGAGGGCAACCGGGTGAAGGTCACCGTCCGGTTTCGGGGCCGGGAGATGGCCCACACCGACATTGGCAAAAAGCTCCTGCTGGATTTCGCCGGACAGTGCTCCGAGCTGGCTGTCCTGGACAAGGAACCCAAGCTGGAGGGTCGGCACATGAGCATCTTCCTCTCCGCCAAGAGCGCAAAAACCAACAAGCAGTAAGCAAGCGAAGCGCGGAGCCTTCGTGGGCAGCGGACTAAGACCGGAACGCAGGGAAAAGCCAGGAAGGGCCGCAGGCCCTGGATGGTTTTTCCTGGAGCCGGAGGGCTTGGTCCGCGTCGCGAACAGGCGCAGCGTGACACCAATTACGAAAAGGAGATAACCGTCATGCCTAAAGTCAAGACCCACAGCGGCGCTAAGAAGCGCTTCAATTTGACCAAGAACGGAAAGGTCAAGCGCGCCCATGCCAACAAGAGCCATCTGCTCAACGGCCACGGCAAGACCCGCAAGCTCAAGAGAAGCCTCCGCAAGGGCGGCTACGCCGACGTGACCAACGCGGCCACCATCAAGCGCATGGTTCCTTACAAATAATCGCTGGACATCATTTTACTCAATACAGGAGGCTGAACGACAATGGCAAGAGTTAAGGGCGCAATGATGACGCGCAAGAGAAGGAATAAGATCCTCAAGCTGGCCAAAGGCTACTGGGGCGCCAAGAGCAAGCACTACAAAATGGCCAACGAGCAGGTGATGAAGTCCCTGCAATACGCCTACGTGGGCCGCCGTCTGAAGAAGCGCGACTTCCGTCAGCTGTGGATCGCCCGCATCAGCGCCGGCTGCAAGATGAACGGGATAAACTACTCCACCTTTATGCACGGGCTGAAGCTGGCTAACGTGGAGATCAACCGCAAGATGCTGGCCGAGATGGCCGTCAACGACAAGGCCGCCTTTACCCAGCTCACCGAGATGGCCAAGGCAAAGCTGGCTTGAAGCAGATGAGCAAAGGGCCCGGTCCAAAGGACCGGGCTCTTGTTTTATTTGACAAACCGCTTATGCTTATGCGGCCCTATCATGCATATAAAGGACGCTGCACATATGGCGGTTCGTCCTTTGAGCTTGGGATTTCAAAATAAAGCTTTGAAGCCGCCGCTTGTGTGAGTAGGGGCGCCGCCATAATAACACAGAATTTGTCAAACCGCAAGTGGGGCTGTTCAAGCCCCGCTTTTTTTGATATAATGACAGACGACTTTTCCCAAGGAAGTGACAGCAATGCGCGAACATCAACTGGCCGCCCAGGTGGTCAACGAAGTGAAGAAGGCCGTGGTGGGCAAGGACGAGACCGTCATCAAAACCCTTATGGTGGTGCTGGCCCGGGGCCACGTCCTGCTGGAGGACATCCCCGGTGTGGGCAAGACCACCATGGCCATCGCCTTCTCCAAGGTTCTGGGTCTGAGCTATAACCGCGTTCAGTTCACCCCGGACGTAATGCCCTCGGACCTGACCGGCTTCTCCCTCTACAACAAGGCCGCCGGACAGATGGAATATCAGCCCGGCGCCCTCCTGTGCAACCTGTTTCTAGCCGACGAGCTGAACCGGGCCACCAGCCGCACCCAGTCTGCCCTGCTGGAAGCCATGGAGGAGGGCCGGGTGACGGTGGATGGCGTGTCCCGACCTGTTCCGGACCCCTTCCTGGTCATCGCCACCCAGAATCCGGCGGGGGCCTCTGGTACCCAGCTGCTGCCTGATTCACAGCTGGACCGCTTCGCCCTGCGCCTGACCATGGGCTATCCTGCCCCGGCGGACGAGATGGAGCTTTTGCAGCGCAAAATGCGGGGCGATCTCATGGGGTCCGTCATTCAGGTCTCCGACCGGGAGCAGCTGACCTATATACGCAGCCTGGTGGACCGGGTATTTGTGGACGACATCATCCTGGATTACATCCTCCGCCTGGTACGGGCCACCCGGGGCCATCCCCAGCTGGCTCAGGGAGCCAGCCCCCGTGCCGCGATCTCAGTGGCCAACCTGTGCCGGTCCTCCGCCTTCCTGCGGGGGCGTGACTATGTGATCCCCGAGGACATCAAATTCGTCTGGGTGGACGCCATTGCCCACCGGCTGGTGCTGCCCCCTGGGGCGGCAGGCGGGGCCAAGCGGGCCACGGACATCGCCTCAGAGGTGCTCGAAACCACACGGGCCCCCCGCATCCGGTAAGGCCATGCTGCTCCGCCGCATTATTTACAGCCTCGCCCTCATCGGTGTGCTGCTGTTCCATATTACCAATGAAAATTACCTGGGCCAGTTCCTGCTGGCGCTGTGCGTCGCCCTGCCGGTGCTGTCCCTGGCCCTGTCCCTGCCGGGGATGATGGGGTGCCGTCTGGAGCTGTCCGCCTCGCCGCCCTCTTTGGAGCGGGGCGGGGATGGCCGGTGGCTGGCTTCCATCGAGTCCCCCAACGGTCTGCCCCTGTCCCGGCTGACCGTCCGGCTGGCGGCGGAAAACCTGCTCACCGGGGAGAGCGACCACCGGCGGCTCATTCTGTCCGGCATCGCCCGCCGCCGCCCAGTGGAGCTGGCCGCCCCCACAGACCACTGCGGTCTGCTGGAGCTGCGGGTCGCCAAGGCCAAGGTGTGCGACTACCTGGGGCTGTTCTCCCTGCCCGTGTCCCTGCCCCAACCCGCCCGGATGGTGTGCCGCCCCATCCCTGTGGACGTGGAGCTGCCCAACATTCCAGAGGGCCAGGGGAGCCGCGCCGCTCCCGTCAGCGCCGCCCGGCTGGGTCCGGGAGAGGACTACGATCTGCGGGACTACCGCCCTGGCGACCCCATGCGGTCGGTGCACTGGAAGCTGTCCTCCAAATGGGACGAGCTCATCGTCCGGGAGCGGGCGGAGACCTTTATCCCCCTTCCCCTGCTGACCCTGGACCGCTTCGGCCCACCGGAAACACTGGACAAGCTGCTGGACCGGACTCTGAGCCTGAGCCGCAGCCTGTTAAACGTTCAGCGCCCCCACGCTGTGCTATGGCTGGACAAGGACGGCCGGCCGGAACTCCACGCCGTATCCGACGAAAAGCAGTTCGGCGACCTCCTGCTGGACCTGCTGGGCGCTTTCGCGCCCTCCAAGGGCCCGGCTCTGGACGATTTCCCGGAGCTTCTCCAAGGCCCCAGCGGCCCGGTGTTCCGCCTCCACATCACCCCGGAAGGAGGCGAGGACGGTGAATAATGGGGAAAAGAAAATCTCCCCGCTGACCACGCTGGGGGACGGTCTGCTGTTGATTTTTGCCTTAACGGGCCTGACGGCCTCTTTCTTCTCCCTGTACGGAAACGGCCAGCTGGGGGAAACGGCGGCATTCCAGGCCGCGCCCTTTGACCTGTGCGCCGCCCAGACGGACAGCTTTCTCTCGCTGGCTGTTGTGCTGGCCCTGGCGGCGCTGGTGGTGTGGTCGCTGCCCCGGTTCCAGCTGGCGGCGGCTGGTGTCCTGGTACTCCTGCTGGGACTGTTTACCTATTCCAATTGGGAGACTGTGATGCAGGGGGCCGGGCTCACCGTCCACAGGGTCTCCGTCATCTTCGCCCAGCGCGTCAGCTGGGGCTGGGAGCTCTCCTACGACCCTGGCCTTACCCAGTCCGAGGGCGCCGCGGCCACCAAGCTGTTCCTCTCCCTGGTCCTGGCGGTGCTGGCGCTGGCGCTGGGCTGGGCTGTGGTTCGGGCCAAGCGGTGGTGGGTGGCGCTTCTGCTCACCCTGCCGCCCCTGCTGCCTGGACTGCTGGCGGACCTGTACCCGGACTGGCTCCCCTTTATGGCCCTGGCCGCCTGCTGGTGCGTTATGCTGCTCACCGACCTGTGCAAATGGGCCGCGCCCACCAACCGAGGGAAGCTGACCCTTGCGGTCCTGCCCTGCGTGGCGGTGGTCTTGGGGCTCATCACGCTGATGTTCCCGAAAGAGGGCTACACCCGGCCCGACTGGGCACGGGGCATGGAAGCGGAGCTATACAGCAGCACCAGCCGGCTGGCGGAGTTCCTCACCCGGTTCGACGGGCCCTTCACCGGGCGCACCACCTACGTGGGTTCGGCGGAGGAGGCCGACTTGACCGACGCCGGACCGCTGAATTACATCGGGCGGACGGTGCTGCGGGTGCGCACCGACCACGCCGGGCGGCTGTACCTGCGGGGGGCCTCCTTGGTTGATTACGAGAACGGCGTGTGGCGGGCCATGACCGACGAGGTCTTTCAGGATGCCGTCCAGATGGGCGCAGAGGTGCCCCCCAGGCCCCTATTTTTCCCCGCCATGAGCGTCAACGCCCCTGGTCCCGAGCACACCATCACCGTGGACAATGTGGGGGCGGTGGGAAACTGCGTCTACGCCCCCTATTTCCTCACGGTCCAGGAGCTGGAGGAGAACGGCATGACCATGGTGAACGACTCCCTCCTGGGGCGGCGGCAGGGGCGGTGGTCCCATACGATTTCCTTTGTGGAGCTTCCCGAGCCCCATCCCAGCGCCTGGAGCGAAGGGGGCTCAATTATACTCACGAGCCAGGACGGCAGGCGGGACAGCGCGAATTTTGGGCGCTACCCTAATTTTGTCTACGACCACTATCTGGACGTGCCGGATGAGGTGCGGGCGGCATTTGCCGAGCAGTTCTCCCTCACCTCCGGCCACAGCATCGACTATATCAATATGCAAATCGGCTATATCACTACCCAAGACCCCGTGGAAGCGGCAAATGATATTGCCTTCATCCTGAATGACCTGTGCGAATACGACCAGTCGGCCCCCGCTCCCCCCGAGGGGGTGGACCCGGTGGTCTATTTCCTCACCGAAAGCCGCCGGGGCTACTGTATGCACTTCGCCTCCGCCGCCACGCTGATGCTCCGCTCCCTGGGCATCCCCGCCCGGTATGTCAGCGGCTTCACGGTGGAGAGCGTACCAGACCGGGAGATCACCGTCCCCGACCGTGCCGCCCACGCCTGGGTGGAGGTCTGGGTCCCCGGCTTCGGCTGGTATCCGGTGGAGGTCACCCCCGCCGCGGCCTTTGCGTGGTACGAGCACGGCAGCGGCCTCCCCAGCGGCCCTCCCTCCGACCCGGTGGAGGAGAGCGACGAACCCGAGCCGGCCCCCACGCCCACCCAGGGGCCGGCCCCATCCGAACAGCCCAGCGCAAACGCCGGCGACGGCGACGGACCGGAGGACAAGCGGGATTTTACCGTTCTGTTTGCTGTATTGAAGGTGTTGGCAGTCATCGTATGCGCCGCCGCTCTAATCTGGCTGGGGCAGTACCTGCCCAAAAAGTTCCGCGCAAAACGTCTGAACAATCCTGACCGCAACCGCGCCGCCCTGGACGGCTACGGCTATCTGAAGCGTATGGAGCGCTGGGGCGGACGGGTGGACGAGCAGGCGGTGGAGTTGGCCCAAAAGGCCCGGTTCAGCCAGCACACCCTGACACGGGAGGAGCTGGACGAGCTCCGGGAGATGATGGACGTCGAGCGGGAGCGGCTGTGCATTGTCCTGGACCCGGCGGCCCGGCTGGTGTTCCGCTACTTCTGGGGAATGCCCACAAAACCAAAAATCGAGGAAATCCCGGAAAATCACCATGAAAATGGGGCCTGACCCCTTGACAAAAGCCGGTTTTCGTGTATACTAAATTAGTCTGCGTCCTAATATGCGTGCGACAATAACATCCTTGCCTCCGGCGCGGCCGGAGGCCACAAGACCATGAGGAGGTGCAAAATATGGCAAAAGTGAGTGGCAATTACGAGGTGCTCTACGTCCTCAACCCCAGCCTGGGCGAGGAGGACACCGCCGCCTTGGTGGCCCGCTTCAAGGAGCTGGCTGAGGGTCACGGCACCGTGACCGAGGTGGACGAGTGGGGCAAGCGCCGTCTGGCCTACCCCATCAACGACTTGGAGGAGGGCTACTACGTCCTGATGACCTTCTCCGCCGATCCCGCGTTCCCCGCCGAGCTGGACCGTCTGATGCGCATTAACGTCAGCGTCATGCGTTCCATCATCGTCAGCAAGGACGCCTGAGAGGGAGAAAACAAACTATGCTCAATCATATCGTCATCATGGGCCGTATGGCCCGTGATCCCGAGCTGCGCCACACCCAGACCGGCACGCCTGTCGCCAGCTTCCGTCTGGCGGTGGACCGTGACTTCAAGGATAAGAACACCGGTGAGCGGGCCACCGACTGGATCGACGTGGTGGCCTGGCGCTCCACCGGCGAGTTTGTCAGCCGCTACTTCTCCAAGGGCCGCATGGCCGTAGTGGAGGGGCGGCTCCAGATCCGGGAGTGGACCGACAAGGAGGGCAACCGCCGCACCACCGCCGAGGTGGTGGCCGACAACGTCTATTTTGGGGACTCCAAGCGGGACGGGGACGGCGGCGGCAATTACGGCAACAACAGCTATGGCGACCGCGGCGGCAGTTATGGCGGCGGAAGCTATGGCGGAGGCGGCGGCTATGGCGGCCGTCAGGCGCCCTCCGCGCCCTCTGACTACGGCGCCCCGTCGGGCGGCGACCAGTTCTCCGAGCTGGCTGACGACGACGGCGACCTGCCCTTCTAAGCAAGGGCTATCTCAACATAAGGAGGTCTGCCAATATGGCTATGGATAATGCGAAGCCCCGCGGCAACCGCAAGCGCCGCAAGGTGTGCGCGTTCTGCGTGGATAAGGTGGAACAGATCGACTACAAGGACGCCCAGAAGCTCAAGCGCTATCTGTCCGAGCGCTCCAAGATTCTGCCCCGCCGCACCACCGGCACCTGCGCCATGCACCAGCGCCAGCTGACCGACGCCATCAAGCGCGCCCGTCACGTGGCCCTGCTGCCCTACGTCACTGACTAAAACGTCAAATGAACTCCCCTGGAACAGCGTTCCGGGGGAGTTTTCGCGTTATTCGCATTCCTCATGCCGACGGGTGGAAAGCCCGGCCTGATAAAAGGCGTCTACAATGGCGTCAATGCGGCGGAAGCATTCCGGGTCATCCAAGTCCGGGTCGTCCAGCGCCTGCTTGATCTGGGAGGGGACCCGCACCGCTTCGCTGTCCACCCGGTGGGCCATGGTCTTTTCTCCGATGGCCTTCGCATACCATAGCATTTCCTGCGCAATCACGCGGACCCACAATTCGTCTGCCATAGATGGGTCAAGATTCAAATTTTCTTCCATAAACTTCACCTCGCTCGTCTCCCAACAATCGTTTCTTTGCAATTGTTGGGATATTATATATTGTAACCCACTATACTATTTTCGTTAAGCATAACGATCGTGTATAAACAATTGTGGGTGAACATATGAAAGAAATTTTGGTACAGCGACTGAGGATATGTAGGCGCAAATTTGGCTACACTCAAATGCAAGCCGCAGTATATTCCGATATCACAGAGACAGCATACGAAAATTATGAACGGGGAACACGTATGCCCAAATTGGATATCCTGGTCAGGATCGCCGATATGTACAAGGTGTCATTGGACTATCTGGCCGGAAGAACAGACGACCCAAGACCGATTTGACAAAAGCCGGACCGTGAAAGCGGTCCGGCTTTTTGCGGGCAATCCTAAAGGAATCTTCAAACTTTCCTAAGAGGGTTTTTGTTGCCATTTTATGTTTTGCCGCTATAATAGGAGCAGATGAAACCCATGTGGACAGAAAGAAGGTACCGCCATGGAGCGCAAAGCCAGCAAGATCTTCCTCTGGGCGCTGACCATCGCCATTCTGGGCGGCTGTGTGTGGGCGCTGTACGCCACCGGCTTTTTCGAGGCCGCTGGCTCCCCGGAGCGGATGGGCGAGTACATCGCCCGCTGCGCTCCCTGGTCCCACCTGGCCTACTTCGGCGTGCAGCTGGTGTCCGTCGTCGTGGCCCCCATTCCCAGCAATATCACCGCCGCCGCGGGGGCATACCTGTTCGGGCTGTGGCCCTCCTTCCTGCTGACCTGGGCGGCGGTGGCGGCGGGGTCTGCCATCGTGTTCCTGCTGGCCCGGGCCCTGGGGCGGAGCTTTGCCGACAAGTTTGTCAGCGAAAAGCTGTCGGAGAAGTACCTGGAACTCATCCGCCGCAAGCGGGACGTGTTTCTGGCGCTGGCCTTCCTGTTTCCCTTCTTCCCCGACGACCTGCTGTGCATCTTGGCGGGGCTGACGGACATCTCCTTTCGGCGGTTCTTCCTGCTGGTGGTGCTGACCCGGCCCTGGGGGCTGCTGGTGGCCTGTATGGTGGGCAGCGCCACGGTATCCATTCCACTGTGGGGCATGGTCCTGCTGGGTGTGGGTGGGCTGGCTCTGTTCCTGCTGGCCATGAAGTACGGCGATAAGCTGGAGGACGCGGTCATCCAGCGGCTGAAACGTTGAAACAATCATTCAAATGTCCGAAAACCCTCCTGTTTTGGAGGGTTTTCGTGCTTTCTGACCCTTGACTTTCCCAGCATAACGCAGTAGAATAGTAGGAAATTTGAAGTAAAGGAAATGATAACCCAATGTCAAAAATCGACATCGTATCCGGTTTTTTGGGTGCTGGTAAGACCACCCTTATCAAGAAACTGCTGGCGGAGGCCTACCAAGGCGAAAAGCTTGTGCTCATCGAGAACGAATTTGGCGAGATCAGTGTAGACGGCGGCTTTTTGAAAGACGCGGGCATCCAGATCTCCGAGATGTCCTCCGGCTGCATCTGCTGCTCCCTGGTGGGCGACTTTGGCAAGGCCCTGCATGAGGTGGAGGAACAGTTCCACCCAGACCGCATCCTCATCGAGCCCTCCGGCGTGGGCAAGCTGTCCGACGTGGTGGCTGCGGTGGAGAACGCTGCCAGGGATGACCCGTCGCTGAAGCTGAACAGCTTTGTCACCGTGGCGGACGCCTCCAAGGTGAAGATGTATATGAAGAACTTCGGCGAGTTCTACAACAACCAGGTGGAGAGCGCGGGCGCCATCCTGCTCTCCCGCACCCAGAACATGAGCCAGGAGAAGCTGGAGGCGGCGGTGGAGCTGCTCCGCAGCAAAAACCCCACGGCGGTGATCCTTACCACCCCCTGGGACCAGTTGGACGGCAAGACCATCCTGTCCGCCATCGAAAAGACCTCTTTGGAGGAGGAGCTGCTCCAGCGCATCCGCGCCGAGCACAAGGCGGAAGAGGCCGCTCACGCCCATCACCACCATCACGACCACGATGAGGACGAGGAGCACGGGCATCATCACCATCATGACCACGGGAGTCACTGTTGTCACGACGGTGAAGAGCATGAGCACGACCACTGTCACCATCACAGCCACGAGGAGCACGGGTGCCATCATGACCATGAGCATGGGGACGAGTGCTCCTGCGGCTGTCACGGCCACGACCACCACGAGCGCCACCACGCCGACGAGGTGTTCACCAGCTGGGGCAGGGAGACCGTCAAGCCCTTCGCCAAAGAGGAGCTGGAGCATATCCTAGCTGAACTGGACCTGGGTGAGTGCGGCGCGATTCTGCGTGCCAAGGGCATTGTCCCGGCGGGCGGCGGGAGCTGGCTCCACTTTGACTACGTGCCCGAGGAACACGAGGTGCGCACCGGTCCGGCGGACTACACCGGCCGTCTGTGCGTTATTGGGGCCGAGTTGAAAGAGGACAGGCTGGCCGCGCTGTTCGGCCTGTAAAAAGGGGCTGGAAACAGAATGGACATCCCTGTATACCTGTTTGCCGGCTTTCTGGAGGGCGGCAAGACCACCTTCATCAACGGTATCCTCCAGGACGGCTTCGCCCTGCGGGACCGGACCCTGCTCATTTGCTGCGAGGAGGGTACGGAGGAATATGACCTCAAGGTGCTGAAAAATGTCACTGTGGTAAACGTGGAGGAGGAAGAGAACCTTACCCCCGCCTTTTTGAAGGGACTGGAGAAAAAGCACCGGCCTAGGCAAATTCTCATTGAGTTCAACGGGATGTGGTCCCTAGGGCGGCTGTATCAGGAGGCTCTGCCGGACAATTGGGTGCTCTACCAGGTCATGACCATGGTGGAGGCGGCAACCTTCGACGTGTACGCCAAGAACCTGGGCCAGATGATGATGGAAAAGCTGACCAACGCGGATCTCATCGTGTTCAACCGCTGCACCGAGGCTCTGCGGGACTCTCTGCGCCAGCGAAACCTGAAAATGGTGAACCGCCGGGCCAGCATCTACCTGGAATATCTGGACGGTACCAGTGAGGACTACGCTGATGATTCTGTCTGTCCCTTTGATCTGAGCCAGGACATTATTGAGATTCCTGAGGACGATTTCGGCGTCTGGTATGTGGACGTGATGGAGCATCCGGAGCGCTACGAGGGCAAGGCCATCCGGGCCACGGCGGTGGTGTGCCATCTGCCTCAGTACCCGGACAACGTGATTTTGGGTCGGTTTGCCATGACCTGCTGCGAAAACGACATCACCTTCCTGGGCCTGGTGTCCGTCGGAGACAGCTTCGACGCCTACGAAAACCGCTCCTGGGCGGATGTCACCGGCATAGTCCATTTGGAGCGGCACAAGGCATATGAGGGAGCGGACGGACCGGTGCTCCACGTCACCGCCATCAGCCCCACCGGCAAGCCAAAGCAGGAAGTGCTGACATTTTAAGATGAAAAAGGCCGCTCCGGTTGGAGCGGCCTTTTAACATGAAAAGATTTCTCCCGGCATAAAGTGGTACAAACCAGCATGGGAGGGATCAACTGTGAACGAGACAAAAGTCATTTACCTGCGGAGGAAGTTCATTGCCGCCGGGGCCTGTGCCCTGGCGGCTGTGATGATGTTCTGGGTGGTGAACCATCCGGCGGTGGTGGGGGCGTCGGCCTCCACCCGGCAATTGCCCATCTACTGCGTACAGAAGGATTATAAGGTGTTGTCCATCAGCTTTGACGCTGCCTGGGGCAATGAGGACACCCAGCAGCTCATCGGTATTTTGGACAAGTACAACGTGAAGGCCACCTTCTTCGTGGTGGGGGAGTGGGTGGACAAATACCCGGAGTCAGTGAAGGCATTAGCTGATGCGGGACACGAGGTCATGAGCCACTCCAACACCCACGCACACTTTAACAGCCTATCTTCTGAGGAGATCATCGCCGACCTGAATGCCTGCGGAGAGAAGATTGAAGGGGTTACCGGTGTGCGGCCCACCCTGTTCCGCTGCCCCTACGGGGAATATGACGACCACGTCATCAACGCTGTGCGGTCTATGGGCATTGAACCGATTCAATGGGATGTGGACAGCTTGGATTGGAAAGACCTTTCGGCCCCGGAAATCACCAAACGGGTGACGTCCAAGGTCCAGCCCGGCTCCATCGTGCTGTTCCACAACGCTGCCCTCCACACCCCAGAGGCCCTGCCCGGCATCATTGAAACACTGCTGCAACAGGGCTATACCTTCGTGCCCATCTCCCAGCTCATTTTACCTGGTACCTGCGGGCAGGACTATTCCATCGACCACACCGGACGCCAGTGCCCTGGCGGGACGTAATCAAACAGCACATAAAAAGAGCGGAGGCCTATGTCCTCCGCTCTGTGTGCGTCTCTCACTTGTTGACCTGTGCGGCAAACTCCTGGATAAAGGCCTTGTAAGCCTCATGCTCCGGCTTCTGCTGGATATTCAAGGGCTCGTACTTGTCCTGCTTGGTATAGGAGGCGCCCACGTCGAAGTGGCAGATTTCCTTGCCGTCCAGTCCAAACAGCACCGTGTCGCCGTACTTGTCCGCCTCCACCTTGCCCAGATCCTGGGGGGTGAACAGGACGCCATTGCTCTGATAGCTGATCTCGCCGCCGCTGTACTTGACGGGAACCAGAAACAGCGCCCCTGGCTTGAAGGCGACCGCATATTTATAGTAAGTGGTCGTGGTGCTCCGGCCCCGGTAGACCTTATCCTTGTGGTCGGCGTAGGCCGTGGTATAGGTACTGTAGTCGGGCAGCAGGCGCTTGAGCACCTCCCGGACCTTGGCAAGGTCCTCGCCATTTTCGCCCTTTTTGGTGTTGATGTGTTCCTTAATCATAAAGTACCCAAAGCCCACCACGAAAAAGGCCACCACAAGGGCAATAGTTTTTGCGTCATACTCCACAAGGGCAATATTTTTCAAAATCATGTGTTACTCTCCCCATTCAAAAATTGTGTTGCCATAGGCCCGGTTGAACAGCTTTTCCGCGTCCTTCATGAAGGACACGTTGATTCGCTCCGGGCAGTTGCTAATCCCCATCCAGGTGGTGGGGAGGAAGAACCCACGTCCGCCCACCCAGTCCACCCGGGTCTGCTTTCCGACAGGATACCAGTTCCCCAGGTGTAGGATGCCGTTCTCATAGAGCTCCATCCGATCCCCCATGTGCAAGAGGGGCCAGGCGCAGAAAATCACGAGTACAATCGCCGTGGCGATCAGCAAAGTCCAATCCCCTTTGCCCAGCGCCACGAACATGGCCAGAGCGGCGGCCGCCAGCCGGAGCAAAATCTCCAGCCCGATCCGTTTCCGGTCTGTCTCCACCTTGTACAGCAGCTTTCCATACTTGGAGGCGGCGTTCCCCTTGGGAGATAGCGTCTGCTGTTCTGTCTCCCGATAAATCCTGTCTGCCATGCGGAGTCCTCCATCAGTCCAGGTCGGGACCGGGCATCTCCTCCCGGCTTTGGCGGATCTGGGCGCTGATCTTCCGCCAGCGCATCACCAGCAGGATGACGCCCACCAGGATGGCCGCCACACCTGCGCCGCAGAACACGCGAATAGCGGTAAAGCCCCTCGGCTCCACCATGAGGAAGGGCTTCAGGTCGTTGAGCTCCTGGTCTGTGTAGCCGTAATACTCCTTCAAATCGTCCCGGAACATGGCGGACAGCTCCTCGTCCATCTCCACCACCCGGGTGTCCAGCGTCAGCCCCGACGTGGGAGCATTGCCGCCGTTCAGATAGCTGTAGGTCTGGTCTACCAGATCGTTGGCGGCAGAGAAGTCCTGAGCGTGGACAGTCAGCCCCACATAGTACTCCCCGGCGGGCAGGACATAGTACAGGGATGACGTCTTTTTCGGCGTGGCGGAGTGGGTGGAGGTATTCTCCGTCCAGGTCTGCTTACTGGCAAAGGTGTCCAGCAGGAAGGGCACCTGCCCCGATACGTGGTCCCCCGGCTGGATACCGGCCTCCAAAATCTCCTCAAAGCTCTTGGGCTCCCGGAAGGAGATTGCCGTGTCCCCCAGGGAGATGGCCAAAAGCCCGATCCCGATCAGCACCAGAACCAGTCCGGCCCGGCTGATCTTCTGCATCATGTTTCCCATTGTTGCCTCCTCCTCGTTCTTTCTCAAAATCAAACCCCGTCCATGGGTGGGATTTCCGGCAGGTTCAGCGCGTAGGCGTCCCGCAGCTCCTCCAGCAGGACGGGATAGTCCTCGTCGAACTGCTCCGGATAGTAGGTGATAGCGGCGGACAGGTAATAGCCTTCCTGCTTGTAGTCGGCGTACAGTATCGCGATCCGGACACGGGTTCGATCCTCCTCAAAGTATGTCACCTGCTTGACAGCAATGTCGTATTCCTCAATATAGGTGGTGTCCTGCGTGCCCTCCTCGTAGATGTCATAGCCGGAGGCACCCATAAGCCCATAAGCCAAGTCCACCACAGTCTGGGCGTTTCCGGTGGTCCCCGTCAGCGTTACCGCCACATCGATACCGTGGGCGGTGGAATGGAGGGCGCCCCCGTCCGGCGAATACTGCGGCGAGTCGCTGTAGGGGACGTGGACGTCGGCATATACGCCAAGGCCGGCTCCGGGCATTCCCGCCGGGGGCACGATGTAGCCTACGGCAGTATAGGCATAGCCCAGTTCCTCGCCCACATGGAACATGGACTGGTAATCCACCTCCGGAATCACAGGCGCGGAAGGCTCTGCCGTCTGTGTCGGGGAGGGGACCGGTGCGCTGCTTCGGACCACCGGGTCTTTGGGGACGGGGCCTTCCAAGACCCGGCCAACCATGCCGCCCAGCAGGGCAAAGACCAACGTCAGCGCCAGCGCGATACCCACCAGGCTCCACCTGGCGGGCACGGGCGCTCGGACGGGCTCAAAGCCGGGGCCGGGGGTAAACCCCGGATATGCCTTGGGGATGTTGACCTTTGTCCTCCGACCGTTCCGACCGGAATAGAATCCCTGCCAGGCCCACTTGGTTTCCTTGTCAATCTGCAGGTCCGTCAGCGGCATCACGGCCATGCTGAGGGCACTGCCCGGCATTACCTGTCCGCTTGTGAGCACACCGATGGCCCGCAGGACGGAGGCTTTGGCCCGCTCCTGCTCCTCAGCGTTCAGCAGATCCCAGCGGAGGGTGCGGACCGCCCCGTTCTTTTTTGTGAAGCGGTATGTATCGGCGATGTTCAAAGCGTTGAAATCCACCCGCCACAACGTGCCGCCTGACCGGACCATCATGGTCATGGCCTCTTTGGACAGGCGGATGTTGGGCCATATGATGATCATCATCACCACAACGCCTATGATACAGCCGAAGGATGCCATGATTAGGGCGATGGAGTTTTCGCTTGCCGCCGCCGCAAACATGAGGACAAGGGCCGGGACCGTCCACACGAACGTGGAGACCGTGGCGCTGATCCGCAAAGGCCGCATCTGGGGGATACTTCCGGGGTAGAACTCCGCCTGTACCGTCCCTTCCTCCTGGACAGGGCTGGAGGGCGCCGCCGTCCCCTGGGGCAGGTCGGGCAGATCGGCGCTGCGCAGCCCTGCGATGATGGTAGGCGCCGCCCCCAACAGGGTGAACAGGTACAGAAAGACCAGATCTCCCCAGTAGGCGACCTCGTCCACCATTCCCCGATCCAGCAGCTCAGGGACAGCCTGGAAGCACTCGAACACCCCCGCGTCCAGGGCGGAGGCCAGGGACACCGCACAGCTCAGCCGGTGGGCCAGCCAGGTCATGACCAGCACCAGCACGGAAGAGATGACCGCGCCCTTTTTGCTCAGCGTGCCGCCGTTGAGCAGCTCGTAGCCCTTCAGCGCTCCTACAGCCATCACCAGGCCGGAGATGGAGGCCACATAGCCCAGCTGGCCGATGACCACTGTGCACAGCACGCCCAACAGGGAGCCTAAAAAGGCGCCGACCACACCCGCCACCACATTTTCCTGCCTTTTCTGTTTCGTTTCCTCTTCCACTTAAATGACCTCCCTCTCGGTGTTGCTTGAGAATGCGAATTCATTCAGTGGACCGCTTTCGGTCCCCTATCTTAATAGTCAAACCGATTTGAAAATTGTTTTCAGATTTTCAAGTGTCTTAACTATATCACAACTCGTAGATGGAATCAATCACCTGCCTCAATTCATCCATGGTGATGTCGCCACTGATGGCACACTCCGCGGGCCCATTGACCCACACGGCGGAGGCCCGCCCGGCGTTGGTGAACAGCATATGCGTCACGCCTCCTGTCTCATAGGGTTCGGGGTCTCCCTCGTCCTTCTGGAAGGTGCCGGTACTGTTCTGAAGCCCCTCCTCCCGGGGCAGATGGACGGCCACAAAAAATACCAGCGCCTCCTCGTTCCGGCGGTAAGCTGCCTGGTACAGCAGCTCATCGGGAAAGCCGGTGATCTCCGCCAGCTCAATCTGTTCAAATCCCTCCGGCAGCCACTGGGGCACCACAGGCCGCGCCAGCCCGCAGTCCGCCAGGGCCTCCCACATATCGGCGTACTCCTTCTCCTCCTCCGGAACGTGGGCGTCGTCCTGGTCCGTGTGGAGGATCTGCTCCGGGGCCAGATGCCGCCAAAAATCCTGGCCTTCCGCCGCCGTCACAGAGACGGACAGCAGCAGAAGGACCAGCACTGCAGCCGCCAGCAGTCCCCGTTTCCGCCAGCGAAGGAAGGGGGATCGACGCCACCCCTGGGCGGCGTCGGAGAACGGCGCTCCGCCGTCCTCATAAAGAGCGCTGCTGACCTGGCCAAAAGGCAGATAATTCTCCTGAAAGCTCTCCCAGGCCCGGTCGGCGTTACCGGGCCCGCTGCACCCGTTTTTTGCACGCCTCCACCGACACACCCAGCTCGTGGGCCAGCTCCGGCATGGTGCACTGGTCCAGGGCGATGCGCTTAAGCAGCTGAAAATCCTCGCTGGCCGCCACGTTACTGAACAGCAGGTCCACGCTCATCAGCTCCCCGGCCTCGGCGGGGGGCTCCTCCCCCTCGTTCAGGGACAGCAGCCGCTGGAGCTTGGCCTGAGTCCGCAGCATATTCTGCATGACGTGCTTCAGGGTCAGCATGATCCATCCCTGGGGGTTGGGGCTGGACAAAAACTGCTCCCGCTTGTCGCAGGCGATGCAAAAGGCATCCTGGGCGGTCTCCTCCGCCAGGGCATCGTCCACCAGGATGCGCAGAGCGTAGACGTGGAGCACCGGGTACATCTCCTTATACGGTTTTTCGATCTCCGTTTTCCACGGCTCTCCGCAGTCCACCTGCTCACCTCCGGACGGTCTACAGTATTTGATTCTTATTTATTATGTTTATGTTGCAACGGGGGCCTTTGGGGACGTTCAGGTGGCACAATTGCAGATTTTTTCTGGCTGTTTCGGATGTATACGTATTCACAACCCCGATAAAAGGGTTTTTCTTCCAGAAATAGCACACAATTATTTTTGCAAGTTCTTATACCAATTCTTGCAAAATGACGTTTTACAACGCTGAAGTACCGCATTATAATGATGGGCGCAATTGGGGCCCATCCGGCCCACTTGCAGAAAGGAAGCGCATACTATGAACAAAGATTTAACGGTTGGCAAGCCGGAATCAGTGCTGTGGAAATTCTGTCTGCCCCTGTTTGGCAGCATCATTTTCCAGCAGCTCTACAACCTGGCCGACAGCTTTGTGGCCGGAAAGTTCATCGGTGAGGACGCATTGGCGGCGGTGGGCAACAGCTATGAGGTGACGCTGATTTTCATTGCCTTTGCCTTTGGCTGCAACATCGGCTGCTCGGTGGTGGTGTCTCAGCTCTTCGGGGCCAAGCAGTTCCGGGAGATGAAAACGGCAGTGTACACCACCTTGATCGCCAGCGGCGTGGTCTGCCTGACGCTGATGGCGGTGGGGACGCTGTGCTGCAGCGAGCTTCTCCGGCTGATCCAGACGCCGGAGAATGTGATGGCGGACTCTCAATTGTACCTGGACATTTATATTCTCGGCCTTCCCTTCGTATTTTATTATAACGTGGCCACCGGGATTTTCTCCGCCCTGGGAGATTCCAAGACGCCATTCATTTTCCTGGCAGTATCCTCCACCTCCAATATTGCGGTGGATATTTTATTCGTCACTGCTTTCCATATGGCGGTGGCCGGCGTAGCCTGGGCTACCTTCCTGTGCCAGGGGATCAGCTGTGTGCTGGCAATTGTGGTGGTGCTCCGGCGGTTTGGCAGGATTCAGACGGAGGGAAAGGTCCCGTTGTTCTCCTGGCCCCTTTTGAAGCGCATCGCTGTGGTGGCCATACCCAGCACCCTTCAGCAGAGCTTTATCTCCGTGGGCAACATTGTCATCCAGGGCGTCATCAACAGCTTCGGCTCCAGCGTCATGGCCGGCTATTCCGCTTCTGTTAAGCTGAACAACCTGGTCATTACCTCTTTCACCACCCTGGGCAACGGCATCTCCAATTACGCGGCCCAGAACATTGGCGCGAAAAAGCTGCCCCGGGTCAAGGCCGGGTTCAAGGCCGGACTCAAGCTGGTGTGGCTTTTGTGCGTACCCATGACGCTACTCTACTTCTTCGGCGGCCGCTATCTGGTGTATATCTTCCTGGACCCCAGCAAGGCCAGCGCCCTGGCGCTGGATACGGGCGTCCAGTTCCTGCGTATCCTTTCGCCGTTCTACTTTGTGGTTGCCGCCAAGCTGGTGGCGGATGGCATCCTGCGGGGTGCGGGCGCGATGACGCAGTTTATGGTCTCCACCTTCAGTGACCTGATCCTGCGGGTGGCACTGGCGGCGGCGCTGTCCGTTCCTTTGGGGGCTATGGGCATCTGGTGCGCCTGGCCGATCGGCTGGGCGATCGGGAGCGCCCTGTCCGTATTTTTCTACTGGACCGGGCCATGGTCCAAGGCGGTATCCGAAAACGGGGAAGGCGCCTGACTCCGCCGCAAAGTCGATGCTCTCCATATATATCGCGCGGTTGTCCATGGTTTTGGGGCAAAGAATGTGGTAAACTATCTTTAACTATAAAAAAGAGAAGGGGGCAGGTCATGAAGATTATCGACGCCCACGCCCATGTGGTCCAGTGCATTGCGGGCACTGGCTCCCAGGGGGAGCTGCGCCCCTGTGGCGGCGGGAAGGCCATCTATGCCACAGGAAGCTCCTTCCAGATGCTCCCGCCAGAGATTGGCGAGTACGACGCCGCCCCGGAGGCCCTAATACGGGTCATGGACGCGCACGGTGTGAACAAGGCGGTGCTGCTCCAGGGGAACTACTTCGGGTTCCAGAACCTTTACACATGGGAAGCGGTGAGGGCTTATCCGGACCGTTTCATTGGCGCGGCCTCCTATGACCCATTTTCTTTCCAGGCGGAAAAGATCAAAGCTCACCTGTTCGATGAGCTGGGCTTCAAAATTGTCAAATTTGAGGTCAGCAGCGGCTCTGGCTTAATGGCCAACCACCCGCCTGTGGACCTGAATGGAGAGGTCATGCACCAGTGCTACCGCCACGCGGCGGACCGGGGCTTGATCTTTGTCGTCGACATCGGCAAGCCCGGCAGCGTCAGCTGGCAGGTGGAGGCCCTCAGCCGGGCCATTCAGCAGTATCCGGGGATGAAATTTGTTGTGTGCCATCTCCTGGCCCCCCAGCTGGGAGACGGGGAGCTTCTCAAGGAATCGCTGGGGAAGTTGGCCCTGCCCAACGTGTGGTTTGATCTGGCGGCCTTGTGCGCAAATAGCAGGCCAGAGATATACCCCTATCCCACCGCTCAGGGCTATGTCAAGGATGCTGTGGACATCGTGGGGGCAGACCGCCTGTTGTGGGGCAGCGATATGCCGTCTACCCTGGTCCGGGACAGCTACCGGCATCTCATCGATTTTATTGCCCTGCACCCGGATCTCAGCGGGGGAGAAAAAGAAAAAATTCTCTGCACCAACGCGGAAAGGCTGTTCTTCCCCCAGTGACCTGTCCTGGTCACTACGATCTCCCGGAAAGTAGGCGAGACTATGCTGTTAAACAGTTTTCTCCTATCCCTGAACGCCATCGTCTCCATTTTCGTCACCATGGCGGTGGGCTACGGGGCAAAGCGGCTGCTGAAGCTGGAAAAGGGCCATGTTCAAAAGTTCAACGCCCTGGTGTTCCACACCCTGCTGCCGCTGATGCTCTTTTACAACATCTACACCTCCGACATCCGGGGCGGAGTCAGCTTCCGCTGCCTGGGGCTGGCGTTAGCGGTGTTGATGGCATTGTTCCTGCTGACCTGGCTGCTTGTCGCCAAAATCGAGCCTGCCAATGACCAGCGGGGCGTGATGATCCAGGCGTCCTTCCGCAGCAACTTTTTATTGCTGGGGATGCCCCTAATTCGGGAGCTGTGCCCCGGTGCGGATTTGGCCACCGTCTCCGTCATGCTGGCCATCGTGGTGCCCTGCTATAATGTGCTGGCGGTTATCACCTTGGAGGCATTCCACCGAAAGGATATTCATCCCAAGAAAATACTGCTTGGAATCGCAAGAAACCCTTTGATTATCGCCTCCGCGGCAGGTGTTCTGCTGAACCTGTCCGGGCTGTCCCTGCCGGGGTTTCTGGAGAGCCCCATTTCTCAATTGGGCTCGTCGGCCTCGCCGGTGGCCCTGCTTCTGCTGGGGGCGCAATTCGAGTTCCACGACGTACGGGTCTATCGGCGCAATCTGGCCGTCTGCACGGCGCTCCGCCTACTGGTGTTCCCGGGCGCAGCCCTGCCGCTGGCGGCGCTGGCGGGGCTGCGGGGACCGGAATTCGCGGTGCTCATCTCCATGTTTGCCACCCCCACCGCCGTGGCCTCTTACAGCATGGCCTCTCAGATGGGGGGCAACCCAGAGCTGGCTGCCAGCGCGGTAACCGTGACCACCTTGCTGTCCGCCGGAACCATGTTCCTCTGGATTTTCCTGTTTAAGTCTCTGGGAATGTTTTAGCAGACCAAAAAGGGAGAGGCCTTTGCCTCTCCTTTTTTGTGTTTTGTTTGCGTTAAAGCTCGCCGTATTTCCGTTGGAGGAACTCCCGCGCCGCCACCGCGTTGCCGTTGCTGGTGTTCTCCAGCGTGGCCTGAATGTAGGGCTTGCGCTCCTTCATAAACCGCAGGATCTGGGTATAGTCCATCTCCCCGGTTCCGGCGGCAATGCTCCGCAGGCCGCCGCCCTCCCGGGCGAAGTCCTTCAGGTGGACCACCGCTACGTGTTCGCCCAGCTTGTCGATGGCGTCGCCGATGACCTTTTCCTGGTCGTCCGCATTGCCGGGATACAGCAGATTCACCGGGTCCAAAATAATGCGCAGATTGGGGCTCTTGATGGCGTCCAGCACCTTGACGGCCCGGTCCGCGTTGTAGACGATGTGCTTCCACACCGGCTCGATGGCCATGGACACGCCCCAGTGCTCGGCACACTCCACCACCGGGGCCAGGCCGCGGAGGAAGGACCCTAGCGCTTCCTCCGAGTGGGTGTTGGCGTCCATTTTGTACTCTGGATTGGGGGCGCCGGTCTCCGTTCCCACCACGCCAGCCCCCATCAGTGCGGCGAGGCGGAGATGTCCAAAGTAGCGGCTCTGAATCTCCTTCAATTTCTCCGGATCCGGGTAGGCCAGATTGAGGTAGCACCCCAGCACCGCCACATCCAGCCCATTTTGGGCAAAGACCCGCTTGGTGTGCATGGCAAGCCCTTCGTTGAGGGCACAGTGGTCAAAGGTCACACCCTTTATGACCTTGGCAAAGGCCAAGTGGACACAGGAAAACCCCTCCTCCCGGGCCTTTGCCGCCCGGGCCTCCATGGTCTGGAGCTCCGGAGCCAACCCGGCGTTGACGTCGTGCAATCTGATTCCCAGCTGCACGGTAAATTCCTCCTTCCATAAAAATGGGGTACAGGACCTGTACCCCATTTTAGCATATTACGGCGCAAATTCAAAACGGCGGTTGAGCCAAGTTTTGCACAGGGGCACCCAAGCCCGGCACACCTTGTCCGGGGTCTCTACCTCTTGCGTGCAGGTGGAAATGCCGTGGGCTCCGCTGCCAAATAAGTGGTATTCAAAAGGAATCCCGTGCTTTTTCAGCTCCACCGCCAGGAATAGGCTGTTTTCCGGAGGAACGCTGGCGTCCTCCCCGCTATGCCACATAAAGGTGGGCGGGAAGTCCGCCGTCACCTGGTCCCAGAGATGCATCTTCTCCCGCAGCTCCGGGTCTCCGCCGGATACCCACTCCGCCGATTCCTCGTGGGCGAACTCCTTGGTGCTGATCACCGGGTAGCACAGCACCAGCGCGTCCGGTCTGGCTTGGGCGGGCAGGGCCACCTCGGGGTCGTTCCAGAACGCGCCCAAGCTGGCCGCCAGGTGCCCTCCGGCGGAAAAGCCCAGTACAGCAATTTTGTCCGGGTCGATGTGCCACCCTTCGTGGTGGACACGCAGCTGGCAGACTGTTTCCGCCAGCTCCCGCAGGGGGCGATATCCGCCCGCTTTCCCGGCACAGGAATACTCCAGGATGAACACCTGGTATCCCATGGACAAAAATTCAAAAGCGGGCGCATCCTTCTCCCTGGGGGAGCGCCAACGGTAGGCCCCGCCAGGGCAGATGACCACGGCGGGGCGGACCTTGTGCGCGACCAGGGTATCATAGTCCTCCTGGAGATACCCTTTCACTGGGGCCCCCAGGGCTTGAAATGTGACAATCTCCATTTTGTAAGCTCAGCGGCTCTTTGCCGGGGTCCGCGAAATGACGTTCTCTGTCTCCCCGTCGAACAGGTAGACGTCAGCGTAAGGGATGGAGAAGGTGATCTTGCTGTCGATCTCCGGCGTGTCGTGGGGATCGACCTTGAGGATTGCTTTGTCCGCAGCGGTGGTGATGTAGACGTTGGTGTTGTCACCCAGCATCTCAGTCAGCTCCACCTCGGCGTCAATATGGTAGGCATTGCCCGCTTTGCCCAGCTCAATGGCCTCGGGCCGGAAGCCGAACACAATCTCCTTGCCTTCGTACTGCTTGGCCTTGTCGCCCAGCAGGGAGGTAATCTCCAGGGTGTTCTCGCCAAAGACGATCTTGCCGCCCTTCACGGTGTTCCGGATGAAGTTCATGGGCGGTTCGCCAATGAACCCGGCCACAAACACGTTGACGGGGCCGTGATACAACTCATAGGGCGTGCCGATCTGCTGGACATAGCCGTCTTTCATGACCACGATCCGGTCGGCCAGGGTCATGGCCTCGGTCTGGTCGTGGGTGACGTAGATGGTGGTAGCCCCGGTTTCCCGGTGGATCTGGGCGATCTCGGAACGCATGGTGACGCGCTGCTTGGCGTCCAGGTTGGACAGCGGCTCGTCCATCAGGAACACGCCCACCTTGCGGATGATGGCCCGGCCGATGGCCACGCGCTGGCGCTGGCCGCCGGACAGGGCCCGGGGCAGACGGTCCAGGTAGTCGGTGAGGCCCAGAATGGCGGCGGTCTTTTTCACCTTTTCCTCAATGACCTCCTCGTCCACCCCCTGGAGGGTCAGGCCGAAGGCGATGTTGTCGAACACCGTCATCTGGGGATACAGGGCGTAGCTCTGGAATACCATGGCCACCTCCCGCTCCCGGGGCCCCATCTCGTTGGCCCGCTTGCCGTTGATCAGGAAGTCGCCGTTGGAGATGTCCTCCAGGCCCGCGATCATCCGCAGGGTGGTGGACTTGCCACAGCCGGAGGGGCCGACAAAGACGATGAACTCCCCTTTGTCGATCTCCAGGTTGAAGTTGTGCACCGCGTGGTAGCCGTTGGGGTAGATCTTATTGATATCTTTCAGGGTCAAATAAGCCATAGTCTTTGTCTCCTTACACATGGATTTAGGACCTGCGCCGCTTGACCTCCGTGTAGGCCAGCACGAAGGGGGCTACCCCCTTAGCGTCGTTTTCCACCACTGGCTCGGAGATGTAATACTCGTAGGAGCCGTCACGGCGGCGGTTGTTCTCCGGGCCCAGGCCCGCCACCAGGCAGATGCCCCCCAGGTCCAGGCCGTCTTCGGTAAAGGTCAGATATTTGTCCATGATGCCGTCGAAGGTCTTTTGTCCCAGAGCGGCGTATTTTTCGTCAAGGATACCCAGCCGGACCCCCTTTAGCATGGCGTAGGCCATCATGGCGCTGCCGCTGGTCTCCAGATAGTTGCCCGCGCGGCCGCCCTGGTCGGGGACCTGCCAGTACAGGCCGGTGTCCCCGTCGGCGTAGCGGACCATGGAGGCCATCAGCTCGGTGAAGATTTTTTCCAGGCTGTCCCGGCCGGCGCCGCCGGACAGGATGTCCAGCAAGTCGGCCAACGCCACGGCAAACCAGCCCAGGGACCGCAGCCAGAAGTTCTTGGAGCAGCCGTTGTCCGGGTCCGCCCAGAAGGCGGTTTTCGACGCGTCGTAGCCGTGAAAATACAGGCCCTTTTCCTGGGAGAACATCTTCGCCCGCACGTTTTTGATCTGGCCCACGGTGTCGGCGAAGGTTCCACTGCCGAAATGCTTCTCATACAGGGCATAGAAAGGCTGGGCCATGTAGATGCCGTCCAGCCACACCTGATTAGGATAGATGGCCTTGTGCCAGAAATTGCCCTCGTGGGTGCGGGGCTGTTGGTCCAGCCGGCCCCGGAGGAAGTCCGCCGCCTTACGGTATTTCTCGTCCCCAGTGCGATCATAGAGGGCGAACAGTACCCGGCCCTCGTTGATGTCGTCCAGGTTGGCGGCCTCCGGCTTGAAGGTGCGGATGGAGCCGTCTTCCCCTACGAAGTGGTCGGCCACGGCCCTGACAAAGTCGAAATAGCGGTGATCGCCGGTGAGGCCCTCCATCTCCATCAGGGCAGTGAGCATACAGCCGTCTATGTAGTTCCAGGAGGCGGGCTTGCCCTCCCGAATCTTCTCCATGTTCCAGGCGGTACGCTCTGGGGTGGAGCGCTCCACCAGCTGGAGCACATACTCGTCGATTTTCTTATAATCCATCAGTTTTCCTCAAAGTCCTCGGTCACGACGTCCTCGTAATGGTGCGCCACCAGCGCCTTGCCCTCCACCCCGTGGAGCTTCACGTTTTTCACATAAATTTTCTTCACATTGTCCAGATACAGCCCCAGACGGCACTGCTCCTGGTTCTGGTTCTTCATGGAGGGCATACCGGGCTTGGCGTCCTCGGCAAAGGACACGCTGATGTTCTCCAGCGTTACCTCGTCGATGGGGCTCTCAGGCAGACCGTCGATGTAGCAGGCGGCCACCTCCGCGCCTGTGCACTCCATGTTTCGGAAGGCGAAAGAGCCCAGGTGGGGCGTCCGGTGGTCCACCGGCAGCGCATCCCGGCGCCAGACGTATTCCTCGAACCGGTCCGGGTCGCAGCAGTTGTACCACATATTGATGACGATGGGGGTCAACACCTTGTCCATGCGGATGTTGTCGAATCTCACGTTGTCAATGACACTGTCCTTGCCACGGCCCCGGCGGGTCTTGATGCGCAGGCCCCGGTCGGTGGCGTGGAAATAGCAGCGGCTCACGCTCAGGTCCTTGATGCCAGCGGACAGCTCGCTGCCCAGGGTCACGGCTCCGTGGCCGAACTCCATCAGGCAGTTGCTGATGTTGTGACGGCAGGCGGGGAGCTTGTGCTTCAGCGCCATGTCCAGCTTGCCCGCCTTCACAGCGATGCAGTCGTCCCCTACGGAGAACTTGCAGCCGATGATGCCCACCTGGTCACAGCTCTCCGGGTCAATACCGTCGGTGTTGGGGCTGTCCTTGGGGGCGGTGACAAAGCAGTCCACCATCAGGAAGTTCTGGGAGTAGAAGGGATGGATATGCCAGGACGGGCCGTTTTTCACCGTCACTCCGTGGAGCGTCACGCCGTCCGTGTGGTTCAGGAAGATGACCCGGGGACGGCGGGCAGGGAAGCTTTGGAAATCCCTCCACCAATCGCCGTTCTGACCGTTGCCGTCAATGGTCCCTTTGCCAACGATGGCGATATCCTCCGCGTAAGAGGCTTGAATCAGGGATTGATAGGAATCCAGCTCCTGCCCCTCAAATCCGGCCTGGAGGGTCTCCTTTCCCGTCACCGGGTCCACCGTAAAGCTGGGGATGATGGGGTAGCGCGCCCGGTCCGTGGAGCCCAGAATAGTGGCTCCCTCGTCCAAATCCAGGGTGATGTGGCTTTTAAGGCACAGGGGCAGGCTGAGGTAGGTCCCCGCCGGGAACCACAGCCGCCCCCCCTCGGGCAGGAAGCCGATGGCGGCCTGGATGGCGGCGGTGTCCTCGTGGACGCCATCCCCCACCGCGCCGAAGTCTCGGACGTTGACACAGCAGGTCTCCCCGCCGGTCTTAAACTTGACGAGCTCCTCGGCGCCGCTCCCGTCAAAGCGGATGGCGACGGTGTATTCTGTGTCAGGGGTCAGGCCGAACAGGGAAAACACGTTGGTGTCACGCCGGAAGCACTCCTCCCCGTTCACAAAAACAGTGTAAGCGCTTTTGGCGTAATAGGGAGTATCCCCGTCCAGCAGGAAGCAGGCGGAGCTGCTTCCGTTATAGATTGTATGAGTCATGTTGCAAAACCTCGTCTCAGACAGGTTTTCTGGTGGCGTCATGGACCATGCCGCTCACCATGTGCTTGGCTTTGATGAGCAACAGGTCAAAGCCGAGATAAAATGCCCCGAACAAAACGGGCTCCACCCCCAGCACCACCTGGTCGCCGGGCAGGCTCAGCAGCCGGATGGCCTCGATGTTGATGAGATTATACAGGGTGAACACCAGGAACAGGACCAGATAACCGTACAGGATGTTGAGGAACAGCCCAGAATAGGTCTTGCGGGTGATCATCATCCACCGGGCGTTCTGACCCTTGGTTTTCTCAAAGAAGCGCAGCACGGGGTTGGCCAGCAGATCGGTGACAATCCCCAACGCCAATCCGGTGATGAACAGCTGGTCCAGCAGGTTGGGGATAAAGCCCCCCAGTCCCCAGAAAAAGAAGTAGCACACCGCCCCGGCAAACCAGCCCTTGATGAAGAGAATCTTCACCCAGTCGGCCACCTTCATTTTCGGCCCGGAGCGATAGGCCCGCAGCTCCTCCTCGGGCACCTCGGGGGAGTTCTCCTCGTTGGCGGTAACTAAGTCGTTGACGGCGTCGGATTTGAGCCTGTAATACTCCGTCTGCTTCTCCACCTCGGGCTTATCCGGTTGTCTGTTGCGCTTTTTGCTCATGAAATCTCCTGTCCGGCAGAGCGAGAGGCCCAGCGGCGGGCCCCCAAGCCCTGCTTTGTTCCGTGGTTCGGGTGTTATGTCTTGCGGGCCAGGCTCACGCCTCGCCGGAGATGTCGATGGCCTCCATGTTGCCGTTGTCCCCCACGTCGATGGAGGTCTTGATCTTCCGCAGCCACTTGGAGTACACCGGCAGCAGCAGGGTCAGCACGATGGCCACCGCCAGGATGATAATGTGAATGTTCAGATAGCCGTATGCGGACGCGATGTAGCTGGTCTGGTCCGTCACCACGATGGGGTTATCCGGCCGGGTGATGGCGCTGTAGATGGCCATCATGTAGTACCCGTCGGAGAAGATCACGATCCCCATCATGGCGAACATCAGAATCACCATAGGCATATTGGCCTTCTTCCGGTAGGGGAAGGCGTTGAGGAAGCACATGAAGCCCAGCATGGAAAACAGCATGGTGGCAAAGCCCGCCAGGCCCATGCCCGGGCCCTGGATACGGGCGGTGGTGTCGGAGATGTACATCATGTTCAGCGAGTAGAACAGGAAGGCCACCACGAACACCGCCAGCGGGATCATCTGGGGGCGGCGCTTGAGGGACACCAGGAATTTACGCCAAATTTCTTTCATTTGCCCTCACCTCCCCGAATAGCGTTGGTGGTCTCTTTGTCGAAGAAATGCTTGCGGTTGAAGGTAAAGGAGGCGGTATCGCCGGTTTTGTAGTCCCGCCAGCCCTTCAGCTTGGCCGAGATCTTTACGCCCTTATTGCCGCCCACATAGCCGTGGACCAGGGTGTTCATGCCCAGGTTCTCGTTGGTAGTGACGGTGACGGGCACGTCGGCCCCCTCCACAATATTCTCCGGGCGGACGCCCAGGGTAATCTCCTTGTTGTTGTAGGCCCGCAGGGAGTGCTTTTCCTCCTCGGTCAGGCTCACTTGGAAGCCTTGCCCCACCAGCTTGTCATTGTCCACCCGAACGTCGTAAAAGTTCATGGGGGGCAGGCCGATAAAGCTGGCCACGAACACGTTGGCAGGGGAGTCGTACAGCTCCAGGGGAGTGCCCACCTGCTGGACGTGGCCCATGGACATACACACGATGCGGTCCGCCAGGGTCAGCGCCTCAGTCTGGTCATGGGTGACGTACATCATAGTGGCCTGGAGGCGCTTATGCAGGAGCAAAATCTCCCGCCGGGTTGCGCCGCGCAGCTTGGCGTCCAGGTTGGACAGCGGCTCGTCAAACAGGAACACCTTGGGGTTGCGCACGATGGAGCGGCCCATGGCCACACGCTGGCGCTGGCCGCCGGACAGCTGGGCAGGCTTCTTGTTCAGCTGGCTGGTCAGGCCCAGGATCTCAGCCGCCGCCAGCACCTTCTTGTGGATGACGTTGGGGTTCTCCTTGCGCAGGGTGAGGGAGAACGCCATGTTTTCATAGATGGTCATATGGCCATACAGGGCGTAGCTTTGGAACACCATGGCCATGTCCCGGTCCTTGGCCGGGGTGGCGGTGATGTCTTTGCCGTCCAGCAGCAGCTTGCCGTTGGAGATGTCCTCCAAACCGGCCACCATCCGCAGGGTGGTGGACTTGCCGCAGCCAGAGGGGCCCACCAGCACGATGAGCTCGCCGTCCTTCACGTCCAGATTGAAGTCAAAGACCGCCTGCACGTTATTGTCATATATCTTGTCGATATGCTGCAAATTCAGTGTTGCCATGTCTTCGCCTCCTTATGCGCCCTGGGTGTCCAGGGTCTTGAGGTGGGCCTCCAGCTCATTGCACCGGATGAAGTTCACCACGGCGGAAATCGCCAGGCACACCGCGGAGATAACCAGGCAGGCCACCTGCCAGAAGAACTGCCCATCCTGCATGACCGCCGCGGATTCCCCGTTGTTGATGGCGGCGGCGCCGTGGGCCCCCATGGGGATGATGAAGATACGCACAATCTGCACTGCGGCGATGACAAACAACAAATAGGAGTAGCCCTTTTTATAGTTCTTCACGCCCTCAGAGGACAGGAACACCGCCAGCAGGAACACCAGGTTGTAGACGATAGAGATGCCGATGAGGTAGTTGTAGTAATAGGTGCCCACGTCGGACTGATAGAGGTTCACAAAGTAGAATACGTCGAACAGGATGCCCAGATAAGCCAGGTTCGAGGAGAGCGAGTTCTTGATAAAGCGCATCCGGTCCCGTTGTATGGTACGGTCTTCCGCAGTCATCCGGCGCTCCTCCTTCCTTCTGCCACCAGCGCGGCCTCGTCCTTCATCAGGCTCACCTTCCAGAACACATTGGCCACCAGCAGGGCGCTGACCACCACCAGCAGGCCGAACACTACATAGTGGGCGTCAAACCAGAAGGTGGACTCGGTGTACAAAGTGCCCCACATCTCGGCGTGCTCCTTCAGGGCGGCAAAGTCGATGTTGTTGAGGAACTGGCGCTTGGCCTCCTCAATGTTGATGTGGGCGTAAACGGTGTTGTAGACGGCGCCCACGGTGAACAGCGCGGTGGCCACAAAATTGCCGATGTAATAACGGCGGCGGCTGTGGGTGTTGGTGATGAACAGCAGACATCCCAGCAGGATCTGCCCGATGCTCAGCATGAGAAGGGTCTTGTTGAACTCCTGCATGGCATAGTAGAGGATCGAGCCGGGGACGTCGGTCTTAAGCGGATCGTTGGGATTCCTCATGGTGTCGTAGAGGCTATCGTACAGATCGGTCATGAGCCCGAGTGTGTAGAGGAAAAAGATCGCGCTCACAATGATAGCCGCCAAGCACAGGAACCTTTGCGCGGTCATTTGCTTTTTATACATGACGACCTCCTCCCAGGGAAATCACGTCTCCCCCTGACCGGGCGGATGCTTTTGCCGCCGCCCGGTCAGGACAGAGCGTCAGAATGGTTTTGTCAGTCTGTTACAATGGAATGGGGTTCAAGCTCAGCCCATGAGGCTCTCATAGAACTCCACATCCCGTTCCCAGGCCTCCTGCTTCAGCTGGAGGTACTGCTTGCCGGACCAGGAGTTGGCCACGGTGTCGGCGGCGCTGGCCGCGTCCTGGATGCCGGACTCGGTATAGCCGTTGACAATGATCTCCAGCAGCATGTTGCTGCCGTCCTTCTGCTGGTTGAAGCGGTCGGTCAGCTCGGTGTAACCGCTGATGGTGGAGTTCTCCACAGTGGTGGTGGGCAGAACGGTGGGCACGATGGTGTACCAGGGGTTAGGGGCCATGGCCAGCTCGGGGTGCTTGATGGTGCCCAGGCCGACGGCAGTGGAGATGTAGCCCGCGCCCTCCTGGCCCACCTCGTGGGTGCACTGGTACTCGAAGGCCTGACTCTTCAGGAAGGACAGGGTGGAGCCCAGATACCAGCGGGCGTAGTTGGTATAGTTGCCGTTGGCCCCCAGGTCCGGGTTCCACAGCTCCTCGCGGCAGGCGTCGGAGATCTTGGGCATGGTCTTGCCGTTGAAGGTGAAGGTCTCGCTGGAGCGCCAGGACTCGGGGCCGTAGCTCATGAGGATCTGGCCTTCCTCGGAATAGGCGTAGTCGATGAGGGCCAGACAGGCGTTCAGCTTGTTGGTGTCGTCGCCCACGCCGGCTTTGGAAATGCCCCAGCCGTCAGTCTTGACGGAGCGCCAGGACTCGGTAAAGCGCATATACACGCCGCTGTCGCTGGCGCCGTCGAACCATAGGGCCACAGGGACCATGGCGGCCATGTATTTCTCGCCGTCCTGGAGAGCGGTGGCGTTCATCAGAGTCTGGGTCTGGTTGTAGTCGTAGTGCATGAAGCCCAGGTCGTTCTCCAGATAGGTCTTGGAACTCTCGGCAGAGGAGTCCATGAAGGCCTTGGAGATCAGGCCCTCCTGAGCCATGGCGTGCATCCGCTCCATGGCCTGGTAGGTCTCCACATCCTGGCGGGCATCGTGCATTTCGCCGTCAACGCCCACGTACAGGTAGTCCTGGCGGGACTCCAGGCCGCGCACGCCGAACAGGGTGCCGGCGAAGCGGAACATATCCACCCGGCGCTGGTTGTTGTCGTCCTCACGGGAGAACAGGCCCTGGATGGTGTCAGTACCGTTGAGGGTCTGGGAGTTTGCCACCACGCAGCGCAGCAGGGCCACCAGCTCGTCGGCGTCCCAGGCGGCGTTTTGGCCCACGAACAGGTTGGCGCGGTCGGTGCCGTAGTAGCCGTCATAGGCCTCGTCGATGTAAGTGCGCAGCATATTCACAGCGTCCACGCCGCTGATGGCGCCCGCAGCGTTCATCTTGTCGATGATGTTGCCGCCCTTATCGTAGTCCTTGGAGACCTTCTCGGTGCCGGAGCCATCCAGCTTGACCACGTCCACCTCCACCTTGCCGGAGGTGGGCATATAGGGCTGATACACAGGGGAGGCGATGTTCTTGCTGGCGGAGGCGGTGAACTCGCCCTCGCCGTTGAGCAGCTTCTCCACCCAGTCGGTGCGCATCAGGGGCATACGCTCGATGTCGTCCACGCCGTCGAAATAAGGGCTAAAGTAGATGGCGCCGGTGTCGGTGTTGCCCGTGATAGACATACGGACGATGGGGTTGGCGTCCAGATAGGCCTTGAAGTTAGGCATCAGGTCCAGGTACTCGGCGATGTTAACCAGGCTGCCGGCCTCGCCGTTTTCGGTGAGCTTGATGGCGGTGCCGCTGACCATGTCCACGTCGCCCAGGCGCTCTTTCCAGAAGTCGAACTCCTTGGAAGCGCTGTTGCCCTGGTACATATCCTTAAAGGTCACGTTCAGCTTCTTTTCCAGCTCGGCCCAGGTGGGTTTGAGCTCGCCGGTGTGGTAGGTGTTGCCGTCGGCCAGGGTCACGCCCTCGCCCGCGGTCTCGGCGTCGAAGGCAATACCGGTCTTGGGGCTGTTGTAGCCAGTGGCCATGCGCAGCTCGGTGCCCGGGGCGTAGTCCAGGCCGCCGGAGGGGGCGGCGCTGTTCTCGGCGTCCGTATTGCTGCTCTCATTGGCGGGGGGCTGGGACTGCTCGTAAGAGATGCTGGGGGCGCAGCCGGCCAGCAGGGCGGCGGTCATGGCGATGGCCAAAAGCATCGCGGTCAGGGATTTAAACTTCTTCATGGATATCCTCCTTATGTCTGTGTGAGTTCTGCTACATACACAAGCGCAGGAACTTGATTTGGTTACTCCTTCACGCCGCCGACGTTGACGCCCTTGGCGAAATACTTCTGGATGAAGGGGTAGATGATGAGAATGGGGACGATGGAGCACACGATGAGGGCGTAGATCATGGAGTCCGAGGCGAACACCTGATTCCAGCCCGCGATGGTCTCTGGGTCGGTGTACTGCTCCAGGCGCAGCCGAATGAACACCTGCAGGGGCTGCTCGTTGGGGTTGGAGATCATCTGCCGGGCCCAGAAGTAGCCGTTCCAGCGGGAGATGGCGAAGAACAGGGCCACGGTGGCGATGGTGGACTTGCTCATGGGGATGTACACCGTGCTGAGCACCTGGAATTCGGAGGCGCCGTCCACGATGGCGGCCTCCTCGATCTCGGAGGGCACGCCCTCGAAGGCGTTTCTCAGCAGGATGATGTTCATGGCGGCCATGCCCATGGCGATGACAACCAGCCATTTGTCGTCGGAAATGCCGAACACGCGGAACACGTCACGGGTGGCCAGGTAGTTCAGGTACTGGGGCACAATGCCGGCGGAGAACCACATGGTGAACACCAGGAAGAAGTTGAAAAACTTCCGGAACAGCAGCCGCCGCTTGGACAGGGCGTAGGCGCCCAGGATGGCGGTGAGCATGGACCACAGGGTTCCGTACAGTGTGAGAAACAGGGTGTTGGAGTAGGCGTTCCAGAACATATTGTCGCCGAACATCCGGGCGAAAGCGTCGAACTGCACCGCCTTGGGGAACAGTACGATCTGGCCGTACTCCACCGCCTCCCGCCCGCTGATGGAGGCGGACACCGCATATACGAAGGGATACAGGCAGCACAGGGCGAATACAGTGAGCAGCGTATAGCTGATAATTTTGAATATCAGCTCCGATATCTCAAGTTTTCTTTTCATATGCGCCCTCCCGTCAGTACAGCGAGGTGTTGGAGGCCTTGCGCGCGATGGTATTGGCTCCGATGACCAGCATCATGCCGATGACGTTGTTCATCATCTCGGCCGCCGCCGCAATTCCGGTGCCCGCGCCCTGGGCGCTCATGCCCTGCCGGTTGGCGAAGGTGGACACCACGTCGGCGGTGACGTAGGTGTTGGTGTTGTACAGCAGCAATACCTTCTCATACCCAATGTTCAGCAGGGAGCCGATGCGGGTGATCAGCATGATAACGATGGTGGACAGGATGCTGGGCAGCACCACATAGCGCATCTGCGCCCACTTGTCCGCGCCGTCGATCTGGGCCGCCTCGTAGCTGGTGGGCGAGATGGCGATGATGGCGGCGAAGAACACAATGCTGTCATAGCCCGCGCTCTCCCAGATGCCGCTGATCTGATAAATGGAGCGGAAGAAGGCCGGGTTGTTCAACAGACCGGCATTGGCCACCTCGTGGCTGATCAGCCCCAAGCTCTCCATGGCCTGGCTGACGATACCCATGCCGGTGGTCAGCGAGCCCTGCTTCACCAGCATAGTCACCAGCGAGGTCATGACCACGGTGGACATGAACTTCGGCAGATAGGTGAGCACCTGGTAGACGCTCCGGGCCGCGTTGGAGCGGATCTCGTTGAAGAACAGCGCCAGGATGATGGGAATGGGGAAACCGAAGCACAAGCCGTAGAAGCTGAGGATAAAGGTGTTCCTCAGCGCCCGCCAGAAATCGGTGGACAGCTGGGTCCCGCCCACCAACAGCTGCTTGAAATAGGAAAAGCCGGAAAACAGCTGCTGCGAGACGGGCAGGACTTCGTCTGACACCTTGAAGCATCCCAACAGCTCATACATGGGGAAGTAGCGCCAGAATAGGAACACCAGGATCATGGGGACCAGCATCAGGTACAAACGCCAGTCCTTCAGGATGGTGACGCCCACGTGCCGCCAGTAGTGCTTTTCCACGTCATCCCGGACGGCCTGCTCCGGACTTACTCGATAGACATTGGCTTCTTTGTCAAATTCGAGGAAATCCGCTGCCCTTACTTTCATTTTTAACCTCCTCCTTTATTCCTTCTCCGCGTGGATGCGCAGAAGGTAATGTTTTTGATCCTCATAGACACCGTCCAGCTTTCGCGCTATCCAGATGATCACAAAGGTGAATAAGAGGGAGAGGCTGTCGGTGGTGAAGAACCCCACCGCGTTGGCCGGCTCCGCCCCCAATGCCAGGGCGGCGGCCGCTCTCCCCGCCTGCATCAGCACCTGCACCAGAAGGGGAAAGATCAGCGACAGGTGCCCGGTGCGCACCCGCTCCTTCCCGAAGGCCTTCAGCAGGAGGACCGCAAGCAAAGAAACCAGGTTACCCAAGCAGTAGATCAGAAACTGCTGCCCGGTGGCCCCGGAGAAATAGCAAAAAATCACCCCCGCCTCCACGGCGTGGATGCCTCCCCAAGAGCCCCAACGCATATAGACAATGGAGGTGATGGCCGCCGCCAGGGAGACAGTGAAGGGCTGACCGGGGAACCACCAGTTGGCGGCCCGTACGATGATGAACTCGAAGATAGCCAGCGCTATGCCTAGTAGGGTCAGGTCAATGGCCCGGTACTGCTTCCAGGTAAGCTCCCGCCTCATTGCACGCCCCACCGCCCCTCGTTTCTGTAGAAGTCAGATCTTGTTTTCAGTCCCCATCCTTTTCAGCGCTGCCATGCAGCCTGAAAGGGGGCCTGTCTTTTGGCTAACATAGCCAAAAATGCACATCCATTTCGTGCATAATGCCCATATTTTTTGATTGTAAGCTCCTTACATTATACAAGCTGCCAATGGCTCTGTATATAGAGAAATTCAGAAAATTTATGTATAAAATGGATTTCCTGTCGATTTAGAGCTGTGCAGGAAGTGAAACGCGGTTTATAATGTGCCTGCCCCATTTTGAAAGGAGGAGCTGTCTGATGCTCGAAATTACATCCCAGGCCGGTTTTCAAAAGGCCCTAAATGAAGCCCGCCCCGGCGAGACCATCCGGCTGGCCGAGGGAGACTACCGTGTGAAAGCCGCCATCTTCACCCAGGGGGTAACCTTGGAAGGGGCGGGCGCGGACCGTACCCGCATCTGCTGGGACGACTACGCCAAAAAACTGGACGAGGACGGCGTGGAGTACAACACATTCCGCACCTGGACCCTGGCCGTGTGTGCCGACGGCGTCACCCTGCGGGACCTGTCTATCATAAACAGCTCTCTTCACCCCGAAGAGAAGGGCCAGGAGGTGGCCTTGACCGTCTATGGCGACCGCTTCACCATGGAGCGCTGCCGGTTGACCTCCACTCAGGACACGCTCTTCCTGGGGCCGCTGCCCGACGACCTCATTGAGCGGTACGATGATTTTCTGCCCCGTTTTCTGAGGCTGTCTAAAACCTGCGCGCAGCGCTTCGCCGATTGTCTCATTGAAGGCACCGTTGATTTCATCTTCGGCTGCGGGGAGGCAGTGTTTGAAAACTGCGAAATCCGCTCCCTCTGCGACGCCAGAGGCATCGGCTACGCCGCCGCGCCAGCCCATGAACCGCGCCAGACCAGGGGATTTCAGTTCCAAAACTGCCGCTTCACCATGGAGGATGGGGTCACCCCCGGCTCCATCTATCTAGCCCGTCCCTGGCGGGACTTCGGCCTGTGCGAGTTCCGGGATTGTACATATGGCCCGCACATCTCCCCAGAAGGCTTCGACAAGTGGAACGACACCCAGAGGGACAAAACTGCCCGCTTCTATGAAACGCCCTTCGCAAAGGGCCGCGTAAGCTGGGTCAGATGTCTTGATTGACCACGCCGCCCCATCCTGGCCCCACGAGGCCCGCTTATCCGGGTTTTCGTGGGGTTTCGCGTTTTTAAGGAAACGCTGATTTAATCCCCCGAAATGATAGAAGATGTGATAAAATAAG
>CAJUQN010000014.1 GCA_910588625.1 uncultured Oscillospiraceae bacterium
AGATCAGCTTTGGACTGAGTGCCAAAGACGCAAAGGATATGGCGGCGATGGCTCCGGGACTCTCTGCGGAGGACTTTATCGCTCTGCCCCGCTACCAGATCTATACATCGTTCCAACAGGGCGGACGCAACACAGGCTGGATACTTGGCCGCACGCTTCCTCCGGTCCCGCCTCTGCGCGACCCGCTGGAGCTTCGCGCCCGCAGCATGGCAGCCTACGGCAAACCGGCGAAAGAAGTTGACGAGGAGTACCTCAAAATGTTCGCCCCGGCTGGAGCTCCCGGCAAGAATGACAGCGGCACGCCCATCGGAAGGAGAAAACGCTCATGACTAATCCCCCGACCTCCCGCGATGGCGAGAAAACGCCGGAAACCCGCAACGCGCCGGACTTTTCCAAGTTTAACGTTCATGATTCTTTTTGTAATCCCGCTACAAAAACCACTCCGCCCGGCGGCGGGCGCCGCCATCTCTCCCGGCAACAGCTGGAAGCGATCTCCGTCAGCCTGAGCGAACGGGATATGGAGATCATCGCGTCCGTCCAGCGCTACCGCTATCTGCTTACCAGTCAGATTCAGCGACTCCACTTCTCGGATGCCTCCACGCCTACCGCAGCTCTCCGCGCCGCCAGCCGCAATCTGAGAAAACTCCGTGAGCTGGGACTCATCGACCATCTGTCCCGGCGCATCGGCGGGGTGCGGGCTGGCTCCGGAGCGATGGTCTGGTACCTCACCCACGCCGGGGAGCGGCTGATCTATCTCCGCAGCTATACGCTCACGCCCACCAAACGCTTCTTCGAGCCCTCGCCATACTTCCTGGCTCACACCTTGGCGGTGGCTGATGTAGCCGTTCAGCTGACGGAACTCTGCAGGGACAACTGCAGGATGGAACTTTCTGCCATTCAGCCGGAGCCTGGGTGCTGGCGCACCTACAGTGAGTATGGATCGGTTCTCGTTCTCAAGCCCGACCTGTTCGCCATCACCAGCTCCGACAAATATGAGGACCGGTGGTTCATCGAGGTGGATTTGGATACCGAGTCGCCCGTCAAGGTGGTGGAAAAATGTGAGAAATATCACCGCTATTACCGCAGCGGGCTGGAGCAGCAGGAATCCGAAGTGTTTCCGCTGACGGTCTGGATTGCGCCGACCGCCGCCCGGAAGGAACGGCTGCTCTCCCACATCCGGGAAGCGTTCGACAAGCAGCCCAAGCTGTTCACCGTCATCACGAAAGACGAGCTGACGCACCTGATCCAGTATGGCGGAGATGAGCGGATGCTGTGCTGAGCAAGTGGCCATGTAGGAGCCTGGGGTATGTAAGCGGGCAGGACCGGAGAACAGTGGGGCTGGAAAGAGATATTAGTCAATTTTAGGAAAGGAACCTATGACAGAGAAATATTCGGGGGATCAACTATCCACAAAAGAAGCGCGGGAAATGACCGTCTTGGAAGCAGTCCATCTGGTTAATGCTGAGATCGAAGCCGTGAGAAAACGCCTGGAGGATATTGTGCAGACCGTAGATGCAAGCCCCATTATGGTCGAAGGAAGAACCTTTGCCGACTGTGATGCCCAGGTTATGGCAGACCCCAGTAAGATTGCGAAAATCATGCTGAAGCACGAGTATCATATCTGGAGCACCCTGGAACAAGAGGTGTCGGAGGATATGTGGCGGGATATCGCCGAGATGGTTGGGTTGAAACGCGCCTACAGCGTGGATATCAGTTTGAAACCAAAACAGAAGAATGAAGATCAGCATCTTGAACACAAAAACTGAGTAACATCAACATTTTCGAGTCCATAGGGATTCCGGGTCTGTTCCGCTTACATACCACAGGCCCCTAATAAACACGGAAACAAACCTGATAATAATTTTGACAAAGAAATAGGAGTTGTTAGATGATACGATTCTTCGATATGTTCTCCGGCATCGGCGGCTTCCGGGCCGGATTGGAACGGGCGGGCGGCTTCACCTGCGTCGGTCACTGTGAGATCAACAAGCACGCCGACAAAGCCTATCGCGCCGCCCATGATGTAAAAGAAAAAGAGGTGTTTTATGAAGACGCAACCAAAATTGACACAAACACGATGCCAGACTTCGATCTGCTCTGCGGAGGATTCCCCTGCCAAAGTTTTTCTATCGCTGGCAAGCGAAAAGGATTTGAAGATGCTCGAGGCACTCTCTTCTTTGAGATTGCCCGTGTGGCTCGAGCGAAACGGCCTGCATATCTTCTCCTTGAAAACGTCCCAGGATTGTTATCGCATGACGGCGGCCGGACGTTCGCTGCCATCCTCGGTACACTGGATGAGCTGGGGTACCATGTCGAATGGCAGGTGCTTAACAGCAAGGATTTTGGCGTCCCTCAATCAAGGCGCCGGGTGTACATTGTCGGATATCTTGATCCCCGATGCGCCGGAGAAATATTACCTCTCCGAGAAGCAAATGCGGAAGCTCTTAAGTTGCTCATAGACGGACGGCAGGATTCGCGGGTCTATGATCCGGCTGGCGTGTCCAAAACGCTGTTGGCGAAGGCTGGCAGCATCGGCGGCAAGACCGGGCTGTATGCTGTCGGTTTCGACCGCAAGACCGGGATCACCAAAGGAATCGATGCCGCCTACACTCTGACCGCCGGGGACTACCGTGGTCTGAATCGCAACCCCACGCAGAACGCCGTCCTGTATGTGAAGGGTGCGACGAAGCGCGGTTACAACGAGGCTACGGCGGGAGACTCCGTCAACCTCAGTTTTGCCGGGAGCAATCAGCAGCGGGGGCGCGTTGGCCGTAAGATTGCCCACACCATTACGACCGGCAGCCATCAGGGAGTTGTTACCGAGGACTTCAGGATTCGCCGCCTCATGCCTCGGGAGTGCTTCCGGTTGCAGGGGTTCTCGGAAACTCAAATCGACAAGTTCCTGTCTGTGGATTCTGACGCCCAGGCTTACAAACAGGCCGGAAACGCCGTCACCGCCAACGTGGTACATGTCCTCGGCCTTCGCCTGAAAGCCGCACACGAGGCAGTTGTGGGCGCGACAGGGGCAGGAATGGAGGCAGCAGCATGATTCCCGAACCTCAGAAGAATGCCATCCTCGTAATGCGGCGGCAAGGCTCCTCTTACCGGCAAATCGCGGAGAGTCTGATGCTGTCGCCCAACACCGTAAAAACCATTTGCCGCCGCAGCGACGCGAAATCGGTTCAGCCAACCATGTCAACCCTTGACACCTGTAAGAACTGTGGAGCGCCCCTGCCACCGAATGTCAGCGGCAGAAAGAGGACCTTTTGCAGCGACAAATGCCGCTACGCCTGGTGGAACCGAACCCGGCGCAAGCAGCCCTACCGCCTGACCTGCTACCACTGCGGCAAAGATTTTATCAGCTACGGGAACAGAAAGCGGAAGTTTTGTGGCCACGAATGTTATATTCTCAGCCGCTATGGGGAGGGATTGCCCTAATGGATAAAGCGCAGTTTGAACGGGAAAAAGAGCGCGGCGCGGTGATTGCTATCGCTAGGCAGATGCTCCGCCGTAATCTGATTACCCAGGAGGAGTACCAGAATCTCTCTCAGGTGCTGACTCAGGAACAATGTCCACCGGCAATCCACTCCCCGGTTCAGAAAGGCCCGCCCCGGAGGTAACGAGGGCAGAAAGGATCAGGTTATGTGGAAAGAAGGAAGCGTCAAAGCCGGACCCAACATCTACCACTATCAGGCCAAGACCTATGACACGCCGAGCCAATATGGCATCCGGCGGGGCAAAATCAGTAAGCTGTCGGTGCGTCTGAATGCTCAGACGGTCATCGGCTACGACCGGGGATGGTACAAGGAACCCTCTACGCAGGAAGAACGAGTCGTTCTTTTTATCATCTTGAATTCCCTTAACTGAACCAACACTTTACCGGAGGGGGCAGCCGCCCCCTCCCGCCTAAAATACACAGTGACATCAACCAATATGCTCCCATCTGGGAGCGCCAAATATCAACATTAACTAAGAAAGGAGGTTTTTCGCCGTTTGGCGGTCAACAAACTTGACAGCCGCGATACGCGCTCGATTTTTGAGGCGTATCTGCGGACGCCCTCTAAAACCAGCCAGCGTAAAGCGACTGTCGGAAAGGAGGGTATGTCAGATTGTTTTCCAACCACTTCGGCATCGAAATCGAGTTCACAGGCATCACCCGTACCAAAGCGGCGGAGGTCGCCGCACAGTTCCTCGGCGGTAGTGTCGGTACCAATGGCGACTACTACAACACCCACCTGGTCACCGCGCCTGATGGCCGGATCTGGAAGTTCATGAGTGACGGCAGCATCAACTGTCAACACAAAGTGAGAGGCCAGATCGTATCAGCCAGCGGAAGCTACAGTGTGGAGATGGTCAGCCCCATTCTGCTCTATCGGGAGGATATCGACACGCTGCAGGGCTTGGTGCGGGCTCTCCGCAAAGCGGGCGGCTTCGCCAATTCGTCCTGCGGGATACATATCCATCTGGACGGTTCCAACCACACCCCGAGAAGCATCCGTAACTTCGTCAACATCATCGCCAGTCACAACGACCTGTTCTATAAGGCTCTGCAAATTGAGCCTCAGCGTATGCGTTACTGTAAGAAGATGGACGCTTATCTGGTGAAACGGATGAACGAAGCCAAACCCACCACCTTCGACCAGATCGAAACCATCTGGTACGAAGGGTATCGGGAGAACCGCAACCAGCATTATCACAGCAGCAGATACCACTTTTTGAACCTGCACAGTTTCTTCCACGGACACCACACGGTGGAGCTCAGGGGATTCAACGGCACACTCCACGCCGGAAAAATTCGCGCTTACATCGTGTTGGCTCTAGCTCTGAACAACCAGGCGCTCACCCAAAAGAACGCCCGGTACAAGAAAGTGCAGGAAGAAAATGAACGTTTCGCCATGAGGACGTATCTCAACCGGATCGGCTTCATCGGCGATGAGTTCAAGAACTGCCGGGAACACCTTTACCAACACCTGAGCGGCAACGCCGCCTGGCGGTATGGTTCCCGAGAAAATGTGCGCAGTCACATCAGAAATGGAGGTCACGACAATGAGCAGCAATAAATCGCGATTTTATATCGCCTATGGGTCCAACCTCAACCTGCAGCAGATGAAGCACCGCTGCCCCACGGCGGAAGTTGTGGGGACGGCAGTCCTGCGGAACTGGAAGCTGTGGTTCCGGGGCGGGAACGGCGGAGCCGTTGCCACAGTGGAACGGGAGCGGGGCTGCGAGGTGCCGGTGCTGGTCTGGCGGATTCAGCCCCAGGATGAACGGGCGCTTGACCGCTACGAAGGCTGGCCGCATCTTTACCGCAAGGAAACTCTGCGGCTGACCGTGAACGGCAAACGGGTCTATGCCATGGTCTACATCATGAACGAGGCCGGACACCCCTACGGCACGCCCTCAATGGGCTACCTTTGCACGATTAGTGCAGGCTATCAGACCGCCGGCTTCGACAACAACATTCTAATCGAAGCTGTGAACAATTCGAAGGAGGCAAACAAATGAACGCAACTGTAAAGGAACAGATTCTGGCTGTCCGAGACTCCGGCGAAACCAACATGCTCGACATCCGCATGGTGCAGGTGATCGCCAACCGCATGGGATTCTATGAGTTGGTGGCCTATCTGGAGGAACACAAGCGGGAATACGTTAACTTCATCTTTACCGGCAAGGAATAACACGCATTTTCTGAAATTCACGCTTGCTTTTTGTGACGGCTTGAGTGATAGATGGTAGTGGCAATAAACAAAGGACATAAAGCCATGAAAATCTATTACAACGCCCAGGGCGCGGAATATGAAGCGCTGGCGCAAGCCATCAGCAAACTGCTGGGGCAGCCCATTCGTTATCGAAAGATACCGTACCACAAACATTGCGAGATCGGTTGCTACAAGCTCTACAAAAAAGGCATTCTTGTATGCCTTGATGAATCTGCGGCGAAATCCAATCAGCTTGTTTCGCGGCTCCGAACACTTGGGTTTGCCCCAGCAAGCGAAAATAATCCGGCAGAGGATAAAGGAAAGGAAGTTACCATGAGCAACATCAACTACAACGTCACCGGCGAACAGCGCAAAACACTGGTTCATGCCATGAGCGAGATTTTGGGCGAGGATGCCGCCTACCAGGGCGCACCGTCCTTCGCCTACAACATCGACGGATACACCGTCAGCCGCGACGGGCTGGTAACTTGTCCGGATGCTGCTACGCCCGAGGAAATCGACCAGTTAGCTTCCGCGTTGCGGGAACGCGGCTTCATCCAGGCAGATGCCGGAGAAACCGAAACGGAAACGGTCGAACCGGAAGATGCTGCGCTGGAAAATGCCGAAGCAGCTACAGTAGAAGATACCGCGCCGGAAGGCCCTCCCACGATGGAGGTGACATTGCCGCGGGATGATTTTTCCGACGAAGCCTGCGACAGGCTCCAAAAAATCATCACCGGCAAAGCAGCTTTGCTCAAAAAGGCTCTCGGGACGGACTCAGTCGACATCGAGATTACGCCCCAATCAGTGCGGTTCCCGTGGTTCACGCTCCATGATATTGATGGCGAGAGCGAGGCATATACTAGCCTCGCCGAAGCGCTGTTCAAGATGGCTAAGAACCAGAAGCGGGTGACCGCCAAGGAGTGCAGTACCGAGAACGAGAAGTTCACGATGCGGTTGTTCCTGATTCGCCTGGGGTTCATCGGTGATGAGTACAAAACCGCCCGGAAGATCCTGCTTCGAAATCTCGCTGGCAACAGCAGCTGGAAAAGCGGGCATCGCCCGGAACCGACGGCCAGCGATAACAACAATGAGGCTTCTGCGGCGTCTGCCGCTGAAGCCGAAGGGGGCGCACCTTATGAACAATAACAGTTTCCCCAGTCCAGAAATGGTGGAGCGGATTCGGAAGTTCTATCCGACCGGATGCCGTGTGGAACTCGTCCACATGGACGATCCCTACAGTAAGCTGACGCCTGGTGAACAGGGCACGGTGGCTGCGGTGGATGATACCGGCACCATCTTCGTCAACTGGGACTGCGGCTCTGGTCTCGGCATCGTCTACGGTGTCGACCGGATCAAGAAGCTGTAATGCAAAGGGGGTTCCCGCTTCGGGAATCCCCTAAACTATATAAAGTGGAGAAGAATCTCACTTAAAGTATATCCGAAATGGAAGATTCGGTCAACACAAAAAGGAGGTATTAGATGCGAAAAATTGTGAAACTTGAGCCTACTGCGGTGCAAACTGTCCAGCGCAAGCGCGTGGCAGCTTATGCTCGGGTTTCTTCCGGCAAAGATGCTATGATGCATTCGCTCTCAGCACAAATCAGCTACTACAATGACTACATCGGTAATCGCGGCGATTGGGAACTTGCTGGCATCTATGCGGACGAAGCGCTGACCGGCACAAAAGAGGACCGCCCGGAGTTCCAGCGGATGCTGGCGGACTGCCGGGATGGGAAGATCAACATGGTGATCACGAAATCGCTGACACGTTTTGCCCGGAATACGGTCACGCTACTCTCGGCGGTTCGGGAACTGAGGCTGCTGGGAGTGGACGTTTATTTCGAGAAAGAGAACCTTCACACGCTGAGTTCGGACGGTGAGCTGATGCTGACGCTGCTGGCGTCCTTCGCCCAGGAGGAGAGCCGGAGCGCCAGCGAAAACCAGAAATGGCGGATTCAGAAGATGTTTGAGGAAGGCCGTCCCAATACTGGCACAATGCTCGGCTACCGGTTGGTGGATGGCACGCTGCAAATTGTCCCGGAAGAAGCGGAAATCGTGAAAATGATTTTTGCCGACTTCCTCGCTGGTATGGGGCGCAACGCCATCATGAAAAAGCTCAATCGCATGGGCATACCTGCTCCGCATGGTGGACAATGGGGCGAGAACGTCATTTACAGCGTTCTCCATAATGAAAAATATACCGGCGATATGCTGCTCCAGAAAACCTATATTTTAGACCATATCAGCAAGAAAAAGATTGTTAACCACGGCGAACGCACGATGTATTATGTAGAAAACAGCCATGAAGCAATTATCGACAAAGAAACCTTTTCGCTTGTGCAGCAGGAATTGAAACGGCGTGCGGCGCAGTATCCATCCTCCCCGGCAAAGGCTCCATATTTATTCACAGGGTTAATTCATTGTGGATTGTGCGGCGGGCATTTTCGGAGAAAAATCGTTAATGCCAGCAGCAAGTATGCGAAGCCCGCCTGGATGTGTTCTACGTTTAACCGATATGGTAAACAAGCATGTTCTGCCCAGCAGATACCGGAATCTATCCTGATTGCGAAAACTTCGGAGATTCTTGGTGCGACTGATTGGAATAGAGAGACCTTGCTGGAAAATATTTCTGAAATACAGGTGCCGGGTCCTAGTCGTCTGGTCTATGTGTTTCACGATGGACGGACTCAGGAAATTACCTGGCAAAACCCGTCCCGCCGGGAAAGTTGGACGGGGGAAATGAGGCAAAAAGCACGTGAGGATGCGTTGAAAGGTGCGAAAGAGAGGCGTAAAAATGGAAAAACCCATTAGAAAAGTCCATAAAATCGAGAGTACCGCCAGCCTGTTTTCGGTTGCGCCAAATACACCGCAACAAAAGCGGCGCGTGGCGGCCTACGCGCGGGTCTCGACTGACTCGGACGAGCAACTTTCTAGTTATGAGGCGCAGGTGGATTTTTACACCCGCCACATCAAGAGTAACCCCGAATGGGAATTTGTAGCCGTATATACCGACGAAGGTGTGACCGGCACAAATACCAAAAAGAGAGAAGGCTTCAATCGGATGGTCGAAGATGCCCTCGCTGGCAAAATCGATTTAATCCTGACCAAGTCCATCTCCCGCTTCGCCCGCAATACAGTCGATACTCTGACCACGATCCGCAGTCTGAAAGAAAAAGGCATCGAGGTCTATTTCGAGAAAGAAAACATTTACACGCTGGATGCTAAAGGCGAAGTGATGCTTACGATCATGAGCAGTTTAGCTCAGGAAGAAAGCCGATCCATCAGCGAAAATGTCATTTGGGGTAAGCGTCGCAGCATGGAAGAGGGCAAGGTTTCCTTAGCGTACAGCCGTTTTCTCGGCTATGAAAAGGGTCCTGATGGCATCCTGCAAATTGTTGAGGAAGAGGCAAAGATTATTCGTAAAATCTATAGCTTATTTCTGGAGGGGCGTACAGTTCGCTCTATCGCTGACCAACTCACTAGCGAAGGAATCCGTACTCCCGCCGGTAAGACACAATGGAGCGTATCCACTATTATGAGTATCCTCCAAAACGAAAAATACAAAGGCGACGCCCTGCTCCAGAAAACCTACACCGTAGATTTCCTCTCCAAAACTGTCAAGAAAAATAATGGCGAGATCACGCAGTATTACATCCAGAACTCTCACCCAGCCGTTATCGATCCTGATACCTTCGAGCTGGTGCAGAACGAAATCAAGCGCAGACGTCCAAACCGCCGTCATCTTCATAGGAGCAGTCCCTTCACCGCAAAGATTATTTGTGGAGAGTGCGGCGCTTACTATGGTCGAAAGGTCTGGCACAGCGGCACCAAATATCGCAGCCACATCTGGCGGTGCAACCGCAAGTATGATTGCGATAGACCTTGCGGCACACCAAATTTGCGCGAGGATGAGCTTGAATCCGCCTTCGTGGTTGCTTTCAATCAGCTTCTCGGTGATAAGGAGCGGTATATCGCTCGCTTCGAAGAGCTGCTGCCACTATTGGCGGATACGGGCAGCTTGGAGGAGCAGCGCGATACCCTGGAGGCACAGCATGCCGAAATGATGAAGAAACTTCGTTTCTATGTGGAAGCGAATACCCGACAAGTGCAAAACCAGGTGGAATATAACCAACGCTACGCAGAAATGCAAAAAGAGTGCAAGGAAACTGAGGATAAAATCGTTCAGGTGAAGAAGGAAATACTTGCTCAGCATGGCCGTAAAGAACAGATTCGCCGCTGCCTTGATGAACTGCGCCGTTGCGGAGACATCCTTGATGAGTTTGACCTCGACCTGTGGAACGCCGTTGTAGAATCGGTAACGGTTTCTGTGAACGGAACGCTTACCTTCTGTTTCCAGGATGGGACGGAAGTGTCTGAGGAGTTTCCAAAGAAAAAGTAGCTCAAATTATTGCGAGCACCTTATTTAGCCTGCGGGAATTCCCGCAGGCTTTTCTAAAGCCGCGGTTGAATCTTTAATACATATATGGTAAAATATCAAACAATGTAGAAAAGGCAACATAGTATAGTATAAAGTGTGAGGTGCAGGTATGAATTTGGTAAATACATTCTGTTTAGCAAAATATTATAGCACATTTGACTCAACGGAATTGTTAAACCGCGTTCAGCAACAAATCGATTCCAATATAACTAGTTTAAGCCGGGAGTTTCTGTTTGTTTTCCATAGAGTACTGTATACCGACCCATGTTACTTTTGGGACAAAAAGGTATTTACGCAGACATTAGCTCAGCTAGAATCCCTCGCACAAGCTCATGGAAATCCTCCCGAAATTGACGAGCCCATTTTCAAATATTTTTTGATGGGCTATGATTCTTATTGTCAAGTATCAGATATGGTTTTAGATTTGAGAAGTTTTAACCTTATGCAAGAAACTAAAACCAGACTATATAGAATTCCTGTTTATACTGCATTACTCGAAAGCTGCTTATCTAATTTTTTGAGAGTCATTGCAATATTAACTGGAAAAGATATTGGAAAAGACTACTCTTCGCAAAACACTTTGGGACAACTTAAAAATGTTATTGCTGCAAACGGATATTCGGAGATTGCCGATAGAGTTGATGTAAATCTCAGAAATGCAATTAATCATGGAAAAGTATTGCTTAGAAAAGTGCCTGAAGACCGAGTATACTTCTATTATTCCGAAAATAATGTTCAAAAATGTAAAGACATGGCTCCATACGAATTTGATAAGATAATAGATGATACCTACGACCTTGTCAGTGCTGTATTGCTGTCTCTAACGACCTTTATGAATAACCATATATCCTTGCTTAAAATTGACAGTTCTCAAAAAACTCATGAATCGTTTGCGCTTTTAGCAATGCGCCTGAGCTTACCTGGGATTTACTGTCAGAACATAAGTGATACAGGAGATTCAAAACAACTGAACGTGGAAATTCAGATAGGCAACACGGATCGAGGCTTTATTGCGCAGATTGCAACAATGTTGGCTATTATAGCCTACAACCAGTATGGTGATTATGAGCAATATATGATTGCATTCGATAGTGCCCGAATGATGAGGGGCTGGGTTAGGTATAAGAAACAAGAAGTCTCGGTCATGAGTGCCGATGCGAAATCAATTGATAAAATCTTTCAAGAGGCCATCAAAAGGCAAGATGTTATTATTTTTCCCGCTTCGACAGAAGAGGTTGATTTAAATGAAGTTAAATATTATTGTTTCCCGAACTATAATGGTGAATCTTTTAAGATCAACAATGTTGCAGATGCAAGTCTTGAAGATCGCAAGCGGTTAAAGGCCCATTTATTTATTGGGGATATAAGTGAAAAGCAGGAGATAGTAAAAGTTATAAATCAGGCCATTGAATGGTTGCGAACGCTTAAGAACCCTCCGTCCGCTGTTATGGCAATTAAGCACGGAGATGTTGAAGCGGACGCATTATACATAAATGTTTATAAGCATGATACTCGAAAATCAAAAGAATTGTTGCCTGGTAACGAGAATTTTGTCTGTTTTGTGGATTGGAATTCATCAGGTAGCACAACGTTGAAAAATGGCGGGCTCCCACAAATAATCTGGCGGCAATTTTCTCACGAACAAATCGGAAAGATGAACGTAGCATGGCGCGACAAACAATACGGCGTCAGGAGAATCCAAAAGCCAGGAAGGAATGATCTTTGTCCTTGTGGAAGCGGTAGAAAGTTCAAAAAATGTTGTTGTGGAAAAGGCATATATGATTAAAACGGCGAAAAGTGATATAAAGCGAAACATTTTTTATTCGTGTAGATACCGTGTAAACCCTTGGTGCAGTATGATGAGCTTGTATCATCGGTGACGTGGCAACACATGGCGAGTGGTCTTATAGCATTTGAGAAATGCTGTAAGGCCACTCGCTTTCTCTATACTCAAAAGCGAATGGCGGTGAGATCAAGATCAATGCGGCCATAGGGCCATGCTCGTTTCTGCTCTGCCATACTGTCACCCTGCCTTTGTGTCACTCTGGCCTGATACTCCGGTGGAATTCCAATCCCAGTATCTTTTACGGAAACAGTTATGGCGGTATCGCCTGCTGAAACAGCAACCTCTACCTTTCCGCCATCTATATTGTATTTGATGGCATTATCAATCAGATTATAGAGCATTTCATGCAAGAAGCCCCGCACTCCGCTTATCTTGGCGCTTTCGCCAGTCACAGATAGGGAAATATGTCGTTTCTCCGCCTGCTCCCGCAGAGCGGAAGCCGCGCTGTCCGCAAGCTCCAGAAGGTTTACCTGTTCCTTTTCCGGCGCGGTTCCCTCGTCCAGCTGCGACAAGTGAATAATGTCCTCCACCAACGTTACCAGCCGCGCCGCCTCTGTACGGATGACGCCGACAAACTGTGGAACATCCTCCTGCTTGACAAGGCCGTTCTCTAAGAGCCTGTTTAAAATCATTTGATAAAAGGGGAAGGGGGTAGATAAAGGGGAAAACAGGTGGGGGGGAGGGAGATGCGCCAATATCCAAGTGATATCAGCCGGGAAGAGTATGCTCTGATCCGAGAGGATTTGGAAGGGGTTAAAGAAGAGGACTCGACCGAGGAAATATGATTTGTACGATGTGTTTTGTGTAGCGCTATATGTGATACAGGGCGGAATACAGTTGTTATGCCACCGTTAGAACCGTCGGTGCACATTCTTCCAGTTCCCATACGTTTCCGGCAAGTCCCGCTATGGTGTGTGGCCTGATCCTCTCCCGCGCTCTGTCACGTATATCATGCCGATGCTGTCTCCTGCCATTTTCCAGCCCTCCCGCCTCTTTGAAGACTATTGTATCATATTTTTATTGACGGCACCATCTAAATCATTTCAGTTGACAGAAAGATAAGAGAAAAGAAATTAATGACAAAACCCTCTTTTTATGATAAACTTCTATTGTCAGAGAGGGGCGATTGGACCATGAAAGAAGGACAGTTTGAAGGTCATGCAATCGAACAAATGCTACGGGCGCTGTATCAGTCCCAGCAGCTCGATTTGAAAGAGAAAATTCAGACAGGAAAGGGGTGCCATGAGTTGACGGATGGTTTTGTCCAGTTTATGGATGAGATGCCTGGTGGTTTTTTAGTCTATCATGCGGACCAGGGCGAGGAGATCATCTATGCCAATCGGGCACTGCTGCGCATTTTCCAGTGTGAGAATATGGAGGAGTTCCGGGCCCACACAGGCAACTCATTCCGTGGCTTGGTGCACCCGGATGACTTGGATGCAGTGGAAGAGAGCATCCGCACCCAGATTGAGTCCAGCCAGTACGACTTGGACTATGTGGAGTACCGTGTCCGCCGCAAGGACGGCGCGATTCGCTGGATCGAGGATTACGGCCATTTCGTCCACAGTGACAGTATCGGTGATATCTTCTATGTGTTTCTGGGGGACGCCACGGAGAAGCGGGACCAGCAGCTTTTGGAAAAGACCATACTGGTGAATGAGCGGCTGGAGCGGGATCGAAGGATCCGGAACATCATGGAGGAATACGACAAGGAGCGGACCCAGATCAACGAGGAATATATCCGGCAGCTGGAGGTCATCGAGGGTCTGAGCGTGAACTATGATTCCATCTGCTTTGTGGACCTGGAGCTGGACCAGGTCCAGCCCTACCGACTCAGCGAGCGCACCTCCGCGCTGTTTTATGACAGGCTCACCAACCGGAGCTATTCCGAATACGCTGAGAATTATGTGAAAATGTGGGTCCACCCGGAGGACCGGGAGGTGGTGGTCCGCGCCACCTCGCCGGATTACATCCGGGAGAAGCTGTCCGACGGTCGGACCTACTACTTCAACTACCGGGTGGTTGTGGAGAAGGAACAGCAGTATCTCCAGCTGCGGGTGGTCAACGTGGGCCGTGGGGACGGCGTGCGGCAGGTGGTTTTGGGCTATCGCCGGGTGGACGAAGAGCTCCAGCGGCAGATGGAGCAGCAGTCTCTGCTGGCGGAGGCCTTGGCCAAAGCCAATTTGGCCATCACGAGCAAAAATACCTTCCTGTCCAATATGTCCCACGATATGCGCACGCCCCTGCACGCCATATTCGGCTTTACCTCTCTGGCCAAGCTGAATATTGAAAACACTGCGGAGGCGTTGGACTGCCTGGAGCGGGTGGAGACCGCCAGCCGTCAGCTGCTGGACATGATTGATAAGGTGTTGCAAATATCCGCTCTGGACGAGTCCGCCGAGCTGGAAGAGGCGGAGTGTGACCTGCGGGGAACGGTGGGAGACATTTACAACTTTCTGGAGCCCCAGGCCCACGAGAAGGATATTGATTTCACCCTGAACTGCGACCAGCTGCGCCACAACATCGTATTTACCGATCAGGAGAAGCTGCGCCAGCTGATCCTGTATCTGACCAACAATGCCCTGACCTATACCAACCCCGGCGGACGGGTGACCATTCGCATTGAGGAAGGGGAGGAGCTGCCCAACCAATATGCGCTTTATAACATTACTGTGGAGGATACGGGCATCGGCATCAGTTCTGAGTTCCTGGACAAGATATTCGAGCCCTTCAGCCGGGAGAAGAACTCCACTCTCAGCGGCGTCCACGGCATCGGCTTGGGGCTGACCATCGCCAAGAACATCGTGGATATGATGGGGGGTGTGCTCAGCGTTCAAAGCGTGGTGGACAAGGGCAGCGTCTTTACAGCGGCATTCCGCTTCCGGATCCAGACCTGGCGCAGCGCAGCCCGCAAGGGCCTAGAGCAGAGTAAGCCTGTGCGTATCCTCTTGGCAGAGGACAACGAGATCAACCGGGAGATCGAGATAGAGCTGCTGGGCGATCTGGGCTTTGAGATCGACCCCGCCGAGAATGGGAAGATTGCCCTGGACAAGATCGACCAGGCGCCTCCTGGATATTACGACGTAGTGCTCATGGACCTGCAAATGCCGGTGATGGACGGCTGGATGGCCTCTCTGTCCATTCGGGCTCTGCGGGACTCGGTGAAGGCAGAAGTGCCCATCATCGCTCTGACGGCCAACGCGTTGGAGAACGATCGCCGCCGGGCCAAGGAGTGCGGCATCGACGCCCACCTGCGTAAGCCCATGGACTTGGCGCTGCTGCTGCATACCATGGAGGAACTGACAGGGAAGCGGCGTCCGGAGAAGCCGGAGGCGGACGATTGATTTGAGATCAAGGGATAAAGAGAGCGCCTTGTGAAAAGGGCGCTCTTTTTATGCCCTTGCCTGAAAATTTTTTGCAAGAAAGGCGGCACGGATTGATTTGCGGTTCCCGTTGTGCTATAATACGGTTATCATACATAAATTTGGCACTTGCATCCCTAAAAAGCTGGATATTATTGGAAAATATGACGCGATTTGACATTTTTGAGGGACGTAGCCCCAGTGTTTTCAGGAGGGAACAACGTTGGAAAACTGGAATTTTGAGAGAATTTGGAACATTGTACCGGAGGCGAAGCTGCACAGCCCGGATGAATTGGAGGATTGGGCCTATATCATCAGCAGTTTAAGCAGCCTGTTTTTTTCCACATACTACTTGGATTTGGAGAACGATACCTTTCGGCCCGTCACCCAGCTCAATCGGGTGGGGAATGTGCTGGGTGATGAGGTGAACTGCACCGCCGCTCTGATGATTTACGCCAACCACTTTATCCACCCGGATGACCGGGGGGAGTATCTCCGGGTGATGAATGTGGACAACCTGCGCAAGACTCTGCGCTGGTGGCAGCCCTGTGCGGCGGTGGAATACCGGCGGCTGAACGAGGGCGCGGATGCGCGCGCGGACTCCAACTCCTGGGGATGGGTGCGGGCCTCCGCTGTGCTGGCCCGCACTGGGCCGGACGATCAGCCCCAGACGGCGGTGTACGTGGCACAGGACATCACCGGCGGCAGACGGGTCGAGGCGGCCGAATAGCTCGTGAAAAACCTGCTCCTTCCTATTGGGGGCAGAGGAGACAAATGGGGGGAAGAGCCATGGATAAAATACTTATAATCGACGACAGCCCGGTCCAGACCGGATTTCTGAGCTCGATTTTGCAGGAGGACTATGAGATCACCGCCTGCCACACCGCAGAGGAGGGTTTGAAGGAGGCCATGGAGGGGAACTACTCCCTGATTCTGCTGGACGTGGTCATGCCGGGGATGGACGGATTCCAGCTTCTCCAGGAGCTGAAGGCCGTCGAGGTGACCCGGTATGTGCCGGTGATTCTCATCACCAGCTTGTCCGCCGTTCAGTATGAGGAACGGGGGCTTCTGCTGGGAGCAGTGGATTACGTGACCAAGCCCTTTAAGCCTGTCATCATCAAGGCCCGGGTGAACGCCCATATCCAGCTCTACCGCTACCAGATGCAGTTCAAGGAGCAGGCCATGATAGACGGCCTCACCGGCGTGGCCAACCGGAGGCGGTATGAGGAGGGGAGCCGCGCCCGTTGGCGGGAGGCGGTCCGCTTTGGCTTGCCCTTTTCCATCTGTATGTTTGACATCGACAAGTTCAAGACGTACAACGATACCTTCGGCCATCAGGCGGGGGACAAGGCCATCGCCGCCGTGGCAAAAACGGTGTCCTCCTTTTTCCACCGCTCCACCGACCTGTTTGCCCGGTATGGCGGGGAGGAGTTTGTGGCAGTGTTTATGGGCAATGTGGCGGAGACCGCTTATGAGTTCATGAAAACCGCCCGTCAGGCGGTGGAGGAGCTGCACATCCCCCAGGCTGAGTCTGTGGGGCCTTGGCTGACCATCAGCGTGGGGGGTGTTACGGTGCTCCCCAGGCAGGGGGACAACTACGACACCTGCCTGAAAATCGCGGACACCATGCTCTACGACGCCAAACGCTTTGGAAGAAACATGGTGGTGTGGTCCACTCCCACTGTGGAGCAGTGGCGGGAGAGGTAATCGTGACACATAGAAGCCGTCCGGCGTCAAGGGCGTTGCCATAAGAAAACATGGAAAAACCCAGTAAAATCAATGTTTTTTAAGGGTAGAGGAAAACGGGGCGGCGCAAATAAGTGAACAACAGCACAGAAAGCGGGCGATGTCGGCAAGACACCGCCCGTTTCTGCGTCCCGGCCAGCGCCGCAGATTTTGTCACTTGCTACTTCCGTACTACGTTTCAGCGCAAAGTCACGCCGGGATATGCGAATAACTCTCCCAAACGGAAAATGGCGGAAATGCCTGAAAATCAAGGCCTTGCCACCATTTGCCAAGTTGCATAAGGTTAGGGCTGGAAATTGCAAAATAAATGCGGGGACCTCAGTCTGAGGTCCCCGCACAGCGCGTTGAAACGCTTGTCAGTTGGTCGAGATGTACTCGCCCCTGATATAGCCGGGGGTGGCCACGCCGCCTCTGCCGGAGAAGGTGATTTGATACCAGCCGTTGCCCGCGTCGGCCACCACCTGGACGGGGTTGCCGTTCACCAGGGTGGCAATCGCGGGGTTGGACGTGCTGGGGTCGGGGCGCACGTTCAAGCCGCCATCGGCGTTTACGATGATACCGGAGCGCCCCACAGTGGGATTGCCGTTGCTGGGGGTCTGGGAGATAACGGGAGCTGGGGTAGAAGGCGCCGGAGTAGAGGGTGCGGGAGCCGTAGTGGTGACCCCGGCGATGGTGGAGATGTAGTCGCCCATGATATAGCCGGTCTTGACGATATTGGTCCCACCGGAGTAGCTGATGTTATACCAGCCGTTGTCCGCCGGGGCGATCACGTTGATGGGGCTGCCGTTGACCAAGCTGTCCACCACCTCATAAGAGATGCCTGGACCGGAACGCACCCGCAGACCGCTGCTGGCGTTGACCACGGTGGCCGGGGTCCCGGTAGTGACAGGCGTGGAAGGGGCGGCAGAGGGAGGCGCCGGATCAGCCGAGGGCTCCACAGGAGCGGTGACGTCGGGGCTGGGCTCGGCGCTGTAGATGGGAAGGCTGGGTTCCATGCTGGGCGGCGCGGAGATATCCACCGGAGCGCTGGACTCCTCCCTGCTGTCGTGGAGCTGGGGATAGATGTAGGTGAACACGATGATGAGCGCCGCCACGATGATGACCAGTGAGCACAGGAAGGTGATCAGGCGGGGCCAGTTGATGGGGGGCAGGTCGAAGCCGCCGCCCTCCTTGGGGGCGAGACGCTTGCCGCCCTTGGGCCGGGGGGTGTAGTAGTCCTCATCCTCCAGATCTTCGTCGAAGGCGTCCTGTCCGTCAAACACGTAGGTGTCATCCATGGTGTCGCGGTCGTCCCGTCGGCTCCGGTCTTGGCCTTGGTCACGAGCGGGGGGCGGGGTGGGGATGTAACGGGAACTGGATTTGGGGTCCGCCCTGCCAGAGGTCCGCCGGGGATCATTGCGGGCGCCGCAGAAGGGACAGCTCCGATAGGTGGAGCTATAGTCCTCGCCGCAGGCTTCGCAGTGAATCAACGTATCTTGAGAAGGCTTGGGAGCCATATCGGGATTCCTCCTTGGGTAAAAACTCGAAATTTGTCGCGTACTCCCTTATTTTACACGGCTTTTCTTCTTTCGTCAATCCTTTTTCTGTATCGGTTCTGCAATCTTTATGTTAACTTGACATGAATGCCGAAACACTGCTCCGCGGCGGCCTGGGTTGACAGGACGGACGGGGTATCGTATCATATTCACGGTCATGGTCCGGCGCGGCCCTTTGGGTGCGCCTATTTTGGGATGAAATTGAGGGATACTTATGTTAAAACGGCTTTCCGCCCTCCTGCTGGCCTTGGTATGGGCGTTGATGCTGTCCGCCTGCGGCGGTACGGATGGTTTTGTATTTACAGAGGGGACAGCCTCCATCCCCGGCGCATCCGCTTTGGAGGAGAGCGCCCCAGTTGAGGAGCCCGGCTCGCCCGCTGAGACAGAACAGGCGGAGTCCGAGCCGTCGGAAACCCAGGCATCTGAGACCCAGAGTTCGGAAGGCAGGGGCGCGGCGGTCACTGAGGACGGCTGGTACAGTTCCAAAGAGGATGTGGCGCTGTACATTCACCTCTACGGCCATTTGCCTGACAATTATGTCACCAAACGAGAGGCCCAGGACAAGGGGTGGTCCGGCGGCAGTGTGGAGCGCTACACCGGAGCGGGTACCGCCATTGGAGGAAGCCGCTTCGGCAACTACGAGGGCCTGTTGCCGGAGAAGGAGGGACGTTCCTACACCGAATGCGACATCGACACGGTGGGGACCAGCTCCCGGGGGGCCAAGCGGATCGTATTCTCCAACGACGGGCTGATCTACTACACCGGAGACCATTACGCCAGCTTTGAGCTGCTTTACGGGGAGGAATGACCGTGGAGACGATCTGTCTGGACGGCAGCCGCCTGAAAAACCGGGACGAGGCCATGGAGCTGCTGGGGCAGGCGCTGGTTCTCCCGGAGTGGTGGGGGAGAAACCTGGACGCCCTCCACGACTGCCTGACCGGCCTGGGCCGTCCAATACTGCTGGAGCTATGCGGACGCTCAGAGCTGGAAACCACTTCCTTTGGCCGGGGGCTTTTACGGGTATTACAGGACTCAGCGGCGGAGGCCCCTTGGCTGGAGTTGAAAACAGACTGACAAAAGGGAAGCGCCCCCGCGATTGCGGAGGCGCTTCTATTACAGTTCAGGGGAGTGGAACAGGTCCGGGTCCTGCCAGTAATCCAGATCGTTACCCGCTCTGGGGGGCGTGGACTGGGGGCCGGGCTGCATACGCCCAGCCACCAGGCTGGACAGGTCCTCATAGGGAGGGGGACGGTACTGAGGGTCCCGGGCCGCCCGCTCCCGGTCGTCGGTCTTTTCACGCTTCATGATATTCCCTCCTTCAAACGAGAAGCGGAGGACGCTTCCGCCCTCCGCTTCCGCCCAACTCAGTAGCCCCGGTTGTTGCTCCGGTTCTCGGCGTTGTTGGAGTCCTTTTTGTTCTGGTTGTTCTGCTGATTCTTATTCTGAGAGTTCTGCTGATTGCGGTTCTGGCCGTTCTGCTGATTCTTGTTTTCCATGTTGTTGGAATTGCGGTTATCCATGATTATCACCTCACGCAGGACAGTATGCCACGGTTTTTCTCCGGTTATACAGGCTGGAAAATTTTTTAAAAAAAGGATACCCATTTATGATACTATATGTTATAATATAAATAGCTGATTACAGCCACAGCTCAGCCCGTCAATATCAAGAGAGAGGATGGATGCTGTAATGAAATGCCCGTACTGTGCCCATTTGGAGAGCAAGGTGGTGGACTCCCGGCCCGCCGACGAGGGGAGCAGCATCCGCCGCCGCCGGGAATGCCTGTCCTGCCGCAAACGCTTTACCACCTACGAGATTATGGAAAGCCTGCCTTTGCTGGTCATCAAGCGGGATGGCAGCCGCCAGGCATTTGACAAAAACAAGCTGATGGGCAGTATGCTCAAGGCTTGCGAAAAGCGCTCGGTGCCCATGTCCACCTTGGAAAAACTGGCCAGTGAGATCGAGCAGTCCCTGCAAAACGAGATGGAGCGGGAGGTGCCCAGCACTGAGATCGGCGAGCTGGTTATGGAAAAGCTGAAGGATGTGGACGAGGTGTCCTATGTGCGCTTCGCCTCCGTCTACCGCCAGTTTAAGGATATCAACACCTTCATGGCGGAGCTCACCAAACTGCTGGAGGAAAAATAGACCAAGGCCCGCCGGCTCCCCGGCGGGCTTTTGTATGGTTTTACAGTTCGGGCAGTCGGAAAAGATCAAAAATTAGCAGTCTCGCCTTTTGATTGTGAACGAGAAATGAATTTTTCCCTTCCAACTCAAATTTTTTGAAATTAGGGGTTGATTTTTTCTGGCAAAGGAGTTATTATCATACTCGAAGTTAGCACTCGAGCAAAAGGAGTGCTAACCACGACAAATCGTTTATACGTATATCTAAATATATAAGGAGGAACCAACAATGAATCTCAAACCCCTGTCTGACCGCGTCATCCTCAAGGCCCTGGAAGCCGAGGAGAAAACCAAGGGCGGCATCATCCTTACCGCCAACGCCAAGGAAAAGCCCGAGATGGCCGAAGTGGTGGCCGTGGGTCCCGGCGGCACGGTGGACGGCAAGGAGGTCGTCATGACTGTAAAGCCCGGCGACAAGGTGCTGACCAGCAAGTATTCCGGCACCGAGGTCAAGGTGGACGGCGAGGAGTACACCATCGTCCGTCAGAACGACATCCTGGCGATTGTCGAGTAACGGAAGTTAACACATCTCAAAATTTTGGAGGTAATGCGATATGTCTAAAATCATCTGCTATGGCGAGGAGGCCCGCCACGCGCTGGAGCGGGGCGTCAACCAACTGGCCGACACCGTCAAGATCACCATGGGTCCCAAGGGCCGCAATGTGGTGCTGGACAAGAAGTTCGGCACGCCCCTCATCACCAACGACGGCGTGACCATCGCCAAGGAGATCGAGCTGTCCGACCCGTTTGAGAATATGGGGGCTCAGATCGTCAAGGAGGTCTCCACCAAGACCAACGACGTGGCCGGCGACGGCACCACCACCGCCACCCTGCTGGCCCAGGCCATCATCCGGGAGGGCCTGAAGAACCTGGCCGCCGGGGCCAACCCCATGGTCATGAAGAAGGGCATCTCCAAGGCCACCGACGCCGCCATCGAAGCCATCAAGGGCCACTCCAAGCCTGTATCCGGCACCTCCGACATCGCCCGCGTAGGCGCCATCTCCTCCTCCGATGAGGCCATCGGCACCCTGATCGCCGAGGCCATGGAGAAGGTTAGCCACGACGGTGTTATCACCGTGGAGGAGTCCAAGACCGCCGAGACCTACTCCGAGGTCGTGGAGGGTATGCAGCTGGACCGGGGCTACATTACCCCCTATATGGTCACCGACACCGAGAAGATGGAGGCCGTGCTGGATGACGCCCTCATCTTGCTCACCGATAAGAAGATTTCCTCCATCCAAGACCTGCTGCCCATTTTGGAGCAGGTGGCCCAGTCCGGCCGCCGTCTGCTGATCGTAGCCGAGGACGTGGAGGGCGACGCCCTGTCCACCCTGCTGGTGAACAAGCTGCGCGGCACCCTGAACGTGTGCTGCATCAAGGCCCCCGGCTTCGGCGACCGCCGCAAGGAGATGCTGGAGGACATCGCCATCCTCACCGGCGGCACCGTGATCTCCTCCGACCTGGGCATGGAGGTCAAGGAGGCTACCATGGATATGCTGGGTAAGGCCCGCCAGGTGAAGGTCCAGAAGGAGAACACCATCATCGTGGACGGCGAGGGTTCCTCTGACGCCATCTCCGCCCGGGTGGGCCAGATTCGCAAGGCCATCGAGACCACCACCTCCGACTACGACAAGGAGAAGCTCCAGGAGCGCTTGGCCAAGCTGGCCGGCGGCGTGGCTATCATCCGCGTGGGCGCCGCCACCGAAGCCGAGATGAAGGAGAAGAAGCTGCGCATCGAGGATGCGCTGAACGCCACCCGCGCCGCTGTGGAAGAGGGCATCGTGGCCGGCGGCGGCGCCGCTTATGTGGACGCCATCCCCGCCGTAGAGAAGTTGGTGGGCGCCCTGGAGGGTGACGAGAAGACCGGCGCCAACATCGTGGCCAAGGCCCTGGCCGAGCCCATGAAGCAGATTGCCGCCAATGCGGGCATCGACGGCTCCGTAGTGCTGGAGCGGGTGAAGTCCGCCGGCAAGACCGGCTACGGCTTCGATGCCTACAAGGAGGAGTACTGCGACATGATCTCCTCCGGCATCGTGGACCCCACCAAGGTGACCCGCTCCGCTCTGGAGAACGCTGCCTCCGTGGCCGCCGTGCTGCTGACCACCGAGTCCCTGGTGGCGGATAAGCCCGAGCCTCCCGCTCCCGCCGCCCCCGCCGCGCCCGACATGGGGATGTACTAATTCGAGAGAAAATCTGAAGAAACCCCCGCAGTCAGCGACTGCGGGGGTTTTTGTCAATCGCCGGAAGCATCATAATGCGCCTATACAGCTGACGGAAGCTCGTCATAAGATCGTCTAAGAATTGGCCTGCCAATCAAAAAGCGATTTATTTGTAGCTTTCTTCTTGACAGCCGGATTGGAATGTGATATATTTATCCCATCAAGAGAGAAATACATCTCGAGATAAATATGTCTTACCCATTGGAGGGATCTGTCATGAAAAAATCTAACGGAAAGCTTACTGTTATCTTGGGCGTGATCGTGGTCCTGCTGCTGGCGGCGGCGAGCTGGTACTCCATCACCTTCAACGACTGGCGGCTGGTGGCGCCCATGGACCGCTATGCGTTCCAGCCCAGCGACTTGCCCATGCTCGCCTCCATTGGCCTGTTGGTGCTGTACTGCTTCTATCTGATGGCCCTGCTCATCAGGGCCATCATCGCAAGCAAGCAGAGGCAGGTGATTTCCAAAACCACCCGAAAACTGAATCCCAGGCTGGGCCTGCTGGGCTTTGCCGGGTTCTTTGGCCTGTTGGGATTCTGGACTTACAGCGCATATCAGGTGGTTTTTCCCTTCGTTTTCTTTGCATTTTTTGGCTTTTTCGGCTTCTTTTACGAGGGCAAAATGTCCAACACCCTGATGGACGAACGCTTTGAGGAAAACCGTATGCGGGCCGAGCTGTCGGCCCACCGGGTGATGGGGGGCGCTGTATTCCTGACGCTGCTCCTGCTGGGCCAGGGGGCCCTGCTGGGCAGTCTGGAATTCACACTCATTGCCGTGCTGGTCGCGCTCTCACTGGCCGTGGCCCTGGACCTGTTTCTCAGCGAATACCTGCTCTACCGCTATGACCACGACGACCGGCTGAACGCGGATGGGGAGGCCTGACCATGCCGGATTTTGAGTGCAGGCTGAAAAAATACCGCCAGCTCAAGGAGCTGACCCAGGAACAGCTGGCCCAGCAGGTGGGGGTGCGCCGGGAGACCATCATGCGGCTGGAGAAGGCCCAATACAACCCGTCCCTCAAGCTGGCGGTAGATATTTCCAGGGCGGTAGACGCTCCTATCGAGGAAATTTTCATTTTTCCGTAATTCTTTGGAGGATTTCACCCAAGTGCTCTTTTCAAGTCCCCTCCTTCGTGGTATGATATCACAAAGGAGGGGGACTGCCATGAACGTACCGGAGCACTACGAGAGCGACGTCCTGTTCTTTTTCGACGGCAGGCCGGAGCGGCTGGCGCTGTATCAGGCGTTTTTTGAGAAGCTGGACAAGGCGTTCCCGGAGGCGTCCGTCAAGGTTCAGAAGAGCCAGATCAGCTTTTACGGGGCGCACCTGTTCGCGATGGCGTCTCTCCCGAAGCGGAAGAAGGACCCCGGCATCGTCGTCACCTTCGGCCTGGGCCGCCGGGAGCCGTCGCCGCGCATCGGCGCGGCGGTGGAGCCCTATCCCAACCGATGGACCCATCATGTAACAGTGACCCGTGACGAGGAAATAGACGGGGAGCTCCTGGGCTGGCTGAGAGAGGCCTGGGCGTTCAACCAGGGAAAGGGAAGGAGGAGCGCGCCATGATACGCATTGCCATCGCTGAGGACGATCCCCAGTGCTTTGCCCAGCTGGAGCAGTTCATCGGCGACTACGGCCGGGAGACGGGCCGGGCCTTCCAAATCACCCACTACGACAACGGTGAGGACCTGGTGGAGCGCTACAAGCCGGAGTTCGACCTGATTTTGATGGACGTGGAAATGCCTTTTATGGACGGCATGACGGCGGCGGGCTACGTCCGGGAGAAGGACCCGGAGGTGGTCATCGTCTTTGTCACCAACCTGGCCCAGTACGCCATCCAGGGCTATTCGGTGAACGCGCTGGACTATGTTCTCAAACCGTTGAATTATTTTTCCTTTTCCCAGCGCTTGGGCCGGGCGTTGCAATATGTGAAGAAAAAAGATGACGCCTGCCTCACCGTGGCGGTGAAGGGGGGCGCCATCAAGCTGGAGGTGGACAGCATTTACTACATCGAGCGCCTGGGCCGTCAGCTGATGTTCCACACCCGGTCGGGCATCCACGCCTCCACCTCCACCCTTCAGCAGGTGGAGGAGGCCTTGGAGGGCAAGGGCTTTGCCCGGTGCAACAAAGGCTATCTGGTGAACCTGGAGCACGTAGACGGCATCCAGGACGGCTGTGCCGTGGTCCGGGGGGATAAGCTCCTCATGAGCCGGGGCCGAAAGGGGCCGTTCCTGGAGGCCCTCACCGACTGCGTGGGAGGTGTGGGCCCGTGAATGCGGTCTATTTGTCCGACATTCCCCGGGTTATCACGGCGTTGGCGGAATGGTGCGCCTGTGTGCTGTGTGTGGTCAGGCGCCCCCGGCGGTTCCACGGGCCGAGGCTATGGGGCTTCCTGGGGGCGGGACTGGCCGTCCAGTGCACCTTTCTGGTGCTGACGGACGCCCGGCATATCTTTTTGTGGCTGCCTTGCATGATGATTGCGGTGGCGCTGATGTTCGCGCTCATTGCCCTGTGCTGTGATATGCCGCTGACCAGCGTGGGCTATTGTACGGTGCGGGCCTTTCTCGTGGCGGAGTTCGCGGCCTCTCTGGAGTGGCAGCTCTATTCTTATACCCTGTATACTCTAGGCTGGCAGGAGGAGGGGCTGAAAAAAGGGCTGCTGTCCTGCGCCATGCTGGCCGTGGTATACGCGGCGGTGTTTTTCGGAATCTACCGCTTGGAGAGCCGACGGGAGGACCCCCGTGCCGCCATGAACTTCCAGCTCAAGGAACTGGGGAGCCCCATTCTCATCGTTGTGGCCTGCTTTTTCCTCAGCAACCTCAGCTTTATCTATACCGACACCCCCTTCACCAGCCCCATCCTGACAGAAATCTATAACATCAGAACCCTGGTGGACATGGCGGGGCTGGCCATGTTGTACGCCTACCATGTCCAGCGGTGCGAGCTGTTTATGCAGCGGGAGCTGGACTCCATCCAGAACGTTTTGCAGAACCAGTATATCCAATACCGCCAGTCCCGGGAGAGCATCGACGTCATCAACCACAAATACCACGATCTGAAGCATCAGATCGCCGTGCTCCGGGCGGAGCCGGACGCGGACAAGCGCTCTGCCTACCTGGATGGGATGGAGGAGGAGATCCGGGACTACGAGGCCCAGAACAAGACGGGAAACTCCGTGTTGGACACGGTGCTGACAGGTAAAAGTATGTACTGCGTCCGCCACGGTATCGAACTGACCTGTGTGGCCGACGGGGCCAAGCTGGCGTTTATGGACGTTATGGATATCTGCACCATCTTCGGCAACCTGCTGGACAACGCCATCGAGTGCGAATTGGGTATTCAGGACAAGAAAAAGCGGCTGATTCACCTGGCAGTGTACACAAAAAAGGACTTTCTGGTCATCCAATGCGAGAATTACTGCCCCGACCATCTGGAATTCCAGGACGGCCTGCCTGTGACCACCAAGAAGGACAAAGCCTATCACGGCTACGGCATCAAGTCCATCCGCCTCACCGCCGACAAATACGGTGGCACGGTGACCATCCACACACGGGATGAGTGGTTTGAGATCAACACCCTCATCCCTTTGCGGGCCGGATAACAGGCGCTCCGCTCCCTGGCCAGTCGGGGGAGCGGGGCGAAATTTTCATAAAATTTCTGTCATCGTTGCACTGCGTTGTGCATATACTGGCTTGTATGGGCCAAAACATGGCCGAGCAAACAGACAAAGGAGCGATTCGTATGACAGAAAAACGCGGGACTGTGCGGAGCACCGAACCCCAGCCCCAGGACGTGGACGACCTGATCTTTCTGGGACAGAGTGGCCAACAGGTCAGCCAGCGCTAGGCCGCCGAGCCCCCGCCACCGCGGGGCCGCGGTGTTTTTTGGTTTTCACCCTTTACATTTGCCTCCGCATTCTATATAATTATACGGAAAATAACGGCAAGCGCCGCGGAAGGATGAAAAAGTAATGCTTCAATTTGACGAATACCGGGTGAAGCTCAACAATTTGAAGCCCGACCTGGACAAGCTGGGCGAGGCCCTGGGGCTGGAGGCCGCCGCGCGGGAGTTGGACGAGCTCCACGCCCAGTCCGCTGCTGACGGCTTCTGGGACAATGTGGAGAAGGCCCGGAAGATCCAGCAGCGCATTAGTAACCTGGAGGACAAGATCAACGCCCAGGCCAAGCGGGAATCCTCCTGGAACGACCTGATGACCCTGTGTGAGATGGGCAACGAGGAGGAGGACGAGTCCCTTATTCCCGAGGTGGAGAACGGCTATGACGCCCTTATCCAGGAGATGGAGACCGCCCGTTTGTCCACGCTGCTGTCTGGAGAGTACGACAACTCCACCGCCATTGTCTCTCTCCAGGCCGGGGCGGGGGGTACCGAGGCCCAGGATTGGGCCCAAATGCTCTACCGGATGTATACCCGCTGGGCAGAGCGCCACGGCTTCTCCTATTCCGTGCTGGACTACCAGGACGGCGACGAGGCGGGTATCAAGTCCGCCGCCATCCGCATCGAGGGGGAGAACGCCTACGGTTACCTCAAGAGCGAGCACGGCGTCCACCGTCTGGTGCGCATCTCGCCCTTTGATGCCAACGCCCGGCGACAAACTTCTTTTGCCGCCGTGGAGGTCATGCCTGAGCTGGACGACAGCGTGGAGGTAGAGATCCGGGACGAGGACATCACCCGTCAGGTTTACCGTTCCTCCGGCGCGGGCGGCCAGCACATTAATAAGACCTCCTCCGCCGTCCGGCTCATCCATAATCCCACTGGCATCGTGGTGTCCTGCCAGACGGAGCGCTCCCAGTTCCAGAATGAGGAGACCTGTATGCGGATGCTGCGCTCCAAGCTGATGCAGATTAAGGAGCAGGAGCACTTGGACAAAATTTCCGATATCAAGGGTGTGCAGCTTAAAATCGAATGGGGCAGTCAGATTCGCTCCTACGTGTTCATGCCCTATCAGCTGGTGAAGGACAACCGCACCGCCTTCGAAACCTCCAACGTCAACGGCGTCATGGACGGTGACCTGGACGGGTTTATCAACGCCTATCTCACCGCTGCCGCCACGGACAGCTGGGCTGTAAAATAATTGGAACGGGCTCCGGTCACAGAACTGGGGCCCGTTTTCTGTCGAAAAAATTTTAAGAGAATTTTGGATAAAGTGCGCAAATATGGTTGAAAAAATGGCGGAAAGTTTGTATAATAACAGGTACATCCGGTCAGCCTGTTGGAAGAAGGGTGGATCGGATGAAAGAAAAGAAGGGAAAGGTGAACAAATGAAAGCAAAGAGCAAGCTCCTGGCGCTGATGCTGGCTCTGGTCATGGTGTTCGGCCTGATGGTCCCCGCGTTCGCGGCGGACGACGAGAAGGCTGATACAGACGCCAAGCCGGAGGTCACGGAGAGCGCCGAGCCCACGGAGAGCGAATCCGCCAAACCGGAGGAGTCCGCTAAGCCGGAGGAGGCCCAGAAAATCGTCATCCTGCACACTAACGATGTCCACTGCGGCATCGACCAGGTGAAGAAGGACGACAAGGTCACCAACATCGGCTACGCGGGTCTGGCAGCCTACAAGGCCGAGATGGAGGCCGAGTACGGCGCAGACAACGTCACCCTCATCGACGCGGGCGACGCCATCCAGGGCGAGACCATCGGCAACTTGACCGACGGCGAGTACATCGTCAGGATCATGAACGAGGTGGGCTATGACCTGGCCATCCCCGGCAACCATGAGTTCGACTTCCAGGTCCCCAACTTCCTGAAGCTGGCCAAGGAGACCGCCAAGTACGACTACCTGTGCTGCAACTTCATGGACCTGACCACCAACAAGCCCGCTTTTGACAGCTACAAGGTGGTCAGCTATGGCGATGTGAAGGTCGGCTATGTGGGCATCTCCACCCCCGAAACCTTCACCTCCTCCACCCCCACCTATTTCCAGGATGGAAACGGCAAATTCATCTACAGCTTTTCCGAGGGTGACGGCAAACAGCTTTACACTGCGGTGCAGACCGCAGTAGACGCTGCCCGGGCCGACGGCGCGGACTATGTGGTGGCCATTGCCCATCTGGGCATCGAGGTTCCCACCTCTCCCTACAGCTCCACCAGCGTCATCGCCAACACCACCGGCATTGATGTGCTGATTGACGGCCACTCCCATTCCGTGGTCCCCGGTGACACCAAGGCCAATAAGGATGGCAAGGACGTCATCGTCAACCAGACCGGTACCAAGCTGGCCAACATCGGCAAGATCGTCATTGACGCCGAAACCGGCAAGATCACCGCGGAGCTGGTCGGCGGCTATGACCAGCAGGATGAGAGCATCGGCTCTTTCATCCAGAGCATGAAGGATGAGTTTGAGGAGCTGCTGTCCGAGCCCATCGGCAAGACCGAGGCGGCGCTGGGCGGTTCCGTGGCATCTGACAAGACGCCCCGTCTGGTCCGCAGCCAGGAAACCAACACCGGCGACCTGGTGGCCGACGCCTTCCGCGTGATGATGGGCACTGATGTGGCCTTCATGAATGGCGGCGGCATTCGCGCTGACATCCCTGTGGGCGAGGTCACCTACGGCGACATTGTGAATATCCTGCCCTTCTCCAACACCGTGTGCACCATGGAGGTCACCGGTCAGGTCCTTCTGGACGCGCTGGAGTGGAGCGCTAAGGACGCCCCCAGCGAGAACGGCGGTTTCCTCCAGGTATCCGGCCTCAGCTACACCATTGACACCGCTGTTGAGTCCACCGTCACCCAGGACGACCACGGCCTGTTCACCGGCGTGGCCGGTGCGCGCCGGGTCAAGGACGTGAAGGTGGGCGATGAGGACATTGACCCCGACAAGACCTATACCCTGGCGGGCCACAACTATATGCTGAAAAACTGCGGCGACGGCTTCAATATGTTCGCGGACGGCAAGCTCATTAAGGACGAGGTCATGATGCAGAGCCAGACTCTGATTGACTACATCAAGGAAGAGCTGAATGGCACGATCCCCGCCTCCTATGCCGAGCCCGCTGGCCGCATCGCCGTCAAGGCGGCTGAGGAGCCCGCTCCTGAGCCGGAGCCCGAACCCACTCCGGAGCCCGAGCCCACTCCCGCGCCCCAGCCTGAACCCACTCCCGCGCCCCAGCCCGAGGGTACTTACACCGTGGTCCGCGGCGACTCTCTGTGGAGCATTGCCAAGAAGCAGTACGGCAGCGGTTCTAAGTGGTCCGTTATCTACGAGGCCAACAAGGGCGCCATCAAGAACGCCAACCAGATCTGGCCCGGCCAGGTCATTGTGATCCCCGCGGCGTAAGCAAAGGACATAAAAAGAATCCCGGCCAGCTGGCCGGGATTCTTTTTGCTTAATTATTTGGAAGGGTGCACAATATGCAATGCCTTGGCGGGGATATTCTCCTGATAAATGCCCAGGTTATTGACCGCAGCCAGCACCGACTCGTCATCCAGCTCCCAGTAGGGACTGATCCACTCACCCTCCAGGGAGCCGGTGCTTAGCGCCGTGTCCAGGTCCATGCCCACGGCTTGGGTGCCGAAATACACCATGTTGTTCAGCGGCATATCAGTCCGGACATACTGGCTGAAGGTGTTGATGAGGCCGGGGATGGCGTCCACATTTGCGGGGGTGATGGCCTGCTTGGCCAAGGCCACCAGGAAAGCCCGCTGTGTGGCGGCGCGACCGATGTCGGCGCTGGCGTAGCAGTTCCGGCAACGCATGACGCCCACAGCTTTTTTGCCGTTGAGCAGCTGATAGCCCGCGTTAATGTGGATGTACAGGTCCTGATAAGGGTCCTCGTAATTCATATTTACCGGGACGTCAAAATACACCCCGCCGATCTGGTTCACGATGGACTCGAAAGCCTTCAGGTTCACAGACACCCAATAATCCACCGGGACGCCCAGCAGATCATGGACGGCGGCGGCAGTGGCCTCCTCTCCGCCGATGGAGTAGAGAGAGTTGATTTTTCGATACTTACCCTCGGCGTACACCACCGTATCCCGGGGGATGGAGATGAGGGAGGCGGCCTTACCCTTGGTGTCAAAGACGCCCAGCATAATGGTATCGCTGCCGCCCTGGTCGGCCACACCCAGCAGGAGGCAGGTATACACGCCCTCCCGGCGGTTAAGCACGAGAGCGTTGGGGTTGGCGTTGGGGGAGGCGGACTCCAGAGCGTCTGTGATCTTCGGGTCAGGGGAGGCGTGGCGGTTGGGGTCGATGGTGACCTGACCCTCCACGGTAGGCTCAGGGGCGAAGATATTCAGGGCAGCGTAACCCGCCACCACAATGAAGGAGAGAATGAACAGTACGATATATAGGCCCTTGGCTAGGCGGCGGAGGAAGGAGGGCTTTTTCTTGGCCATCCGTTTGGGTGCTTTACTCATGGAAGCGGCATCCTTTCAAAAAGGGGATTGTCGAATGTCCCCGCATTATGTCAACTGTATAGCGTTCCTTAGTATAACCGACCCGGCTGGAAAAAACAAGGGGGAGCAGGTTAAGAATTGGTAAATAAATTGCAAGAAATCCGTCCTTGACATTGTGCGCTGTGACCGTTACAATCAAAACTGTAGCATTTCATACCATTTGAGTGGGAAATTTCCCGCCCGTCCAAGAAAGGAACGTTGACCATGAAAAAGCTGAAAATGCCAGCGCTGCTGCTGGCTGCCTCTGTGCTGTTCACCCTGGCCGCCTGCCAGCCGTCGTCGTCCTCCACTGAGCCTTCGAAGGAGGTTACCCCGGCCTCCAGTCCGGAGCCCTCTGCCGCGCCCACGGAAAGCCCCGGCCTTGCCGACGATGAGGAGCCGGATATCCGTTTTGCGGTGCTGTCCGGTCCCACCGGCGTGGGCGCGGCCAAGCTGCTGGACGGCGTGGACAATGACCCCGCGTCTCTCCACGCCAGCTACAGCTACACCATCAACACGGACAACAGCGAGCTGGTGGCAGGGCTGTCCAACGGGGAGATCGACATCGCTACCACTGCTTCCAATGTGGCGGTGAACCTGTACAACAAAACCGACGGCGGCGTGAAGATCATCGCCGTAGGCACCCTGGGTGTTCTCCACATTCTGGAGGGGAACGGTGGCACGTCCATCAACTCTATGGCTGACCTGGCGGGCAAGACTCTTTACGCCGCGGGACAGGGCGCCAATCCAGAGTACGTCCTGCGCTATCTGTTGAAGGAGAACGGGCTGGAGGATGTGGAGGTCGTTTTTGCCGACGCCTCTGAAATCAGCGTCAAGCTGCTGTCGGGCGAGATCGAATGCGCCATGCTGCCCGTCCCCGCCGCCACCGCCGCCATTGCCAAGGGTGAGGGTAAGGTGCGCCAGGCCATCGACCTGACTGAGGCTTGGGATGCTCTGCGCAACGGCAGCCAGCTCATCATGACAGCCGTGGTGGCCCGCACTGAGTTTGTGGAGGCTCATCCGGACAAGGTGGAAGCATTTCTCACCGACTATGAGGCGTCCATCAGGTACGTGAACGACAACGTGGACGCGGCTTCGGAGCTGGTGGCGGGCTATAACATCACGCCCAGCGCGGGTATTGCCAAGCAGGCCATTCCTCAGTGCCACCTGGTCTTTATTTCCGGTGCTGATATGGTGGCTTCTATTTCTGACTACTACTCTGTGCTGTATTCTATCGATCCCGCTTCCGTGGGCGGCACTCTGCCCGACGCCGACATTTACTGGATGGGATAAGGGTGTTCCTTTTTCATGTAAAAACGGAACCGAAAAGAACTTTTAGTCCGCTTCCAAAGTGGTTATGATCGTAAAGGGTCCGCACGGTGGCGGAACATGGGGGGAATATGAAAAGAGTTACAAAAAACCTGATTCCTCTGGTGTTTTGGCTGGCGGTTTGGGCGCTGGCCTCCCTGGCGGTGGGAAAGGAGTTGTTCCTTCCCTCGCCGCTTCGGGTGGGGGGGAGCCTGCTTACGCTGGCCAGGACGGCTGATTTCTGGCTGTCTGTGGGCGCCACATTGGGGCGGGTGTTTCTTGGTCTGGCATGGGGGACGGCGGCGGGGGCGGTTTTGGCCTTCCTGACCCACTTTTTTCCCTGTGCCGACTGGCTCATTTCCCCTGCCGTCAGGGTGGTACAGGCCACGCCGGTGGTGTCCTTTATCCTGCTGGTGTATTTGTGGGTGTCCCGGTGGGCCATCCCTTGGGTTATTGCGGGGCTGATGGTGATGCCGGTGATGTGGGGAGCGCTGTCGGCGGGGCTGTCCAGCCTGGATGGCAAGCTGCTGGAATTTGCCCAAGCCTACCGCTTTTCCTGGCTCAAGACGCTGCAGCTCATCTATTTGCCCGCTCTGCGCTTCCACTTTTCCGCCGGACTGCTGACGGCTTTTGGCTTGGCCTGGAAATCCGGCGTGGCGGCGGAGGTCATCTGCCCGCCGGCCCAAGCCATCGGTTCCCGTCTCCAGCAGGCCAAGCTGGGGCTGGAGACGGCGGACCTGTTCGCCTGGACCCTCACCATTATTATACTGTCCCTGTCGCTGGAGGGCTTGCTCCGCAGGGGACTGGAGGGGGGAAACTGGAGGTGATACAGGTGCAGAATTTAACGCTCCGTTATGGAGACAAACTGGTGCTGGACCGGTTTTCCTTGGAAATTCCGGATCAGGGCCTCACTGCGCTGACCGGTCCTTCGGGCTGCGGCAAGACCACCCTTCTGCGGGTGATGGCAGGGCTGGCAAAGGCGGAGAGCGGTATTGTGTCCGGCGCGGCCCCTGTCCGAACGGCCTTTCTGTTTCAGGAGGACCGCCTGCTGCCCTGGCGGACGGTGTCCCAGCACATCACCGACGTGCTCCCCAAGAGCCGCAGGGGGGAGGCGGCGCGCTGGCTGGCCTTCGCGGAGCTGGAGGGGGAGGAGGGCGCATATCCCCCGGCCCTGTCCGGCGGCATGGCCCGGCGGCTGGCGCTGGCCCGGTGCGCGGCGCTGGGCGGGGACCTGCTCCTGCTGGACGAACCCTTTGCCGGGGTGGACCAGGAGCGAACGGCCCGTATTCTGGACCGATTGCGAGGACTGGGTGCGCCCATCGTCATGGCCACCCACCAGGCCCAGGTGCTGGCGGTCTGCGATGCCGTCATTGCCCTGGACGGCCCGCCGCTGAAACGGATATAAAAATTCCCTGCCGTATGCGGCAGGGAATTTTTTTCACGTTAAAATCCACTTTTGCCCGTCAGGCATAAACATCAGGGTCCCTGGAATCCGCTCCATGATCTCCCCCGTGGATATGCTTCGCACGAGGATCTCCTCCTGATATTCCGGCTCCTCCTGCCAGGAGGAGAAGTACAGCCTTTCGCCGTCCCGGAACAGAAAAGCCTCCCGTTCCCCAATGGGAAATGAGACGCGCTCCGGCCATATGAGCTGGAAGCTGTTCTCCATCCCGTGCCGGGCCAGCATCAGGGGGAACGTCTCCAGCATCAGGTTATAGCAGTCCTTTACCGCTGAACGGGGGACCTCCGCCACGAGGGAGGTCTGATTCAGCGCGTCGTCATGCTGGAGAATCCGGATTTTGCCGGCGGGCAAATCCACCAGCAGAATGGTGATTTTGCCCTGATAGAAGATGGGCCGCCCGAAATACTGCCCCTGCTTGGCGGCGATGGGCTGGACGGTCCTTCCGTCCGGATAATGGACGAAAATAAGCTTGTTCTGGCTTACAGGGTGTCCGTCCCGGAACAGTTCCTCCGGTCACCGCTGGCGTAATCCGACCCCCAGTACCACTCTCCGCAGCTGCCGTCCAGCGGCTCTATGTAGGTGATTCCCTGAGTCTCAATTCGTTTCATAGACTGCTCCTTAATATTGATTCACCCAATTGGTGATGAGCCACTGGGGCACCAGCCACGCGGCCATGAAGATGAGAAAATTGAACACCGTCAGCGAGGCGAAGGCCCCCACCGACGTGAGGTAGAAGGTGAGGCACAGCCCGATCACCGACCCGGCCAAAGTAAAGATCAGCCCCCAGCGGGTGGCCAGGCGGAGCCGCCGTCCACCCACCACCGCGTCGCAATAGACGCTGAGACCCTCGCGAGTTAGCAGCGCCACCAGACCGCCCACTTCCTCCGGGTCGGGCTTGGACAGCTCCAGCCGCCGTCCAACCGGGGGGAACTCCATCTTGTCCACCGAAAGCCTGAATTTTTGCTCCAGCAGGGCGGGAATGAGGTTGGGGTCCCGGGTGGACAGCACCGGGGCCACCCCGGCCTTCATAAAGGCGGACAAGCTGGGATTCACCGCCGGGCTCATGGCGTAGTTTAGCAAAAAGAGCCCGGACAGCTGTCCATTGATGGCGCAGAACACGGCATTTTTAATGTTGTGTCCCGGTGGGATAGGGACCTCCATCAGGTGCATATAGGCGGCGGTGCCCACCAGCACCTCCTGGCTGCGGATGATGCCGGAGGCGCCGCCTTCGTGCCACTGCACCTCGGACACCTCCCGATAGAGGGCTCCATGGGTGCGCAGCAGGTCGTGGAAAGGGCGGGTGAGGCCGCAGTCCATCACCCGGAGCATGGTGGCGGTGTAGCCAACCACCTTTTCCGTGGCTGCGCCGCCGAATACCTTCACCTGGGCCACTGTCACCGAGCCTGGGGGAAATAGGTCCAAATCGCTGATGATGACGCCTCCATGACGGCACCGGACCGCGCCGGACCAGCCCGCTAGAGCCGCGCCAATTTTGCTCAGCCGGTCCACCAGCTGGCGGTAGGGCAGGCCAAAGGCCAGCAGGGCAGTCCAGGAGGCGGAGGCGGTAAAGCAGGCAGAGGCCGCCCACAGCAGCCGCTCCGGGGCCTCCTGACCCACAGAGGCCATAAAGGAGCACAGCGCGGCCCCCAGCAGCAGCAGAGGCGCGGCGACGCCATAGGCGGCGTGGCCCCCGTCCTCCGCCTGGAGCTGACTGCCAAAGCCCAGGGCGGTGCCGGACAGCTTGGTATAGGTGGGCTTGTTGGACCAAAGGGTCTCGCTCAAAGATACCATATAGGGGCTTTTGGTTTGAGCGGCAGTCTTAGCGGACAGCCGGTTTGCTCTCCGCCGGGCGTGCTCTCCCCGCAGGGCGAAGGCGAAACCCAGGGCCGTCACCGCCGAGAAGGGCAGGAAATCCGCTCGCCCCTCCAGCCGGGAGGCGGTGAGCCCGTCGGCCAGCGTGAACGCCCAGGCAAACATGAGGATGCTCTCCGCCTTGGGACGGAGGGTGAAAAACTGCTTCGCTCCGACCGCGATAATTTCATGGCACAACAGTCCCACCAGGAACAGCAGGCCGGACAGCACCCAACAGCGCAGGCGGAACACTGTGCCCCCCTGCTGGGTCAAATTCCCAGCCAGGACGCTCCAGGGGATGAAAGGCAGCTCCAACGAGCACAAAACGGCGAGAATCGCAGACAGGGTGGCAAACTTCACCCGGATACCCTGGCCCTTCAGCCCCTTAGTGTATTGGGCCGCCAATTTGGCGGGAGGTATGTCCGGAGGCAGCTCCTGCGGCTTAACTAGCCGCAGCCTGGGGCGGCGGGGCGGAGCTTTGTCCTCGTCGGGAAGCTCTTCCTTGTCCACACCGGGGATGTACTTTTCTGCCTTTAGCGTCTCCGGGTCCGGCTCGGCCTGATCGTACATATGGTCAGCGAAGTTGTCCGCCTTTCGCAGCAGCGTGTGGAGATGGGCCCCGATGGCCCGGCCCATATTCTCCGGCACAATCTCCGGCATGGGCTTGTCCGCTTGGGGGATATCCGCTTTGGCCTTGGCGTCGGGCTTTTTCACAGCCCGGCTGGGAGGCTTGGGGGTCTCCTTTTCCTCGTCGGTCAGTTTGGGAAGCTTTTCGGTGGGGAACTCCACTATTTTCTTGGGCTTTCCGGTTTTGGGCGGCTCAGGTTTGTCTTTCCTGCCCTTGGAGCCGTATTCCGCCAAAATCTCGTCTAGAGAATACTCTGGTCCGCCCGGCTTTTTGGTTTCGTCGGACATGATATGCCCCCTTACTGGTCTGGTGTCACGCCTCGCCTGTTCGCGATGCGGTTCTAAGACCTCTGAATCAGGGAAAAACCATCCAGGGCCTTTGGTCCCTCCTGGGTTTTCCCTACGCTTCGGTCTTAGCCCGCTGCTTACGACGGCTCGGCGCTTCTTCTCTGCCGGACGGCCTCATAGAGCACCACCGCCGCCGCCGCGGAGGCATTGAGGGAATTGAGCTGTCCCTTCATGGGGATGGACACCAGAAAATCACACTGCTCCCGGACCAAGCGCCCCATGCCGTCTCCCTCGCTGCCGATGACGATGGCGGCGGGGCCTTTCAAATCGGCGCCGTACAGGCTGGTGGCGCCGTCAGCGGCGGAGCCGAACACCCAGAGCCCCTCGTCCTTCAGCTCCTTGAGCACAGCGGTGATGTTGGGCACACGGGCCACAGGAAGGTAGCTCACCGCCCCGGCGCTGGTCTTGGCCACGATGGCGGTCAGTCCCGCGGACCGCCGCTTTGGGATGATGACCCCATGGGCTCCGGCGCACTCGGCGGTGCGGATCACCGCCCCCAGGTTGTGGGGGTCGGACAGCTCGTCGCACACCACGACAAGAGGCTTTTCGCCCCTCTCCCGTGCGGCGTTGAGAATATCGTCCACGCTGGCGTACTCCCGCACGGCGGCGATGGCGATAACGCCCTGATGGCTTTTGGTGCGGCTCATGCCGTCCAGCTTGCGGCGGTCGGCCTCAGTGACCACGATTCCCTTTCCCCGGGCGGTGGAGGCGATGTGGCCCAGGGTGGCGTCGGTCTCTCCCCGGGCGATGTAGATTTTGTCAATGGCGGTCCCGGCCCGGAGGGCCTCGATCACCGCGTTGCGGCCCTCAATGAGGCCGTCGGCCTCGGCGTCCTGCTCCCGGCGGCGGTTTTTATCTTCACGCATGAAAAAACTCCTTTTGCTTTTTGGCGTTTTCGGCTACAATATCGAAGTATACCATAAATCTTTCCAGGACGAAAGAGGGAACGCCTATCTTTTTCCTCCCCATTTTTCGTCATAGAAAGTTTACACCCCGGCGAAGAACATTTCTTGTTTTTATCGGCAAGGTATGTTATACTGCCATAATGAAATCCTCTCAGGAAGGAAAAATGTCCGGAGTATGGCTCCGGTTGAAAAAGAAGGAGGTCATGCCTGTATGGCCGGACCGTTGAAACCAAACGATCCAAACCGCCAGAATGGTCCCAATAACCAGAATGGCGGCGACGATGACAAAAAGCGAAGTCCCCTGGGATTTTTCAGCATTGTATTGTGGGCGGTGCTGCTGGTGTTCCTGCTCCAGACCTGCCGCAGCTCCCTGGAAAATGCCGCGGTGCAGACGGTGGACTTTTCCGATTTCAAACAATGGGTGGAGCAGGGCTATGTGGATGAGGTAAGGCTGGACACCAACGTCTACACCTTCACCCTTAAGGAGGACGCCCCGCCGCTGAAAGAGCTGATCGACAAGATGGAGGACACCTACGGCACCGGGGCCCTGGGAGGTATCTTCAACCAGTTTGACCGTCAGGACCTGCAAAACGCGGCCAGCAGCTCCATCAAATTCCAGACGGGCCCGATCCGTGAGGATCTGGCCGACTGGCTGTCGGAGGGCGGCGTGGAGCACTACGGCACCGACCCGGTGACCGAGGAGCAGTATATGATGTCCATGCTCATCAGCACGGTGCTGCCCATCGTGCTGATGGTGGTGGCCCTGATGCTGCTCTACCGCTATATGTTCAAGAAGATGGGGTCCGGCGGCGGCTTCGGCGGCATCGGCGGCGTGGGCAAGTCCAACGCCAAGGTGTATGTGGAGAAAAAGACCGGCGTCACCTTCAAGGATGTGGCGGGCCAGGACGAGGCCAAGGAGAGTTTGGAGGAGATCATCGACTTCCTCCATAACCCCGGCAAATACACCGAGATCGGCGCGAAGCTGCCCAAGGGCGCGCTGTTAGTCGGCCCTCCGGGCACCGGCAAGACTCTGTTGGCCAAAGCCGTGGCCGGTGAGGCAAACGTCCCGTTTTTCTCCATCTCCGGCTCCGACTTCGTGGAGATGTTTGTGGGCGTGGGCGCGTCCCGGGTCCGGGACCTGTTCAAGGAGGCCAGCAAGATGGCCCCCTGCATCATCTTCATCGACGAGATTGACACCATCGGCAAATCCCGCGACAACCGCATGGGCGGCAACGACGAGCGGGAGCAGACCCTGAACCAGCTCCTGGCCGAGCTGGACGGCTTCGACCCCGGCAAGGGCGTCATTGTGCTGGGCGCCACCAACCGGCCCGAGGTGCTGGACAAGGCCCTGCTCCGCCCCGGCCGCTTCGACCGGCGCATCACCATCGACCGGCCCAACCTTGCGGGGCGGCTTGCCACCCTGCAAGTGCACACCCGTAAGATCAAGCTGGCTGAGGACGTGGATTTGAACAAAATCGCCCTGGCCACGGCGGGCTGTGTGGGCGCGGATCTGGCCAACCTGGTGAACGAGGCCGCGCTCCGCGCCGTCCGTAAGGGCCGCAGGCTGGTGACCCAAGAGGACCTGCTGGCCTCCTTCGAGTTTGTCATCGCGGGCAGCGAGAAGAAGAACTCCGTCCTCACCGAGTTCGAGCGCAAGCTGGTGGCCTATCACGAGGTGGGCCACGCCATGGTGGCCTACAAGCAGAAGAACGCCGAGCCGGTGCAGAAGATCACCATCGTCCCCCACACCGAGGGCAGCTTGGGCTACACCCTGCTGATGCCCGAGGAGGATAAAACCAACCTGCGCACCAAGGAAGAGCTGATGGCGAAAATCGCCGTCTCCATGGGCGGCCGCGCCGCCGAAGAGGTGGTCATGAACACCATGACCAACGGCGCTTCCCAGGATATCCAGGAGGCCACCAACATCGCCCGAAACATGGTGGCCATGTACGGCATGAGCGAGGAATTCGGCATGATGGCCCTGGGCTCGGTTCGGAACCAGTACCTGGACGGGGGCTACGGCCTGGACTGCGCCCAGGATACCGCCGCCGTCATGGACAAGGCCGTCAAGGCGGTGCTGGACGTGTGCTACGCCGACGCGGTGGAGGTCATCAAGGCCAACCGGGAGGACATGGATAAAGTCGTGGCCTACCTGCTGGAGAAGGAGACCATTACCGGCGGCGAGATGGTTGCCATTATCGAGGGCCGGGACCCGGCGCTGGTGGAGGGGGCCTATACCTCCACTAAGTCCAAGGCTCAGCTCCCCGAGGACGTGGAGCCCCCCGCCCGGCACATCCATATCGTGGATGTGCCCATTCCCATGCCGCCCCACGAGGAGGATGGGGAGAAGCCCCCGGAAGGGGAGGACCCGGAAAAGCCGGACAAACCGAAAGAGGAATAAGGGCATTAAAATGGTTCCTTTTCTTGAAAGAAAAGGAACCGAAAAGAACTTTTAGTCCCGCCCGGAGCTTTGCTCCGGGCGGGGTGTTGTTTGTTTGGTGCTCTTAATAAAATACGCCAAGCTGTTCCATAGCGGCCTGGAACCAAGGCCGGAGGAAGTATTCCAGCTCGTAACTGGGGTCCTCGTTCAACTTATCGACCAGCTCAGGGGTCATCGTGCAGGAGGGCTGGCGCACACCATCAATGGTTAAATAGGTATCATTATAGTCAAGACCGTTCCAAGTGCCCATGCCGTCTTTCGACTCGAAATACTCGGCCCAGCCAAAGTGATCCAAGGTGCCGCCTACAATCACATAGCCCTTGTTCCCAGTGGCCGGGTCTGTGTGCTCGTAGATATAAGGTGTATCTTCGTCAATAAGGCCGGTCAGGTCGGTGCGCTCCTCGCCGTTGACGAACCACAGTTTCCCGTTCTCCTGGACAATAGGGGCATTCGCCTCGTCAATCGTCCAATTAGAGCTGCCGCCGTCCTCAGAAATGACTACCGAGCCGCCCGTCACGAAGTTATACACCTGACCGGGCAGGCCCGCCGCGATGGACAGCACGCACCCCACCGCCAGCGCCGCCGCCAGCACCAGTGCCTTGACAGAGGGCATACGCCGCTTCTGAGTACCCTTATTCTCCAACATATCCATGATTTCCTCCTTTTTCCGGTCGCTTAACTTGACCTGTTCCATCATGCTCCAGTAGTTGTTCATCGTCGCTCAGCTCCTTTTTCAGCATGTCCCGGCCCCGGGCCATGCGCGTCTGGACCGCCGTTCGGGAGATATGGAGGATGTCCGCGATCTCCCCCTGGCCGTAGCCCTCCCAGTAGTACAGGTGGATCACCGCCCGGTATTTGGGGGGAAGGGTCATCACCGCGTCCCACAGCTCCCGGGCGGACTCGTCCTTGAAGGGGACGTTCTCGTCCAGCTCCCCCACGTTCCGCCGCCAGAAGGACCTCAGCTGGCTTTTGCACAGGTTGGCGGCGCAGGTGAGCAGCCACGCCTTTTCCCGCCCGGGCAGAAGGGCCGTTTTCCCCTCCGCCAGCTTGAGGAACACGCTCTGGCACACGTCCTCGCCGTCGGCCCGGTTCCCCAGGTAGCTGTAAGCCAGCCGGAACACGTCGTCGCCGTATTGGCGGAACAGGTCCGCCAGCGCTTCTGCGTTCATTGTGCGGTCACCTCCTTTTCGATGTTGTCTTTCTTGCAGCTGCAACTATAAAACGATTGAGGGGGCCAGAATATCACAAGCTCTCAAAAACTTTTATGAAAAAGGCGGCCAACCATGTTCAGTTGGCCGCCCAGCTATATTTATTGTTCCGGCTGCTCTAACGCCTGCTCCCGCAGGGCAAAGTACCGCTCCCGGTCCATGACGTGGTTTCGGATGTAATCCGCCCAGGGCTTGTAGCCCGAGTAGGCAAAGTGGCACCCGTCGTTGGCCAGCTCTGCCGGGAGCTGGCCGTCCGGCCCGGTGTAGACCTCGGCGGTGTTGAGCAAAACCACCTTTTTCTCCGCCGACACCCGGACGATGGCCTGGTTGAACGCGGCAAGATTGGCGTTGTTGATGTAGCTTTCCAGCTTGTGCTGCCTGCACATAGCGTCGTTCAGCGGGGGCATGAGCTGGAGGTAGATCACCGCATCCGGTTGGAGGGAGATGATTTTGTCCATCAGCGCCATCAATCCGCTCTCGTAGCTCCCGGCGGGGTAGCCCAGCTCGTTGACCCCCAACATGATATACACGTTGTCATACTGTTTCAGCGCCAGCGCCTCTATCATGCTGCATTTCCTGCCGCCGATCTCAAAGGGGCGGTAGTCCTCGCTGTCGGCGCGGAACACCGTCATGCCCCGTGCCCAGAAAAAGTCGCCGTGCTTCATGCCGCTGAACAGCTGGAAGCCCTCGGTGCGGGAGTCGCCCAGAAATACGGTGTTGTCAAAAAAGCTGTCGTCCGCTACCGGCTCGCTCTCCGCCAGCGGCGTGCCGAACTCGTATGGCGCCGCCGATTCTGGGGTAGGGGTGGGCTCTGGAGTTGGCTCGGGGGTGGGGTCCGGCGTGGGGGTAGGGGTGGGCTCCGGCGGCATGGACAGCGCGTCAGAGGCCACGGGCGGGGCCTCCGGGGAAGAGGAGGGCACATAGTGGCCCGAAGTGGAACCGCAGCCCGCCAGCAGGACCAACGCTAGGGAACACAGCCCAAGAGACAGCTTTTTACTGAACATTTCAACACGGACTCCCTTTCCTCTATTTTGGACTTCGTGTTATGTTAGCACACAAGTAGTTGTGGGTCAAGGAACGAAGGGTTACAAAACAGCATCAAAATTGTAACAGGGGAGGAAACCTCAGCCGGCCCGCCATTTTCGGCTCAGAGCCAGCGCAGACGACACCACCAGCAGCCCCAGCGCCAGACACCCGGCGATGCCCACGGTGCGGAAAAAGGTCTCCAGAAACAGGTCCGTGTCCCCCCGGAGGCCGTAGTCCATGGCCTGATAGATGGTCAGCCCCGGCACCAGCGGGAACATGGCGATGACCAGATAGGACGTGGCCGGACACCGCCTCAGCCGGGCCATCCACTCGGAGTAGGCCGCCACAGCGATGGCGGCGATGAGGCTGGCCGCGAAGGGGTTGCTCCACAGCCCCATACCCGCCAGATAGAACGCCCAGCCCAACGCTCCGCCGAAGCAGCATAAAAGCCCCCCCACGCCCTGAGCGTTGAAGGCCGGACAAAATCCCAGACAGGCCACAAAGGCGAAAATGCAGTACAGCAGGGGGGCGTACTCCGTGCCCGCCCCGGCCTGGAGGGGCGGCGCCTCCCGAAACAGCGACATGGCGGACCCCGCCCCCAATGCGATGGCTCCCGCCGACAGCACCGCCCGGGCGAAGGTGGCCAGCCCCGCCACCATGTCCCCGGTGAGCAGGTCGCTCATAAAATTGGTGAACACCAACCCCGGCACCAGCACCATGATGGCTCCGGCGATGGTGATCTCCCGGCTGACGGGCGCGCCCAGCGCCGCCGCTCCACAAGCCAGCGCGCTAAGCACAAAGGCCGCCGCCAGCGTGGAGAGAAAGGAGTTCACTCCCGCCAGCCCCAGCAGCGTCAAGCACGCCCCGCAGGCCAGCCCCGCCAAGCCCGCTGTCATGGCCTCCGCCCAGCCGCCGGAGAAAAACAGCGCAAAGAAAAACGCCCCCAAAAAGTACCCGAACAGGCACAGCGCCGTGGGGTAGCGCCGCAGGGACGCCGCCGTCTCCCGGCACTGCGCCAAAAGCTCCGCCGGGTCCTCCGGCGGGGCGGCGCACAGGCGGCGGGACAGGTCGTTGAACCGCTCAATGCCCTCGATGTCCACCGCTGAGGGGCGCACGCGGCGCATGACGGTGCGGGTCCGGCCGTCCGGACAGGGGACGCTCACCCACAGGCAGTTGGGGATGGCGAACACCTCGCCCTCCAGGCCGTGGGCGGCCAAAAGGCGGTGGACGGTGTCCTCCACGCGGGGGATCTCCGCGCCGCACTCCAGAAGCTGACGGCCCATCTCGCAGCAGCCCTCCAGCAGCAAATCGTAGTCCATAAATGGGCCTCCTTTGGGAAAACTGGGAAAAGGGACCGGAAACCCGGCCCCTTTCGCTCTGTTTACTGTTTCAGCCCTGAGATATAGGCGTCAATCAGTTTTTCCAGTTCTTCATAGCTGTAGCTTTTGCCGGGTTCCTGCTTCAAGATCCTGAGCAAGTCATACGCCATGGCCTTTTGGACATCTTTGCGTTCGTTTTCGGCAGGCATATCTCCGGTCTCCTTTCCTGTGGGGAATAAAAATAGTATACCACATTATAGCAGGAAATGCAAGGGCTGGCGGGTTTTGCCAGCGCTTCCATTTTATTTTGTGAAAAATTTGGGTTAACCCTTGCAAAATCTTGCCGATAGAGTATAATAGTAGCTGTATAACTGTGGCGTCGGAGGCGTCAGCCAATCATTCCGATGGAAGGAGGGCCGCATGCCCGGCCACGCCCCGAAACGGGACAAACCAAGCCGGAAAACCGGCGAGATCCAGCGATTCAAACCAGAACAAGGAGGAAGAGAAACATGAAGAAACGACTTTTGTCGGCGGCTTTGGCCCTGGCCATGGTGCTGACATTGCTGCCGTTGTCCGCCATGCCCGCGTCGGCGGCGGGTGAAGAATACTGGGGCAAAACGGTTGCGTATTACGCGGCGGGCGCTACTTACCCTGGCGCGGCTTCCGGCGCGACAATCACGACGGCTGGCTGGTATTACATCAGGCCCGCCACCACCACCGACCCCATTACCCTTGTGCCGGTGTCCAGGGGCGTCATCAACAGCACCGGCGCCAGCGGCACATGGTATAACAATGTGGCCGACGCCATGGGTTACGGCGCCAGCAGCGTCAAGCTGCTTGGTGATGTGTCGGAAGCCGTCGGTGGTTTTGCTCCGAACAGAAACATGACGATTGATTTGAACGGACATATTTGGACCACCAATGACATCAATATTTATAAGCAGGTGCTAAGTAGCAGCGGCGCAACCGCTAATAACGGCCTCACAAAGCTCACCATCCAGGATACCTCGACGGCAGCAACTGGCACATTCACAGGTGACATCAAAGTTTCTCCCAACGTTGCTGTCGGCTGGGGCTACAACTGCGAGATCGAGCTCAATAATGTGTCGAACGCGAACGGCGCCATCACGATGAATCATGCCGGAAGCGGCAAGGTGACGGTGACCAACGCCACGATTGGCGATATCGACCTGGTTGGCGTGCCCGCCGCGGCGGGCGGCAGCACCACCGGAGGCACCGTCACAGTCACGGGCAGCAAGTCCAATACAGGCCACATCAAACTTGATAAGTTTACCGGCTCTACCATCAGCGGCGGCAAGATCGACGTGAACGGCAGCGCAAGGACGGACTGGCTGTCCATCAACAGCACCAACAGCGCCGACATCGACGTGACCAACGCCCAAAGCGGCAGCGTTACCATCCAGGGATACAATTCTAAGCTGGACGTCACCAGCGGCAGCGTTGGCACCGTGAACATTTTCGGCCACGACAGCACCATTGCCAGCAATCTGAAGAACAGCACGGCCCCCACCGTGACCATCACGGGCCAGGGCGCACAGGCGGCGGGGATCCAAAAGGCGGGCCTCAGCACGGAAGCCCTCCTGAACCCGTACAATATCAACATCCTCTATAATGCCCAGGTGACCGGGACGATTGTGCTGGATAACGCGAAGATTCTGGTCAACGGCGGCAAAGTGGGCGGCAAGACCTCTTTGAAGATCGGCGAGCTGACCCTGGGCGCGGCCAATCAGACCACCATGCCCACCACCATGGGCGCGATTGAGCTGGGCGCGGCGACGGTGCCTTACGATCTGAAGGATCAGAATTACGGCCAGGTGTCCATGAAGGTGGTGGGCACCAACGTCACCACAGGCGCGATTACCGAGGTGCAGGATAACAATATGAACATCTCGGTGACCATCCCCGCCGACTACAACAACAAGTTTGCCGGCGTCACTCCCGCGTCTGGCGCCGCCAAGTGGGCGAAGGGGACCATCAGCGGAGGCAAGTGGACCACCGCGCTCACGTATAGCGATGGACTGCTGAACAGCAACCTGCTGTACCTGCTGACCGATACCAGGGATACCGGCTACACCAATTCCTACTGGCAGAGCAGCCAGATCAACGACCTGGTGGCGAAGTATGTCCCGTCAGCCGGCGGAACTTCCACAACTACCGTCACCACCACTGACAAAAGCGCCACCGCCACCAGCACCGGCAAGCTGACCCTCAAGGTGGGCGACCCGGCCACCGTGCCCAATCCGGGCACCGGCAGCGGCGGGGCGCAGCCCACGGGTACACCCAAGACTGTCTTTGAAGTGACCTTTGGCCCCAGCGCCACCACCTTCCAGCTGCCCTCCGAGGTGGGCGGCAACACCGTCAAGGAGTGGACGTCTGACGACCGCTCCCCCGTGGGCGGCGGCGGCGCCGTGGCTTTGGGTGGGACTGAAGATGTGACTTTTACCGCCGACAGCCTGGGCTATCAGATCACCAAGGTGAACGATGTGCTCATCGCGGACAGAACGGCGAACCCCACGGCCACCGCCGCGTTCAGCGGCAACACCATCAGCCTGTCCGGCGCGGTATGGGCCGTCGGCAACACCGCCACCATTGACCTGGTTCTCAAGACCGATTCGGGGGACGTCAAAGTAAAGGCGGCCTGGAACCCCGACACCAACTCCCTCACCTTTATGGAGGGCGCCCAGACCCTCAGCGCGCAGACCAACGGCAGCATGATTTTCACGGACAGCATGACCGCCATCCAGTTGACCGTCAACAACACCAAGTACACGCTGAGGAACGCGGGCCTGCGCAAGGAGGCCAGCCTCCTGAAGGTCCAGGGCAACGGTAATGCCGGCGCCAGAAACAAGGGCGGCATGACCACCACCGTGACCATCGCGGAGAACATCATGAACAAAGCGGCCCGGGAGAAGCTGGCCAAGGACATGACCGTGCTGGCCGGGGCTAACGGCGTGGTGGATTTCAGCGGGAGCCCCGCCGTCCTGGAGCGCCTGGGCGCTGTGCTGGCCGGAATTGACAACAATCAGGTCAACGCGTGGCTCAAGAGCGCCCGCCAGCAGGCGTACCGCAAGCAGCACAACAACCAGAATCCCACGAATGACACCCAACTGCTGACCACCGGCTATAACACTGTGGCCGCCGTGCTGTACATGAATGTGAACATCACCAGCTTCGGCAGTCAAGCCAGCGGCGGTATGCTCACCGCCACCATGACCCCCTATCTGCGGGTGGAGGTCCAGCATGATGATCCCGCTACGTGGGCCGATAAAAATCCGCCCATCATCGTGCGCCAGCCCGCCAGCCTGGGCAATCTCACCGGCGAGGTGGGCGAGGTGGAGGTTACTTTGCCCCCGGTTACAGGTTTCACCCCCGCTGGTTATGCCGCGCAGAACAATACTTATGTTTACCCTGTGGCTGCGGCTAACGCAGGTGATCCCTACAAGTTCACCATGACCCATGCCGCCAGCAACGGCGCCGGTTTCGGCACCATCAGCATCAACGGCACTCCCGCGCCCATTTCCCTGGTAGACGATAAGGCCGCTACGGTAAACCCCGTGGTTGGTTACAACACCCTTCAGGCCGCAGTGGACGACGCTAAGAACGGCTATGTTGTCAAGGTGGGGCCGAGCATCACCGGGAACCAGACCATTGAGATGCGCGGCACAGCCAGAACGATTTATGTTGATACTCAGGGTAACGCCACCATCAAGTGCTCTACCAGCGGCGTTATTGTGAGTGAGAAAGTGAACGGCCATAACTATGCCGTTCAGTTGACCCGTGACAACATCGTGGTCAAACCCACCGAGAAGCCCATCCCCATCACCGTCGCGTCCGTTACCGGCGGTTCCGCCAGCCTCAGCGCCTCCCGCGCCAACGAGGGCGAAACCATCACCGTCACCCTGACGCCGAGCACCAATTACCGTGTGGGCGGCGTCACCGTTACCGCGGCTGTTAAGAACAGCACTACCGGCGCTACCACCAATACCACCGTCGCTACCACGGCGGCCTCCACCAACAGCTGGCGCTTTGTGGTGCCCACCGGCGCCACCAGCGTCACCGTGACCCCGTCCTTCACCAAGACTCAGACCACTACCAATCCCACCGTCACTGTGTCCAACCCGAACCGCGGCAGAGGCACCGCCACCACCAGCGCGGGCAGCAACCAGGTCGCGCCCGGCACCACCGTGACCGTCAGCACCGCACCCGCCAGCGGCCAGCGCACCATGGGCCTGTCCGTCACCGGCGCTACCGCTTACCGCATCGGCGAGAATCAGTTCACCTTCACCGTGCCCAGCGGTTACGCCACCGTGGTGGTCACCCCCACCTTCGACGCGCAGAACGGCACCAGCTTCTCTGACGTGTGGTCCACCGAGTACTTCTCCCCGGCCGTGGCGTGGGCCGTGGGCCGCGGCATTACCAACGGCACCAGCACCTACACCTTCGGCTCCTACAACAGCTGCACCCGTGAGGATATGGTGACCTTCCTCTACCGCGCCGCGGGCAGCCCCGCCGTGGGCAACGTGCGCAATCCGTTCTGGGATGTCCAGCCGGGCAGCTACTACTACAACGCCGTAATGTGGGCGGTGTCTAAGGGCATCACCAACGGCGTCAGCAGCAACCAGTTCGGCGTGGGCCAGAACGTTACCCGCGCTCAGGCGGTGACCTTCCTGTACCGCTACAACGGTTCTCCCGCTGCCAGCACGAACAGCGGCTTCTATGACGTGCCCAGCAGCGAGTATTACGCTAAGGCTGTGTCTTGGGCCAATGCCACGGGCGTGACCAACGGCACCAGCACCACCGCGTTCAGCCCCAACCAGAATTGCCAGCGCGCTCAGATTGTGTCCTTCCTGTACCGCAATGCCACTGGCGCCCGCGCTTGAGGCTTAAATGCAAGCTGGGTAAAACCCCAAAAGAGGTCCGGCCATATGGCCGGACCTCTTTTTTGTTCAGTATTCCCGCTGAATCTCGTGAAGCAGATTATGACAACTTTTTTAAAAACCATTGAAAGGTTTTGGAATTGACTTGAAAAGAGAGGTGTGGTTGATGTAATATAGTACCAAGACTTGATCGGGAAGGGCGGAAGCGCATGAACAAAGAATTTCTCAAAAAGATTTTTTTCCAATCTCTGACGGGTTTTCTCTCCTTGGCGTTAGCGATCCTTCTGTTTTTCTGTATCCTGCGTATGGATCAGCTGCGCCAGACCTTCGGTTGGCTGGCGGCGGTTCTGACGCCCTTTGTCTACGGTGGCACCATGGCCTATCTTCTAAAAACTCCTTGCGGTTTTTTGGAGGAAAAAATCGAGGCGTTTTTGCCGCAAAAGCAGAAAAAGTTTGCCAATACCCTCAGTGTGATTGCGGTCATGATTCTCGGTATACTGGTAATCTATTTGCTGCTGAACATGGTGATCCCTGAGATGTGGAACAGCATTGTCACCCTTGCGGTGGCCATCCCCCCCAAGGCGGAGGAGTTTGCCGGATGGCTAGTGGCCCACTTAGAGGGCAACGAGATGCTGCAAAACTATGTAAATAACGCCTTTGCCAGCATAGAGGACTGGTTGCGCAACTGGGCCAACACCGATCTGCTCCCCACCATGCAGGGGATGATGGATGGCGTCGTCGGTATGATGGGCGGCGTGTTCACCACAGTGAGCTCGGTGCTTACGGTGATCAAAAATATTGTTCTGGGCATCATTATCTGCATCTATTCATTGGCAGCGCGCAAAAAATTTGCCAAGCAAGGCAAAGCGCTGGTGTACGCAGCGTTCAAGCCGGAGCAAGCGGAAGCCGTGCTCAAGGAGCTGGCATTTGTCGATAAAACATTTGTGGGCTTTTTCGGCGGTAAGATCTTGGACAGCGCCATTGTGGGACTGATTTGCTATGTGTTCTGCGCGATCATGACTGTGGTGGCAGGGTTCCAAAATGCAGTGCTGATCAGTGTTATTATCGGCGTGACCAATGTGATTCCTTATTTCGGGCCGTTCATTGGGGCGGTACCCGCCGCGCTGTTGATTTTGATCTCCAGCCCCCGAAACTGTCTGATCTTCCTGATTTTCATTGTCATTTTGCAGCAGTTCGACGGCAATATTCTAGGGCCAAAGCTGCTGGCGGGAAGTGTGGGTTTGACTGGTTTCTGGGTGTTGTTTTCCATCACCCTATTTCAGGGGATGTTTGGCTTTGTGGGCATTCTGGTGGGCGTTCCAGTGTTCGCCGTTATCTATGATCTGGTGAGGCGGTGGATAGTGGGCAGACTGAAAAAGCACAATAAGCTAGATGTATTGCAATAGCGGCGTACATGATGAAAGAGGACGACCTTCTGGTCGTCCTCCTTTGCGTTTATCTGTAGCTGAATTGCTTGAGACGGAATTTTTTGGTCTCATCCTCCAGCATATGAACCTGCTCGAACAGCTCCGAGCTGACGGCGGCGGACTCTTCGCTGCTGGCGGAGTTGGTCTGCACCACGGAGGAGATCTGACCGATGCCCTCGGACACCTGGGATAGGGATTCGGCCTCCTGGGCGATAGCGTCGGTGATGGCGGTGATGGCCTTGTTGGACTGGACAACCAACTCCAGAGCCTTCTTCAGGGAGTCGGATACCTCACCCACGATGCGAGAGCCCCGCTGTGTGGCCTGAATAGAGTTCTCGATGAGCCCCTTGGTAGCCTTGGCTGCTTCGTCGGACTTGGAAGCCAGGCTGCGCACCTCGTCAGCCACCACGGCAAAGCCCTTGCCTGCGGACCCGGCCCGGGCGGCCTCCACGGCGGCGTTCAGCGCCAGAATGTTGGTCTGGAAGGCGATGTCCTCAATGGTGGCGATGATGCGGCCAATCTGCTCGGAGGCGTCAGAAATGTCCTCCATGGCGGACACCATCTGCTCCATCTGTTCACTGCTCAGAGAAACCTGCTGGCTGGTGAGCTGAGCGCTGCTCTGGGCCTCTCCGGCGGCCTGAGCGTTGCGCCCGGCGCTCTTGGACAGGTCGTCCACGGTGGCGTAAACCTCCTGTACGGCACTAGCCTGCTCCGTGGCTCCCTGGGCCAGGGCCTGAGCGCCGCTGGACAGCTGTTCGGCGTGGCTGGACACCCGCTGCTCGGCCTGAACGATGTTGCCCATGGCATTGGACAGGGCGCCGGTGAACTGGTTGAGGGACTCCTCGATGGACTGGAAGTCGCCGATGTAGCGGGTAGCAGTCTCCACATCAAAGTTGCCGTGGGCCAGCTCGCCCATCACCCGGTTGATGTCGTCCACGTACTCGTGGACCTGGGCCATGGAGTCCTCCAACGTCCGGGCCAGCTGCCCCAGCTCATTCGTGGAGGAATACTCGATATTGAGGGCCAGACGGCCCTCCTGAAGAGGCTGAACGCTGGCGGTCACCAGTAGCAGCGGCTTGATGACGTACTTCAGCACGTAGATGACCAGACTAATCAGGGCAATCAGGTTGAGCACAAGGCATACTATGGTGGAGCCGTGCATGAGAACGATGGTGTTGTTCATGCTAGTAGTGTATTCGGTGGTAAGACTCTGGCCCCGTTCCACTACCTGGTCCAGCAGACCCACCAGCTTGGTCAGGCTGACCTGAATGGTCTCCACATAATACTGCTGGCCCTTCACGCGGTTCTCCATGAACAGATCCAAGGCAGTCTGGGCAGAGGCATGGAGTTCCTTGTGAAGCGGCTCGATCTGGGAGCGCAACGCCTCCACCTCGGCATCATGCAGAGCCATCTCACTGTAAAGCCATTTGCCTAGCACGCAGCCGGTGTGGTCCATGCTGCCGGTGAATTCAGAGCCGGTATAGAGGGCGTTGCTCAGGTTGGCAGACCACTTGTAATGGGCTGTTTCCGCCTGCTGGACCTGAAACAGCATAGAAGTGGCTTGAACGTTATTCTTTTGTGCACTTTCGATGCGCAGAATATTGGCTGTGGTTACGATGCTGAACAGCAGCACGGCGATGAGCGCGCAGATGACGCGGATCATAACCGAGCGTTTGATACTGGTACCCATAATATAGGTCCTCCTTTGGATATTTTTCAGGAGAGCTTATAGGACGTGTGTCGGTGTCATGCATCACCTCATTATCGGCATTGTGGTCCGCCTCTGTAACAGGGGAAACCCAGGGATTTCCGCCCATGGGGGAAATCGGAAGTCTTAGTGTTATTATATGATAAACCCGGTAGGAATGCAAGAGAAATACACAGAGAAGGGGATAGGAACTTTTTCCTCCGGAATTTCTGCAACAAGCTGTGTCAGGCAGTGGTGGCTGTGGCCTGTTCCCTGCGGCTCAGCGGCGGCACCGGCGCCGCCACGAGCTGGGATTGAGCGTGGGCGATATTTCCAAGGAAATCCTGGGCTCGGCCCGCTACAATGTTTTGTATGAGATGTGCGGCCTGTGCTGGATACTGGAGCGGCTGGACAGCTTGAAGGAACGCTGTGGCCCAATTAGCGCGGTGCGGCTTCTCCGGTATCAGGAGCAGGACGACCACGCCATTGTGGAGCGGGTCAGCTGGGGCGAGGTGGCCGACGAGGAGTGGAACGGCTTCCTGCCGCTGGAGCGGCCTGTTACGCCCATCCAGCGGCGGGTATGTGCCAACCACTGGCGGGACCTGGCAGGGGAGAACGCACCCCTGCGGGCGGTGCTGAACGGGCGTCTGGCCAGTGCACCCGAGGACTTGTATGACAGTTTCATCCGCCGGGAGCTTGACCGGATGGAGGACGAATTCAACGGGGCCCGCCTAGTGTGCGGCGTCATCGGACATCATCAGCTGGGTGAAAGCTCCCTGGAGAGAAAAAAGTATGGACGCAAGGCCGGAAGCCACATGGTCCTAACAGCGGAAGAACAAGACAGTATCCGGAAGGCTGTGGAAGAGAAAATACTGGAGGATTTCGGGATTACCGGTAAGCTGTGGACGTTAGGGCGAACGCGGCAGTACATCCAGAAGCAGTTCCACAAAGCCATAAACGAGCGTACACTGTCAGACTACATGAAGCGCTGGGGCATGAGCTGCCAGCATCTGGCGAAGCGTGCCCGGAAACAGAATCCCACAGGCATCTAAAGATGGAAAAGTGAGGAATATCCTGCTATTTCAAGACGAGCAAAAGCAGAGAATGCCATCATCTATTGGGCCGATGAGACTGGCGTAAGCAACTGTGAAATCGTAGAGCGCGGCTTTTCACCGAAAGGCCGTCCTCCCGTGCTGCCGGTGGAAACGAAGCGGCAGCGGGTCAATATGATCTCCGCGGTCAACCGTCAGGGCAGGGTTCGTTTTATGATCTATCAAGATACCATTTCGATGGAGAGCTGTGTATATTTTGCAACTTTGTCAACCGGTATTTCAATTTCCAGCAGCGCTAATGCCGCATCCGTGCTGCATTTTTCTTCTGCCTGGATATACTTTTCGGCCATATCCCTTCATTGCCCCTTTTCTATGCATAAACGTTCGACTTCTTTGACGGTCAGTCCAGTCGCAATGGCAATCTGGTCTATGGGCAGATTGATTTTCAACAGGTTTTGGGCGATTTCAATCTTTCCTTCTGCAATTCCTTCCTGTCTCCCTTCCTCTTTCCCCTCCTGCCTTGCATGGTACAGCGCCTGCGCTTCATCGTGGCGGGCCTTCTCACGAAGCCGCTCCACCTCGCGGAACTCGGGCGAAGCCGTGATCGTATAGTACGCATTGATCGCCTGGTTCATCGTTGGCACCCCCATTTCTTTGATCTTTTCCAAATCTTCCTCGGTTTCAGCCTTAAACAATGCCAGCCACAGCAGCAGGGTATCCTTCTCATTGACAGCATCAGGCAGCTTTCCCAATTCAAAAAAGTGAAACCCCATCTTATCCGACAATAGCGTATGGCGTGTGGTTTCCAGGGGCTGAAAGAACGAATGGAACTCCGCACAGTCAAACAAATCGAAATCTATAATACTGATGATGATCGTGCGTGGCAGCATCGTATAGCTTTGACCTGCGTGAAGGGCTGATGAAAACTCCTTCGCCCAGTAGAGCATGACACGCTCTGGGTAGTCCCCCTCATTGGCAACCTGCACCTCCAAATCCACAAGCTGGCCGTTTACCATCATATTAATATCCAGCCGACAAAACTTGTCGCCAAGATTTTCCGGTGCGATTTCCTCATTGCGTATGATAAATTGCGGCTCATCGGTAGAATGAGTGGGTGGTAAAAACTGAACAAGCCCTTGGCAACAC
>CAJUQN010000015.1 GCA_910588625.1 uncultured Oscillospiraceae bacterium
CTTCTTGGCTCGCACTTGGGGGGCCTTCTTCCATGATTTTTGTTTCGCAACTTAAGTGCTGGTGTCCTCTCCCACTGAAATCGAGATCGTATGGAAGTTCCGGGATGTGTTTGATTTGCAGGGGCATGACAACTGATAAAGGTTTCTACTTCACGATAAAGCGGGTGCCGGGGGGCGGTCTGGGAAAGACCTGTTGGCCGCCTCTGGCATCCGTAAAAAATTTGGTGTTTAGTTGACACAAGGAGACCTCTCCCGGCTGGGCCGGGACTATGTTGAGGTCGGGCGGTACGTGGACGCTGTGTTCCCCTCCCTGAGGTGTCGCTTTGTGTCCGTGCTGCGCTGATTGCAATACTTCATTGAGTGCCAGCACTACAATCCGGCGACAGGAAAACGGCACCAGCAGCTTGTCCTCATCCAGCGTGGGAGAAGAATGGCAGTATTTCGTGCCGAACTCCAGCCGGGAGACGCACCGCCAGACGATCCTCTTTTTCCCTTTTCTGGCCCAGGTGCATCGCTTGTAGGGCGTCCCACACTCCCCGCACACCAGCAGCTCGGACAGGGCGTATTTAGCGGAGTATTTATCCTCATTTCCTGCGGGGCAAGGTTAGCGCCCTTTGACATCCGGGAAGTCCGTGAGCTGATGGAAACCGACGAAATGGAGCTGGACACCCTTGGCGACCGCAAAACGGCGCTGTTCCTGATATGTGAATATAAAAAAGAACCGTCTTGTTTTTTCGATAAATAGGTTACGCTTTTTGGACATTTAGTAAATCAAAAACGGCCCAAAATTGAGAGTTAATCCGCAAAACTGCGCATTTTTTTGGGGGGCTCCGACGATATTGGTGCCTTGCAAACGCTGTATATGCTCCAGATAATCTCACGCAGAAAATATCAGATAGAACCCAATTTGTTGGGACCTGTATAACTTTCCATGCACTCTCATCCCAAAAACTGCATATATTCATCCAATCTGACTTTTTCAGCAATCCCTAATTCTATTGGACCCTACTCCGGCTGCAAGTTTTCTGTAGGCAGGGAACGTCGAATCTTCTCATTAGAGTTGAGGTCATAGAGGCGTATCAGGGCAGCGGTCAGAACAAAGAGGCTGGCCCATACATTCATTCCTGCCGACTTTTGGGCTACTGGATCATTTCTGCGGGCTGCGTCCTGACAGGTTCGGAGGGACAGGCAGAAGAAAAAACCCAATGCGCTCACAACCAGCACCGAAGCGATGAGTTTGATTGGGAAGACATCCGGTACAGCGGCTTTTTGTGAATTTCCCGCCAACGCCTCCTCCATCTGCTCCCGCTGAATGAGCACGGACCAGAAAGACAGGAGCACCGATAGAATAATTAGCATGAGATAGAATAAGGACTGGTTGACCGTCCCAAGCTGTTCTTTTAGTTTTTTTCTCTCCATTATCTCTCCTCCTTCTCTCTCATTCTATGCCGATAACGCAAAAATGCACACGATGCAAACGCACTTAATCCCTTATTCCGGAAACAAAACGGTTTGGAGAACTGAAAAAAACCATTGGCAGCGTGAGCCAAAAGATGCCGACAGCTTAACCCCGGCAGATGGAGGACAGCGGTTTATTGATCCGAAACGTTTACCCCAAAGTTCCTCCGCAAGTAGAGTACACATTAACAGAACCGGGATACAGTTTGAAACCAATTTGGGATGAAATGTAGGCTTGGGGTGAGGATTATAAAGCAAAGAACTCCTAAAATATATACGATGATTTCGGCTATTTAGGTAGCAGCAATGCCTCGGTATGGGCTGATGTCCATAAAGCAGTAACACAAAATTTTGATTACGGCATCTGTCAGACAGAATTGGTAACAAAAAAGCAGACAGCACCCAATTATAAATCGGGTACTGTCTGCTTTTATTTGCGTTTTCGTTTCTCCTTCCCATTGCAAAGTGAATTTTCGACGGAGGAAAACATTGCTCTTGCAAGGCAATTTGTGTTGGAGCAGCTCGTGGTGTCAGCGCCATTTCAAAATGTCAATTTTCGGCGAAAAGACATGTCATTTTTTGCTGGGCGGCATACAGGTGTTATCCAGTCTTATACACCACATCACTTGCCGGCTTGAAACCCGACAAGGCCTGATTTATCAGCTTACTTCAGGTCTGACGGGCGAAAACGGAAAGTATAATTATTCAAAGGATGCACACCTTTAACCGCCACTTTCTTGCATCCCCTGTTCGGCGAAAAATTACAAAATCGCACCGGCGCTGACACCCATAAAATTCAGCCATTCATGCGGAAATTGCAGCGTCATCCCTCTATCGTTTCCAATTTTTTCCGCCACCACCTTCTTTCCTACCTTTTCTTGCCGAAGCAATAAATCTTCTCTATTCCAATCTTTTGCCGGCTTTTTCTTTCGACGGGGTTGACCAATTTGGTCAACAGCAGTATGGTGGAAGCGAAAGGAGGACGATCCATGAACCCGAAATTTTTCAGTCTCCCATCAGAGCGCCAGGACCTCATCCGAAGCAGCGCTATGCTGGAATTTGGTGAGGGTGCCTTCAAAAAGACCTCCGCCGATTCCATCGCCAAGCGGGCCGGGGTATCCAAGGGTCTGCTGTTCCACTACTTCAAGGACAAGCGGGAGCTGTACCTTTATCTGTTCCAGTACGCCATTGACGAGTGTATGGACATTTTCAACCGTCACATTTTGAAGGCCACCTATTCTGGTGAAACCGATTTTTTTCGGACTCTGGAAATCGGGCACAAGGTGAAAATGGACATGGTGCTCCGTCATCCGGGGCTGTTCCGTTTCGTAATGAGGGCCTATTACGAGGGGGACAACGTACTCACCCCCAAGCTGCGGAAAAAGCTGGATGACGTGCTTCGGGAAACTACCGACAGCTTTCTCTCCCGAATGGATTTGTACAAATTCAAAGACGGCGTAGACCCCAAAGCACTGGTGCGGCTACTGACGCTGGCGGCGGAGGGAATGCTGGCGGAGACAAAAGCCTGTACCCCGGAGGAAATCAACCAACTGTTCCAGGAGTACAAAAAATACGCAGATATGTTGCGCCAGCATCTTTATAAGGAGGAATACCTGTGATTCAAATCAACCGCCTCACCAAAACCTACGGCAAAGCCCGCGGGGTGGCAGACCTGACCCTTCACGTCCCGGAGGGCGGCTGTTTCGGCTTTATCGGCCCCAACGGGGCCGGCAAATCCACCACCATCCGGACCCTGCTGGGCCTCCTCTCCCCCACTGCCGGGACGGCAAAGATTCTGGGGCTGGACTGCGTCCGGGAGCGGAACGCCATTCTGTCTCAGGTGGGCTATATGCCCTCCGAAGCCATGTTTTATCCGGATATGCGGGTGCGTGAAATCATTCGATTATCTGCCAACCTGCGCAAAATGGACTGCCGTGCCCAAGCCGATGCCCTATGTGAAGTGCTGGAGCTTGATACCCATAAGCACATCAGGGAGCTGAGCCTGGGCAACCGGAAAAAAGTGTCCATTGTCTGCGCTATGCAGCACCGCCCCCGGCTGTACATCCTAGATGAGCCAACCAGCGGTCTGGACCCTCTGGTTCAGCGGGCCTTTTGGTCTGAGCTGGAGAAGCAGTGCAAAGAGGGCGCTACCGTGTTCCTGTCCTCCCACGTACTTTATGAGGTCCAGCGGTACTGTGACCGGGCCGCCATCATCCGGGAGGGACGGCTGGTGGTGGAGGGAACTACCCAGGAGTTGGACATTGAGAACAAATTCTTCGATTACTACGAGGGGAGGGTCACACAATGACGGTATTTCGCAAGGAGCTACGCTCCGGCGCGTTCAGTTTTCTGGTGTGGTCCGTCATAGTGGGCGGACTGATGGCAATATGTGTGGGACTGTACCCGTCCATGTCGGGCTCAATGGAAGATATGTCTGTCCTCTTTTCCGGAATGGGAGACTTTTCCACCGCCTTTGGGCTGGACAAGCTCCAATTTGGCTCCATCATGGGTTTTTACGGTACAGAGTGCGGCAACATCCTGGGGCTGGGCGGGGCGTTCTACGCCGCCCTCACCGCTACGGCTCTACTGGCGGGTGAGGAGGGCGGGCACACAGCGGAATTTCTGCTCACCCATCCCGTCAGCCGCCTTCAAATCGCAGCGGAAAAGCTGGGCGCTCTGACCGTCCTGGTGATTGGGTTGAACCTGATCTGTTTCGCCTGCGGCGCGGGCGGAATCCTGACCATCGGCGAGGAAATGGAGTGGAAGGATCTGCTCCGATACCACGGCGCTTTGCTGCTGATGCAGCTCCAAATCGGCGGATTGTGTTTCGGCATTTCCGCATTGCTGCGGCGGAGCGGGCTGGGGCTGGCCATGGGACTGGCCGCGCTGCTGTACTTCATGGGGCTTATCATTAATCTGGACCAAAACCTGGACTGGCTGTGCTTCATCACTCCCTATTACTACGCCGACGCCGCCCGGATTTTTTCCAATGAAACGCTGACCGGCCCCATATTGGCAGGCTGCACCCTCGGCATACTGGGCGCTGGCTTCGGCCTGTGGCGGTACGCGCGAAAAGACATCGCGTCGTGATATAAAACGAGCCCTCCGGCTTCCCGGAGGGCTCAAAATCTTATTGGGGATTGATGGTATAGTTGGGCGCTTCCTTGGTGATATAGATGTCGTGGGGGTGGGATTCCTTCAAGCCGGCGGCAGTAATCTGGGTAAACTGGGCTTTGACACGCAGTTCTTCAATGGTACCACAGCCGCAGTAGCCCATGCCGGAGCGCAGACCGCCCATCATCTGGTAGATGGTCTCGGACACCGGCCCCTTGTAAGGGACGCGGCCCTCCACGCCTTCCGGAACGAGCTTTTTGTTGTTCTGCTGGAAATAGCGGTCCTTAGAACCCTTAGCCATAGCCCCCAAAGAGCCCATACCGCGGTAGACCTTGAACTGACGGCCCTGGTACACTTCAGTCTCGCCGGGAGACTCCTCACAGCCCGCCAGCAGGGAGCCCAGCATAACCACATTACCGCCCGCCGCGATGGCCTTGGCAATGTCGCCGGAGTACTTGATGCCGCCGTCGGCGATGATAGGCACACCATACTCCGCCGCCACCTGGGCTGCGTCAAACACGGCGGTGATCTGGGGTACGCCGATACCAGCCACCACGCGGGTGGTACAGATAGAACCAGGGCCGATGCCGATCTTCACGCAGTCAGCGCCCGCCTCGATGAGGGCGCGGGTGGCCTCGGCAGTGGCCACATTACCTGCCACCAGTTGAACATCAGGGTACAGAGACTTGATGCGCATAACACACTCCAAAATGTTCCGGGAGTGGCCGTGAGCGGAATCCAGGCACAGCACATCTGCCCCTGCCTCCACCAGAGCGGCCACACGGTCCAGCACATCGGCAGTTACGCCGATGGCCGCGCCCACCAACAGGCGTCCCTGCTCGTCGCGGGCGGAGTTGGGATAGACCTGGGCCTTCTCGATATCCTTGATGGTAATGAGCCCCTTCAAATGGAACTGGTCGTCCACGATGGGCAGTTTCTCAATCTTATACTTGCGGAGGATTTCCCGGGCCTGGTCCAGCGTGGTGCCCTCGGGTGCGGTGACCAAGTGGTCCTTGGTCATCGCGTTGTCGATGAGCTGGTTCATATCGGTCTCAAACTTCATGTCACGGTTAGTGATGATGCCGATGAGCTTGCCGCCGTCACAGATGGGCACACCGGAGATACGAAACTTCGCCATCAGCTCGTCCGCCTCCGCCAAAGTGTGGCCGGGGCCCAGCCAGAAGGGGTCAGTGATGACGCCGTTCTCGCTGCGCTTCACCATATCCACCTGCTCAGCCTGCTGGCCGATGGACATATTCTTATGAATTATACCGATGCCACCCTCGCGGGCCAGGGCGATGGCCATGCGGTACTCCGTCACCGTGTCCATGGCCGCGCTCATCACCGGGATATTCAGGGTGATTTTCTTTGTCAGGTGCGTGTGCAGGTCCACGTCCGCCGGAAGGACGTTGCTCTCCGCCGGAATGAGGAGCACGTCGTCAAAGGTCAAACCCCGCTTGCCGAACTTGCCGTTCCAATCCATCTGTGCCATATTCCATCCTCCTGTTTCTTAAATTTTTCCTATTTTACGCTTTGCCTGGGCTCATGTCAAGATAAACAGACCACAACATCGTTTTTCAGCACTTTCGCCCATGAAAACAGGCAGACAAGCTCTTTTGCTGTCACTTTTTCCGGGTGGTCCAACAGCCCCGCGTAGTAAGCCAGCAGGCCTATCAGCTCCTCTGACGTGTAGCGCTTCCGCAAGGCTCCCATATCCAAATCGTAGTCCCGCTTTGCCAGCCGCCGACCGTCGGGGGCTAACAGTAAAGGGGTATGGAAAAACCTTGGCGGCGCATAACCCAGAACCTCATGAAGCCACGCCTGCCGGGGGGCCGAACACAGCAGGTCCCTCCCCCGCACCACGTGGTTTATCCCCATCAGCGCATCGTCCACCACCACCGCCAGCTGGTAGGCAAACACCCCATCGGAGCGGCGGACGATGAAATCACCACAATCATGGGCTAGATTTTCAGCATAAAGCCCACAATTCCCATCCTCTAACGCAACTTCCAGGTCAGGGCACCGCACCCGCCAGGCCGGACGGCGTCCAGAGCGCTCCAGCGTTTCCCGTTCTGCTGCTGTCAAGTGATAGCACTTGCCGCTGTACACCACCGCGCCGTCATCCCGGTGAGGGGCAGACGCCGCCATACGCTCTGACCGGCTGCAATAGCAGGGATAAATCAGTCCCTTTTCCTCAAGCACCCGGAAGGCTTCCTCGTAGTATACCGTGCGCCGGCTCTGCATATATACCGGCTCTAAGCCGCCCTCGTCCCAGTCCAGCCCCAGCCAGCGCAGGTCGTTCATGAGCTGTTGGGCAAACTCCGCACTGGTGCGCTGGGTGTCAAGGTCCTCAACGCGCAACACCAGCTGTCCTCCGGCGCTGCGCGCGTCCAGCCAGGCCAGCAGTGCTGCAAGTAGATTCCCCAGGTGCATCCGCCCACTGGGAGTAGGGGCAAACCGTCCCTTAACTTCCATAGCCCTCCCCCTGTCAGTCAAAAAACGTGAGCTGTCGATCCCCGTGGCCCAGGGTTGCCGCCCGGATGATGGACTTCATATCGTACAAAATGCCCCACGCCTGACAGGCTTCGGTGAACACCCGCCACAGCCTCCGCGCCCTGGGACTGGCACACTGGTAGCGGTCCCCATACTGCCCCAGATAACGTCCCTTCAGCCCCTGGCCGGGGAAAGCCCGCTCTAGAGCATCCAGGAAATACTCTCGCTGCCCCTGGCGCATGGTGACACCGAAGGCAGGATAAATGAACCTCGCTCCAGTTTTTGCTGCTTTCTCCACCACGGACAGTACATTTTCGTCGCTGTCCTCTAAAAATGGCAGCACCGGCATGAGCAGCACTCCGCTGAACAGCCCCGCCCCGGCCAGCTTCTCCAGCGCCACCAGACGGCGGCTAGGCGCAGGCGCGAAGGGTTCAATCCTTGCGGCTAAGGCATCGTCTGTCGTAGTGACAGTAATCTTGCAAATCACCGGAGAATGACCTTGGATCGCAGTTAAAATGTCAATATCCCGAACAATCAAATCGCTTTTCGTGGCAATGGTCACGCCGCAGCCGTAGGCGTCGATCAACTCCAGCGCATGCCGGGTAAGCTCCAACTCTTCCTCAAAGGGATTATACGGGTCGCTCATGGCTCCCATCCCGATGAACGCGGGCCGCACCTTACGGGCTAAATCATCCCGAAGGATGCGCAGGGCGTCCGCTTTGGCCCGCACCGTGTCAAACTCCTCAACCTGATAGCAATCGCTGCGGCTGTCGCAATACAAGCACCCGTGGCAGCAGCCCCGGTAAATATTCATGGTATGGTCCGTCCCGAACCACTCCGTGGACCGACTCCGGTGTAGCAGATGCTTTGCGGACACATATTCCACGTCTGCTCCCCTCCTATCCAGCGAATGGCGGAAACCCCTCCCAGCCAGCGGCCAGGAGGGGTCCATTTTACCTCTTGTTAAAGATCTTAAAAATATCGTCAAAAGGATCGTCCTCCACCTGCTCAGCGGTCTCCGACAAGGGTTTGGGGGGCGTGATGGGGCCTACCCCGGCGGGGACGAACTTGGGCTTGTCCTCCGCTGTGACCTTGGTTGGCTGGGGCCTACCCTGGACCTGAGGCTGGGCGGGCTGCTGCTCCCCCTCCTTCTGGGGCACTGGGTTGTCCACAGAACCGAAGCCGGTGGCGATAACGGTGACCCGCAGCTCATCCTCCAGGGTGTCATCGAAGGCGGTGCCCATCATGAACAGGGCGTCGGGGTCGGCCACCTCCTTCACCATGTCGGCGGCCTGCTGGACCTCCTCCAAACCCATATCCAGCGGGCCGGTAATATTGACGATGATGCCCTTGGCTCCCTGGATGGAGGTCTCCAGCAAGGGGCTGTTGATTGCAATGCGGGTGGCCTCCTCGGCCTTATTCTTGCCCGCGGCACGGCCCACACCCATGTGGGCCAGACCAGCGTCCTTCATGACGGCAGTGACATCGGCAAAATCCAAATTGATCAGGCCAGTGGTCTTAATCAGATCAGAGATGGACTGTACCGCCTGACGCAGTACATCGTCGGCAATGGCAAAGGCGTTGGCGAAGGTGATTTTTTCGTCGGTGGCGTATTGCAGCCTGTCATTAGGAATGATAACCAGGGAATCCACTTTCTGGCGCAGGTCCTCGATGCCGTTGGCGGCCTGCTCCATACGGCGGCGGCCTTCAAAGTTGAAGGGCTTGGTGACCACGCCCACGGTGAGTATCCCCTTCTCCTTGGCAATCTCCGCCACCACGGGGGCCGCACCGGTTCCAGTACCGCCACCCATACCGGCGGTGACGAACACCATGTCCGCCCCCTCCAAGAGGGCGTTGATCTGCTCCTTGCTCTCTCGGGCGGACTCCCGGCCCACCTCAGGGTTGGCGCCGGCGCCCTTGCCGCCGGTGAGCTTCTCACCGATGGTCAGCTTCTGGGTGGCTTCGGAAGCGTTGAGACACTGGCGGTCAGTATTTACCGCAATAAACTCTACCCCCTGCATTCCAGAACGCACCATGCGGTTCACCACATTATTTCCGGCGCCGCCGACGCCTACGACCTTCAATACGTCCTCATGGCTGACGGCGGAATCCATTACAAATGCCATCCTGTGACCCTCCTATGTAAAACCAAGCTATGTAAAACCAAGTGATCGTAATTCACGTGAAAGCGCAAAACTACATCTTGTTACATTGTACCCTTTTTTCCCCAGCCGGTCAATAGAAAATCGCAGTTTTTTGCCGTTTGGAAAAAACTTAACGATGATCGGGCCGGAAATGGGCCTTGCCATCCGTGATAGTCAGATCCAGAAGGCCGCTCTGGCCCTCCTGGATTTTGCCGTCCCTCAGTCCCGTATCCAGTGCACTTCGGGCCAACTGAATATAGTAATCGTAATCGCCGCCTCGGGGCAGGCACAGGTGGTAGATGCCGTATTCCAGCGTTATGGAGGATGCGCTGGTACAATCCAGCGTGGTGCATTGCTCCAGCATTCCGTGGCTTTCCAGCACAGTCAGCAGGGATTTTACATATTCCAGGGTGAGGACCTCTTCCTCCTCTGTCTGGAGCATTCCGCCTGCATAGGGGCCCACCGCCGTCATACCGGTGATCTGAATGGTGTGAATGGCGCCGTTGTCCTTTTCCAACAGCTTACCCTGGGTGGAAATGAGCCAGCGGCCTTCGGCGCTGTCTACAGAGGCAGCGGCTACCCGTTCTGTCACGTGGATGACTAGGCCATCAGGATAGGTGCGCTGGATGGCTACCCCTTCCACGTAGGGGAGTTGGGCGCGAATGATTGCTGAAACCCGGCTGGATGGCAAAGCAATCAGGTTATCCCCGGTCTTGATGCCGGAGGCGTCGATGATCTCTTGGGCGGTGTAACGTACGTTGCCTTCCACCTGGATGGTGTTTACGCGGAAGAATACCACACAGGCCACGATGATGGCCGCAGCTACCAGCAGAACGGACAGGACCTTGTAGAGGCCGCTGAAGCGGCCTCTGCGACGGCTGGGCCGTCTTTTGTGTCTGCGCTGTCGTGCCACGGTATCACCTCGGTTCTCTATCGGATGCCCTCCGGGGGCCTACTTTCTCTCACGCGAGAGAAAGTAGGCAAAGAGCGCGCATAGGGGCTGCGGCCCCTATGTACCTCTGGGGACGCCCTATACGGTGCGTTGTTTGGGTTTTTCGGCGCGTGCGGTTTTCGACGCTGGTGCTTCCAGTTGTGCTGCCGCCGGTGTCTGGTCACTGATGAGTTGGTGCGCCATACGATCTGCGCCTGAGTGGGTGGACCGTTTGGCTCGGGGCCGTGGATTTCGGCGTTCGATTCGCGTTTCCCTCACTTGTGCTGCCGTTTGTGTTCTGTGATTGAGACTGTTGCGATCCACGGGCTGCGCACTTCAAAGTTGGAGCGTTTGATCTATTCGTTGATTTTTACGCCTCTCGGCGTTCGACGTTTGCGCCTAACGCGCGGAGCATTTTCTCCAACTCTTCATAGCCTCGGTCGATGTGGTTCAGGCCGGACAGGATGGTGGTACCTTCTGCGCCCAGGGCTGCGGCGGCCAGAGCTCCCCCGCCTCGTAAGTCGGACGCTTCCACTCTCGCACCGTTGAGCTGTTCCACCCCCCGCACCAGTGCCACTCGCCCCTCGGTGGTAATATCCGCTCCCATGCGGATGAGCTCGGGGACATGGCGGTAACGGCTGTCAAACATAGTTTCCACAAATAGAGTACACCCCTGGGACGCCGCCAGTACCGCCATGACCGGAGCCTGGGCATCAGTGGGAAACCCTGGGTATGGGGCGGTGCGGATCGTGGGTACACCTTTCAGCGGTATTTCCCGATCTCGTTCCAGCTCCACATATTCCAGCTTACTCTCCACTCTACAGCCCGCCTGATGGAATACGGAGAGGACCGTTGCCAAATGGCGCCAGTCCACGCCGCAAAGCCGCACTCTACCGCCAGCGGCGGCGGCGCCGGACAACAGGGTCGCTGCCACAATACGATCTCCCATGACAGTATACTCTCCGCCGGACAGTTTCCTGCCCCCTTCTATCGTAATGGTGGAGCTGCCCGCTCCTCGGATATGGGCGCCCAAGCTGTTAAGGAGATTCTGCAAATCTCCAATTTCCGGCTCCCGGGCTGCGTTGGAGATAGTGGTGCATCCAGATGCCCCCACAGCACACAGCATAGCGTTTTCCGTAGCCCCCACACTGGGCAGAGGCAGCTGAACCTCGCCGCCCTGGGGCCTCCCCTGGCAGTGGATGCCCCGTTCCTCCACCACCTCGCAGCCTATGGCCCGGATGGCGCTGAGGTGCAAATCGATGGGCCGGGGGCCCAGCTCACACCCGCCTGGATATGTAAGATGGGCCTCTCCAGTCCGGGCAAGCAGCGGACCCAGGAAGATGATGGACGAGCGCATGGCCCGCATCTGCTCCTCCGAAATGGTATTCCCCACCGCCCTGGTGGGGTCCACCGTGATGGTGTGCCCCACCTGCTCCACCCTGCATCCCAGGTGCCGCAGAATATCCAGCGCGGCGGTCACATCGGTGAGCCGCGGGCAGTTGTGGAGCGTCACCGGCCCGCGGGCCAGCAGACAGGCCGCCAGGATAGGCAGCACGCTGTTTTTCGCCCCGTGGACAGCCAGCTCCCCCTCCAGCGGCGTTCCGCCCCGAAGATACATCACACTCATGGCAAAGCCTCCCCATAGAAGAATCTCGCTTCATTCTATGCGGAGGGGCTTTCAGCCGTTATTTGAGGAGCGCAATCAGATTTTCATAGATATCCTGGGCCGCATGGGGGGAGGCCAGATCCTTCAGCGCCCGACCCATGGACGTCCGGCGGCTCCCGTCCGCCAGAAGGTCCATAGTGGCCTGATACAAGCCCTCGCCGGTACAGTCCTTTTCCTCAACGAGCTCCACCCCGCCTCGGTCGGCCAAGACCTTGGCATTTTTATACTGATGGTTCGCCGCCACAAAGGGGGACGGCACCAGAATGGCGGGCTTACCTAAAGCGGTCAGCTCCCCGATGGTGGACGCCCCCGCCCGGCAAATCACCAGGTCAGCCGCGGCCATCACCACCGGCATATCGTCGATGTAGGGCCGGACCTCCTTGTCGGAAACTGCTACACCACGTTTTTTCAGCTCGGCGGTCATATCCTCATAATCCCGCCCGGCGGCGTGGATGTAGTGAAACCTTCGGCCCTCCGCCGACCAGCACTCCACCAGATCCACGGTGCGCTCGCTCATATGCCCCGCCCCCTGAGAGCCCCAGAAGGAGATCACCAGCGGCTGGCTGTCCGTCAGGCCCAATTCCAGGCGGGCCCGCTCCCGGTCCAGAGAGAAGAACTCGCCCCGCACCGGAGTGCCGGTGACGGCCACCTTTCTCGCGTCCTTGTAGTACGCCGCCGCCTCGGGAAAGCCCACCATGACCAAATCCACTTTGTTTGCCAATGTCCGAGTGGTCAGTCCCGGATAAGCGTTGGACTCGTGGATGGCGCTGGGAATACGCCGCTTTGCCGCCTCGTGGACGGCGGGATAGGAGGCATAGCCCCCCGTCCCCACCACCAAATCAGGCTTGAACCGCTTGAGGATGGCCGCCGCCTCGTGCTGGCCCACTGGGAGCTTGAACGCACTGCTCACATTGTGCTTGAGCACCTTGAAGCTCCAGGAGCGCTCAAAGGTGGACACCTTCACCGTCTCGATAGGATAGCCTGCCTGCTTGACCAGCCGCTGTTCCATCCCCCGCTCCGCGCCTACGAACAAAATCTCACAGCCGGGATGATGGGCCTGAAACTGCTGGGCCACGGCCAGGGCGGGGTTCACATGGCCCGCCGAGCCGCCACAGGTAAATATCACTTTCATTGGCCCATCCTCCTATTCCGCCTTAGGCGCGGCAATCTGTCTGGATACGCTGAGCACCATGCCCATTTCCGCCAGCTGGATGGCCAAGGCCGTGCCCCCATAGCTGAAAAACGGCAGGGAAATACCCGTAGGGGGCAGGAAACCTGTCACCACACCGATGTTAAAGAAGGTCTGAAACGCCAGCAGAGATGTGATGCCCACCACCAGGAGCGTTCCGAACCGGTCCCGGGCGTGTAGGGCCAGCCAATAGCCCCGGATGATGAGCAGGGCGAACAGCGCCATGATGACACAGGCTCCCACAATGCCCAGCTCCTCGCAGACAACGGAAAAAATGTAGTCGTTGTGCTCCTCGGGCAGGAACAGGTATTTCTGCTGGCTGTTGCCCAGCCCCTTCCCCAAAAGCCCGCCGGAGCCGATGGCAATGCGGGACTGCCAGGGCTGAAAACCATCGCCCTGTAGGTCACTGGTGGGGTCCTGCCAAATTCTGATGCGCTGGGTCATGTACTCCGTCTGGGTGATAATAAACCACAGCGCGCCGCCCACCGCCGCGCCCCCAAGGCCGAACCAGACTAGCGAGACGCCGGCGGCAAACAGCACCGAGGCCGCCGCCACGATCACCAGAACCATGCCGGACATATGGTGCTGCATAGCGATGATACCCAGCACCACCACCAGCACGATCCCATAAGGAACCAGCTCCAGCAGACCGACGCTGTCCAGCCGCGCCGCCATCCGGCCCGTAAAGGTGCGCTTGCTCCACTTTTTGGGTGGGCCAAGCTGACTGCTTCGCTTGGACAATCCAGCGGCAAAGAACATGATAACGCCCACCTTGGCGATTTCCGAAGGCTGGAACCGGATTCCAAAAATATTGACCCACCGCTGGGCGCCGCCGCCGGACTTCCCGATGCCGGGAACAAACACCAAGGCCATCAGCACAATAGACGCCCCCAGCACAAATACGGACATCCAGCGGAAATGCTGATAGTCAATCTTCGAGATGACGAACATGGCCACCACGCCAAGCACCGCAAAACCGAATTGCCGCTTGAAATAGTAGAGCGGGTCTCCCTTGGTGTTGGTTATTTTGGGCGTCATGTTATACATGGCGGAGGCATAAGAGGCAGACAGCACCATAATCAGGCCGATGGCCACCAGTATCATCACCAGTGCCAAAAAGGGCAGGTCAATGGGGCCCCGGGCCAGCTGTTGTTCGATGGTCAAGTCCCGTTTTGCTTTTCTGGCCATGGGTATCCCTCCTTTTCGTCAACGCAAAGTCCGCTTAACGACCTTTCCGCCTACGGCGAAAACTGCATTCGTTCCTCTGCTTCCCCTCTCCCCACAAAACTAAAGAGCGGTTTTGCGCGGACCCCAGTTTTAATACTCAAATCGCGTAGCGGTACATCACGCCGACAAAAGCCAGCAGACAGAACGCCACGGTGATGCCAGTGAAGGTCACCACGATGCGGACCTCGCTCCAGCCCCCAAGCTCCAGATGGTGGTGGAGGGGCGCCATACGGAAAATGCGTTTGCCGTGGGTTAGCTTGAAGTAGCCCACCTGAATGATATCGCTCATGGTCTCGGCAATGTAGATGACGCCCACAGGCACCAGCACCAGGGGCACATCCAGGGCAAAGGCCATGCCGCACACCGCGCCGCCCAGGAACAGGGACCCGGTGTCCCCCATGAACACCTTGGCCGGATGGAAATTATACAGCAGGAAGCCCAGCAGGCCCCCGGCCAGCGCCCCGGCAAAGATGCCCACCGCGCCGAAGTCCCACCACTTGGACAGCACGGCAAAAAACACCGCCACCGCCAGCGTAACCGACCCGGCCAGGCCATCCAACCCATCTGTCAGGTTCACCGCGTTGACACAGCCCACCATGACAAAGGCGGCAAACACCAGATACACCCCCCAGGGCAGAGGCACCGATATATTGACGAAGGGGATATACAGGTTGGGCGTCAGATGACGGCTCCACCGCAGCAGGGCCAGAAAGGCGATGGCCGCCGCCAGCTGGAGCAGGAACTTCCATCCGGCGGTAAGGCCGGTATTCTCGTGCTTGCGGATCTTGGCGAAGTCGTCCACAAAGCCGATGGCCCCGCACACCAGGGCGAACCCCAGCACAAACAGCGCCTGCCAGCTCCCCTCCGCCATGTCACGCCAGCCGAAGGCCAGCACTACCACGATCGCCGCGATGATGAACATAATGCCCCCCATGGTGGGAGTGCCCTCCTTGCTTTTGTGCCAGTTGGGTCCAATCTCCTTGATGGACTGGCCCGCGTGCAGGGCCCGCAGGGCGGGAATCAAAAACCATCCCACCACCGCCGAGATCACAAAGGCGGTCAGCGCCGCCAGCAGTATCCGCATCATAACGTTTCCTCCACACTCTCTTTTGTATTCCCGTTCTCTCCTGTTCAGCCGCTCAGCCTCGCCACCGCGTCAGTGAGAGGCACTCCCAGCGCCAGTGCGCCCGCCAGCGCCGCCAGGTGGTCGTACAGCCGGGGGCGCTCCCCCGCTGGCACCCGCACACGCATCAGCTCACCCCTGGTCAGGGCCTCAAACTCCAGGCGCTCCCCCTTCAGCCGGACATTTTTGGCCGTCAGGTCCGCCTGGGATTTTCCGTCGGAATAGGCATACACCATCCCCGGCATGGCCCCGGCAAAGCGCCGCCCCTCCGGGTCGTCCAGCCCTACCACCGTGACGCAGGACCGCTTAGACAGCTCCCACCGGGCCGCGGCACAGCCGCTGAGGGTCTGTCTGGCGGGATGGTCGAAGTTCTCCACCACCACCGCCCGGCAGTTTCCCTCGTACAAAGCCGCCTGGCAGGGGGTCAGCTCCACTACCGGACCAGGCAGCAGCTTGCGCAGCAATCCGGCAGTGAGGGTCCCTCCCCTGCCCACCACAGCCACGGGAGCTTCTATTGTACCCTGTTTTTTAACCGTAGTCATTGACTTTTCCTACGAATCTCACGTCGATGACCGTACCGGGAGACACCATAGTCCCCACATCCACCGACTGGGTGACGGCGCTGTTGGTGGAATCAGTGTAGTCCACAACGCCCGCGGCCCGCATGAACAGGCCCTTGTCCTCCAGCGCCACCTTGGCCGCTGTGGGGGTCATGCCCTTCAAGTCCGGCACCTCCACCTGGGCCTCCGGGGCGTCGTCCCCCAGATACAGGATCACGTTGGAGCCCTTCGGGATGGACACGCCTGCGGCGGGGATTTGATGGGTGACGATGCTGCCCGTACCCACAGTGCGGCACTCGAAGCCTGCGCTCTGGATGGCGGTTTTGGCCACGGTCAGCTCCTTGCCCACCACGTAGGGCATGGGGCTGTCCCCGCCGGCCAGCTCGTCACTGCTGTACTGCTTTTCAATGCCCATATAGTCCAGAATATTGCCGATCAGCGCCCCAGCCATAGGGGCGGCGATGTTGCCACCACTGATGTAGGTCCCGGCTGCGGTGACACTGGAACGGGGAGCAGAGCGCTTGGGAGTATCATATACCACCAGCACCAGCACCTGGGGGTTATCCGCCGGGGCAAAGCCCATAAAAGAGCACATGACGTCGTCATTATTGGGGTCATCCTTGGTCCGGCGGTCCAGCATCTCCGAGGTTCCCGTCTTTCCGCCGATGCGGTAGCCACTGACGGTGGCGTTATGGCCGGAGTCGTTGGCGACCACGCTCTCCAGGATGCCCCGCATTTTTTCAGAGGTTGACTCGCTGATGACCTGGCGCACCTCCTGGGCCTCATGGTAGAACACGTTGTTGCCGTCCTGGTCGGTGATGGACTGCACCAGATAGGGCTGGAGCAGGTGCCCTCCGTTGATGACTGCGGCGAAGGACATCATCATCTGGGTGGGCAGAATCTTGAAGCCTTGGCCAAAGGAGGATGTAGCCCGGTAGGTGGTGCCAATGAGGCTCTTGAACTGGTCCTCAGTCCAGAACTGCTTAACGCCCTCGCCGCCAATGTCGATGCCGGTCTTATCAAACAGGCCGTAGTCCTCGAAATACTTCCACATCAGGTCGCCGCCCAGGCGCTCGGCAATGGTCATCAGGGCCACGTTGCAGGAGTTGCCCACCGCTTTGGTCAAGGTCTGGTCCCCGTGTCCGGTCTTTTTATGGCAGTTGATGGGCCTGCCGCCCTGCACCACCACCTTGGAGCCGTTGCACTGGAAATGGTCCTCCAGGGAGATGATTCCCTCCTCCAGACCGATGGACACGGTGATGGGCTTGAACACGGAACCGGGTTCATAGGCGTCGGTCAGGGTCCGATTATACCTCTGTTTTAGCTGGGCCTCCCCCAGCGCCTTATAATACTCGTCGCTGTCCTCGCCCTTTTCCGCCGCGACGGCGTCCAGCTCCCTCTGCAAATCCTCATTGATGATTTTATTATAATTGTTGGGGTCGAAGTCCGGCGTGCTGGCCATGGCCAGCACCGCCCCGGTCTGGGGGTTGATGGCCATGCCAAAAGCGCCCTTCTGCACATCATAGCTCTCGATGCCCTCCGCCAGGGTCTGCTCCAGCATGGCCTGGATGCGCTCGTCCATGGTCAGGTGGACATCGTAGCCGTTCTGGGCGTCAAAGTACATCTCATAGCCGGAGATCATCTCCGCGCCCCAGCCGTTTTTGGAGGTCACCACCCGGCCCAACTCACCGGACAAGACGTCCTCATACCGGGCCTCGATGCCCTGAGCGCCCACCTTGCTGTCGCCGCTGTCCTTGGTCTGACTCATGAAGCCCAGGATGTGAGAGCCGATGGAGGAATAGGGGTAATACCGCTTGCTGTCCGGCGTCAAGTAGAGCAGACCGGAGATCTGATTCTCACTGGTAAACTTCCGGACCTTCTCAGCGTCCTCCTCCTCCAGCTCCCGGGCCAGCACCTCATAGGCCGAGGCGGTATATTCGATCCGGTCCCACAGCTTTTCCTCATCGTAGTCAAAGGTGTCCACCAGCCAATCCACAATGAGCTTGCGCCGGTCGTAGAGGGCCTGCTTGTAGGCGGCCTCGTCCAGCTTGTCGGCCTCGTCCTTGTATTTTTCCTCGTCGATGGAGTCCAGCACCCCCATGGGGGACAGGATCAGCTTATAGACTGTGGCGGACATGGCCATGGCTCTGCCCTCACTGTCATAGATGGTGCCCCGGTTGGCGGACACTGTGACGCTTTTGGTCTGCTGGTTGGCGGCCCGCTTCTCCCATTCGTCGTGCTCCACGATTTGGAGTTTATAGAGCTGGGCCACCAGGGGCAGGAACATCCCCACCCCCAGCACCACCAGCAGGAAGATGGTGCGCCGGAACAGGCTTCGGTTGTTTTTGCCGTCTGAGCGGCGGGGCTTGCGGTTGGAGTCTTGCATTGGCTTCGCTCCCGTTCCTTGGATTTCACAGGTGTTATGGGAGAGGGGCGCGGGGAACCCTGTGCGTTCCTCACGCCCCTCTTGTCTCTCTATGGATCAATGTATGTGGGGATACTCGTCCCTTATGACAACAGATCCTTCAAAAACATCTCCGCCTTCTGGAGCAGGCCGGACAGGCCCTCCCCCGCCCCCTCGTAATACACCACGCTGTCCCCGCCGGACAGGTCCAGATACACCGTCTGGCCCGCGCCAGGGCGGACCATGGCGCCGTTGGACAGAAACTGCTTTTCGATGGCCTCTAAGTCGAACACCAGCTCATATTTGGCCTGAAGGGTACGGTTTTCGTCCTGAAGGTCGGACAGCTGGGAACGCAGCTCCACGATATCGTTGTTGGCCACCGCCAGCTGGGCCGTACTGACCACCAGCAGCCAGGCGCAGGCCAGCACCGCGAACAGGCCTACGATGGTGAAGGGCGCCACGGCGCTCTGGGTCCGGACCTCAATGCTAGGCCGGACCGCCGGACGCCTGCGGGGACGTACCTGGGGACGGCGGCGGGGCTCCGGGCGGCGGACGGTGTTGCCCCGCACCTGCTCCCGGCGGGAGGGCGAGCGGGCAGGCTCCTGCTCAAACTCCGGCTGATAGGCCGCGCTGCCGTTGGTCCGGTATCTTCTTGTGTCACTCCTGCGTTCCCTCGCCATAGGGCATTCTCCTTCGCACTTGGTCCATGCCCCACAATGCTGTCCGCAGGGTCAGGGTTACAGCTTTTCCGCCACCCGCAGTTTGGCGCTACGGGAACGGGGGTTGGCGTTCAATTCTTCGTCATCCGCCACGATGGGACGCTTGCCGACGAGCTTCACCTTCGGCGTCTTGCCGCATACGCACACGGGAAAGTCCGGCGGGCAGGTACAGCCCTTTGCCCACTCGGCATAGGCGGTCTTGACCAGCCTGTCCTCCAGCGAGTGGAAGGAAATGACTGCCAAGCGTCCGCCCACGTTCAGCGTGTCCAACGCACCGCTCAGCAGCCGCTCCACCTCGCCCAGCTCGTCGTTCACCGCAATGCGGATGGCCTGAAAGGAACGCTTCGCAGGGTGCTGCTTTTCGCGCTTTGCCTTGCCCGGCATGGCATTTCGGATGAGCTCCGCCAGCTGACCTGTGGTCTCGATGGGCTTCTGCTCCCTGGCCCGCACGATGGCGGCGGCGATGGGGCCGGAATAGCGTTCCTCGCCGTACTGCCAAAGGATGCGCTTCAATTCCTCCTGGGTCCAGCCGTTCACCACGTCCCTGGCGGTTAGCGGGGCGGACTGGTCCATGCGCATATCCAGCGGCGCGTCCTGCAGATATGAGAACCCGCGGCTCCCGTCGTCCAGCTGGGGAGATGACACGCCCAGGTCGAACAGCATCCCGTCCACCCCGCTGACGCCTAGTGAGGCCAAGACTTCGGTCAAGTCCCCGAAGTTTCCCCGCACCAAGGTGACCTTATCCATGTAGCCCTCCAGTCGGGCCGGAGCGGCGTCCAGCGCCGCCTTGTCCCGGTCAATGGCAATGAGCCGCCCGGTGGTGAGCCGTTTGACGATCTCCAGCGAGTGGCCTGCCCGGCCCAAGGTACCGTCTAGATAGGTCCCGTTGGGACGAATATTCAACCCCTCCAGGCTCTGGTGCAAAAGCACCGGCTTGTGTGTATACTCCATATCAGATCCCCAAGTTCTTCATCAAGTTGGCGATGGTCTCGGGATTGAGCTGCTGCTGGGTCTTAGCCCTCCAGTTGTCCACGCTCCAGATCTGGGCCCGGTCGTTGTTTCCAGTGACCACCACGTCCCGGTCGATCTTGGCGTAGTCCTTCAAATAGGACGGAATCTGAAACCGCCACTGCTTGTCCGCCTCACACAGCTGGGCAGAGGCAAAGAACAGGTCCATGGAGGAGGCATCGGTGGTGGACAGCTCAGACACGCGGGCCCGGAGCTTGTCCCAGGTCTCCATGGGATAGAGGGTCAGATTTTCCTTAACTCCCACTGCCAGATAAAAGGTAGAACCCAGCTTGTCCCGAAGCTTGGCGGGCACAATCAGGCGACCGGCGTTGTCGATGCTGTGCTCGTAGGTGCCGGTCATCCTGCTCCCTCCATTTCCCTCCGAAACTAAATAGATTTACTCCAATTCACTCCATTACGCTTTTCAGTATACCGTAGGCTCCCATAAAATGCAAGAACTTTTTTTCGTCAAATGTCTTCAGTTTCTGAAACAATCCGTCAAAATATATCGAACGGCCATTCGTTTTCGATTTTCGCTTTCCGCTTTTAATAACCATTATGTACCCCTTTCAAATTGTCCCGACGACGCAAAAACCCTGCTGCGACAGCCCGCAGCAGGGTTTTCTTTTCGATCCGCTTTATGCTCTTTTTGTCCAATTTTTACTCGTTTTTCTGTTCGATTCCTATTCGTCCGCCTCAGCATCATACATCCGGCTCCCGCCAGAGGGGATGGAACGGTCACTCCCAGTACTCCCCATGCCGGAACGGAATTGATTATGCACTTGGCGCATCTCCGCATGGGCTGAGGCCAGGGCATCCTCGGTGCGGCGAAGCAGATCCACACAGTATTCGTTGGTCTCTCGGCAGGTTTTTTTTGCCTCCTCGTCCGCATGAGCTAATATCTCCCGAGCTTTTTGCCGTGCCTGGTTCATCACAGGCAGCTCGCTCACCATTTGGTTGGCTTCGATCTCCGCCCGCTTTTTGATCTCCTCCGCCTCTCGCTTGGCGGCAGCCAGGTACTCGTTGCGGGCGTTCAGGATCTTACGGGCCTCCGCCAGGTCCACCGGCAGCTGCTTCTTTGCGTCCTCGATGAGGTCCAGCGCCTTGTCCCGTTCAATCACGCACTTATCCCCACTGAAAGCGGCGTTCTTCGCCTCGTCGATCATATCAAACAGCATATCCAACAGTTCATCCACGGCTGTCGCCATGCGTCATCTCTCCTTTTGTGTATGAAAGTCTATGTCTGGTGATCCAGCTCTATTTGTTATCTGCCATCTTGGCCCGTACTCGGTCAATGATCTGACGGGGCACAAAATCGGACAGGTCCGCCCCATACCGGGCCAGCTCCTTGACTACCGTGGAGCTGAGAAACGCATATTTGGGCCGGGTATACAGGAACACTGTGTCCAGCTTGGGATACAGCTTGGCATTGAGCATGGCCATCTGAATCTCCGACTCGTAATCGGATACCGCCCGAAGCCCCTTCACCAGTACCCTGGCCCGGTTCCGTTTAGCGTATTCCGCTACCAGCTCCTGGGAGCAATCCACCTTTACATTAGGGAGATCCTCCGTCACCGCCTGGATGAGCTCCACTCGCTCCTGGGGTGAAAACAGCCCGGAGGGCTTGGCGGAATTTACGCTGACGCATACAATCAACTCGTCGAAAATAGCGGCGGCTCGTTTGATGATATCCAGATGTCCCAGGGTCACCGGATCGAAACTTCCAGGATAGATGGCGCGTCTCATGGGTCAGGCCCTCCTGCGGTATAGGGTAAATTTGATCTTGCCGTAGCGGTATTCCTTCCCCTTTTCGTAGGGGGCAGGAAGATCCGGTAAGGTGTGGTCTGCGGGACTTTCGCACACTATTATACCATTTCCCACCACAATGTCAATCGTAGTGGTCAACTCCAGCGCCCGCTCCAGGTTTCCCGAGGCATAGGGCGGGTCTAAAAAGATGAGGCCGTACTTCTCACGGCTCTTCGTGAGAAAGGCGGTAAAGTCTTTCCCATGGCAGGCGGAGCGGTCCTCAACGCCGCAGGTCTTTATGTTCCGCTGGACGATTTTCAGCGCCGCGGGGGCACTGTCCACAAAGTCGCAGAAAGCTGCCCCGCGGGACAAAGCCTCGATTCCCAGCTGGCCGGTGCCCGCGAACAGGTCCAGCACCCGCCGCCCCTCGATGTCGAATTGAATGGCGCTGAACAGCCCCTCCTTCACCCGTGCGGTGGTGGGACGGGTGTCCAATCCAGGCAGCTCCTCTAAGCGCCGCCCCTTGGCAAGACCGGTAATCACTCTCATGATGTCTCGTCCTCTCCTTGTGGGTCTTTCGGTTTGTGGAATTGGTTGTATACTGCCTGAGCGGTATTCCTGGGTACAACGGCAGCCAGCTCGTCCAGAGACGCGGCTTTAACTGCCTTCACGCTCTTGAACGCTTTCAGCAGCTGTGCCTTTCGGGTTGGTCCGACGCCCGGTATCTCGTCCAGTGCCGATCCCTTTAAGTGGCTAGCCTGCTGCTGACGATGGAATTCAATGGCAAACCGGTGGGTCTCCTCCTGGATACGGCCCACCATAGCAAATAGGGCCTGATTGGCCTGGATACCGATTTCCCGGCCGTCTCCGGCCACCAGGGCGCGGGTGCGGTGGCGGTCGTCCTTCACCATGCCGTATATAGGGATATCCCCCAATCCAAGCCGCTCCAGTGCTTCACAGGCTACTTTTACCTGGCCTGCTCCACCGTCCATTAGCAGTAAATCCGGTTTTGCAGAGAATTTTTCGTCTCCGTCCAAATACCGTCGGAAACGGCGCTCCACCACCTGCTCCATAGAAGCGTAGTCATCGGCGTGGGGCATATCCTTCAGCTTGAAATGGCGATAATCACGCTTCAAGGGCTTTCCGTCAATGTGGACCGTCATGGACGCCACAATATCCGAGCTACCCGTGTTGGAAATATCAAACGCCTCGATACGGTGGGGCATTTCCTCCATCCCCAGCAGCGCGCCCAGCGCCTCGGTGAGCTTGGAGCGGCGCTCCTCCGCCGTGGTGGCTCGGAGAACCTCCTCCGCAGCGTTTTCGTTGGCCAGCTTCACCAGCTCCATCTTGGCTCCCCGCTGGGGGGTAAGGACCTCCACCTTGCGCCCCACCGCCTCGGTGAGCATTCGGGCCAGCTCCACCTGCTCGTCGATGTCGCAGGGGAGCAGAATCTGACGGGGCAGTTGCCCCCGTCCTCCATAATACTGCGCCGCCAGCGTAGAGACCGTGGTCTGCTCATCCTCCATAGGAACAGTCAGCAGCTCCCAATCCTTCGCCGCCAGCTCTCCACCGATGTAGTGGAGTACCACAAAACAGCTTTTCGCCTCTCCCCGGTGATAGCCCACCACGTCCGTATCCGCCAGCGATCCAGCCACCGCTTTCTGCCGCTTGCTCAACAGTTGAATGGAGCGGATGCGGTCCCTGAGCCGAGCCGCCTTTTCAAATCGCAGCTCCTCCGCCGCCAGCTCCATCTCAGCCGTCAATTCATCCACCACTTCGTCTAAACGCCCCTCCAGCAAACGAACCGCCTGGTCAATAGAGCGGCGGTATTGGGTCTGGTCCATCTCTGGACGGCAATAGCCATCGCATACGCCCATGTGGAAATTGAGGCAAGGACGTTCTTTGCCGATATCTTTAGGGAATTTCCGGCGGCAAGCAGGCAAGCGCAGTGCTTCCCGCAAAGCGTCGATGATACCTTGACTGGAAAAGCGGGAGCCATATGGCCCAAAATACCGCGCCCCATCATTCTCCGCCTTGGAGGCAAGAGAAAAACGGGGATAATCTCCCGGCGACAACCGGATATAGGGATAGCCCTTGCTGTCCTTCAGCAGAATATTGTACCGGGGCTGATGGCGTTTGATCAAAGCACATTCCAGCACCAGCGCCTCAAATTCAGACTGCACCACGATGACGTCAAAGTGGTCAATCTGGCTAACCATAGCCCGGGTCTTTTCATTGTGCCGTGACTGATCCTGAAAGTATTGGCTGACCCGGTTTTTCAGCGCCTTGGCTTTGCCAACATAGATAACCTCGCTCCCGGCATTCTGCATGATGTAAACCCCAGGCTTCAAAGGCAAAGCATGGGCTTTATCTCTCAACTCCTCAAATGTCACCCGACCACCTCCCAGCCGTCAAATCAACCACAAAGCATAACCCCACCCACTCAGGCGCAAAGCTATAGACCTACCCCTGTTCAATGACTAAACACTGGCGGCAGTGCCACTAGAAGCACCAGCGTCGAAAGCCGCATGCGCCGAAAAGTTTCAAACAGCAGAACAAACCAAGCTCTCCCGTAAGAGGGGTCTTAGGGGCGAAAGCCCCTAAGCGCGCTCTTTGGTTACTTTCTCTCGCGTGAGAGAAAGTAACCCGCCGGAGGCGGCCTTCCATAAAAATGAGCCGCAGGGTTCCCTCTGCTCCTACAAAAAAAGCGCCGCTTCCGCGGCGCTTTTTCGTGGTCAGCGTTGGGTCACTCGGTGAACTCAGAATTGATGAGTTCGATAAGAGCGTTGATGGCAGCCTCCTCATCAGGGCCGTCGGCAATGAGGTTGATGGTCGTGCCCTTCACGATGCCCAGGGACAGGACACCCAGCAGGCTCTTGGCGTTCACACGGCGGTCATCCTCTTTCTCAACCCAGATGGAGCTTTTGAACTCGTTGGCCTTCTGGATAAAAAACGTAGCCGGACGGGCATGCAAACCGACCTGGTTATTTACCGTAGTCTCTTTCATGAACATGAGCGATTCCCTCCATCATAAAACTCGGCTCCGGCGATACGAGACCATTACACCGGACCTACCCCGAATCTTTGTACTATGATAGGATACCAAATTTAGCCGTTATCGTCAAGAGCATTTTCACCAAAAATCATGTCAGCTGATTATAAAAACCGCCTAGAAGTCACTATTGTATAACTCACTTCAGCGTAGCCACCGTTACACCGTCCTCACCCTCTCCATAAACGCCAGGACGATACTCCTTTACATAGCGGCTTTTTTTCAAATGGTCCCGCACCGCCTTTCGCAGTGCCCCGGTACCTTTGCCATGAATGATGGTCACCGTCTCCAGCTTGCCCATGAGGGCGTTGTCCAGAAACAGGTCCACCGCCCCCAAGGCCTCGTCCACCATCATGCCCCGCAAATCCAGTTCCGACTTGGCGGCCCCCGCACGGAAGGGGCGGCTCACCGCCGCGTTGCGCTGCTTATCCTTAGCGCTCTGCTTTTTCCGGGCAGTAACCTCCTCCAACACCCGGACCTCGCTCTGTTTCGCTTTCAGCTTTAAAATGCCTGCCTGGAGCTGGAGGGTGCCGTCCTTGTTGATGCCGATGACCTCCGCCTGGGCGCCCATCTTGGTGAGTTCCACTGTGTCGCCAACCACCGCATCCCGCGTGGGCGGCGGGGGCGGGAGCTCCTCCTTTTTTCCACCCAGAGCGGCGTCCGCCTCGTTGAGCTTCCGGCGCAGCTCAGACCTCTGTTCGTTGTCATCCACCCATTCCCTGCTCTGCGCCTGACGGCGACGCATTTCGTTCAGCTCCTTAAAGGTCTGGTCCGCCGCATCCCTGGCCCGCTCGATGATGGCGCGGGCCTCCGCCTGGGCCTTCTCGGCGGCCTTACCGCGCTCCTCCTCGATGTGCTCCCGGTACTGCTCCGCCTGGGACCGGGCCTCTTCCATCTCGCGGCGCAGCTTGGCCGCCTGCTCCTTCTCTTTTTCCATGGCCTGGCGTTGGATGTCCAGCTGGCTGAGCACATCCTCAAAACGCACATTTTCCGCGTCGATGCGGTCCGCCGCTTTCTGGATGATATAGTCGGGTAGGCCCAGCCGCCGGGAAATAGCGAACGCATTGGACTTTCCTGGGATGCCGATCAACACCCGGTAGGTTGGCGCCAGAGTCTCCACGTCAAACTCACAAGAGGCGTTCTCCACCCCAGCAGTGGTCATAGCGTACACCTTCAGCTCGGCGTAGTGGGTAGTAGCGGCCACCGTGGCCCCCATAGCCCGGGCAGATTCGATAACGGCGGCGGCCAGGGCCGCACCCTCCACCGGGTCAGTACCCGCGCCCAGCTCGTCGAACAAAATCAGCGTTTCGTCGTCTGCCTGCTCCAGGATAGCTACGATATTGGTCATATGGGAGGAGAAGGTGGATAGGGATTGGTCTATTGACTGCTCGTCGCCGATGTCCGCCAATACAGTGGAGCACACCTTCACTGTGGACCCATCCGCTGCCGGAATGTGCAGGCCGCACTGGGCCATCAGGGTCAACAGGCCCAAGGTTTTCAGCGTCACAGTCTTACCACCGGTGTTGGGTCCAGTGATAACCAGAGTGTCAAATTTTTCACCTAGGATTAGGTCGTTACGTACAGCACTTTTCGGGTCCAGCAGCGGATGGCGGGCCTTTCTTAGCTCGATGTGGTTCCCTAGTACCGGCTCCATGGCCCCCATGATGGAGGACAGCTTGGCCCGGGCAAAAATACAGTCCAAGGAAACCAACGTCTGATAATCGTCCTCAATATCCGTCTTAAATCCGGCGCAGTCGGCGGACAGCTCCGCCAGAATCCGCTCGATCTCCTTCTGTTCCTTGGCCTGAAGCTCCCGCAGCTCGTTATTGGCATTCACCACGCCCATGGGCTCGATGAAGAAGGTCCCTCCGGACCCAGATACATCGTGAACCAGGCCGGGGACATCGTTCTTGTGCTCGCTCTTCACGGGCACCACATAGCGTCCCCCGCGCATCGTGATGATGGCGTCCTGCAAATACTTGGACTGGTTGGAGGAGATGAGCCGGTTGAGCACATCCCGCACCTTCCCCGCCGCCGCCCGGATGTGCCGCCGGATATCTGCCAGCTCCGGAGAGGCCGCGTCGGCAATCTCGTCCTCGCTGAGGATGGAGCCAGTGATCTTTTCCTCCAAAAAGCGGTTGGCAGTAAGGCTGTCAAAATAGCCGTCCAGCACCGTTTTACCCTCGCTTCCGCCGCCGTACTCCCGGACGTTCCGAGCACAGCGCAGGACCTGAGCAATATCCAGCAGCTCCCGTGTGTTCAACGCGCCTCCGCGGTCCGCACGTTGGAGGGCCGCGGCCACCGGCTTCACCCCGGACAGGGAGGGCGTACCATGCTTCACCAGCAGATCAAAGGCAGCAGAGGTCTGCTTTTGCAGGCGGTGCACATCATTTTTCATACTGATGGGCCGCAAGGCTGCGCACCGCTCTTTTCCCTCCTCGGTAGACGCCTCGTTGGCCAGCAGAGCCAGTACGCGGGGCAGTTCCAAGGTCTCTATGGATTTTTCAAATAATGGTGTCATACAATTATCCTCTATTTACAAAGGTAGGTTTATATGTGATTCTTTTATAAAAGTCCAACGTGCGAAACCCCCGCTCCAGCCGGGTCATGACATAGGCCTCTGACGCGTCGGATAGTTTTTTTAGCCCCTCCTCGTCCAGGCGGAAGGATAGCAGGCGTTTCCGGGGACCCCAGGTGATATGCCGCAACGCAGCCAGCGCCGCCGTACTCAACGGCATGGAGACCCCCTCCCTCAGCTTGTCTCGGCAGGAAGCGCAATGGACCATCCCCTCCCCCAAGTGGACTTGTGGCTCCTGGGGTTCCGGCCTGCCACATACGCCACAATGCTCGATTTGGGGTTCGTATCCCGCCAGGGCCATGGACCGCCACTCAAAAGCCGCCTTCACTTGGTTCAGCGGCAGATGCAGCTTATCCAGAGCATGGAGGCAATTCAGTGTCACCGCCAGCAACCCCGGCTCAGGCTGTCCCTCCTCCGCCAAGGTTTCGGTGACTTCCACAAAATAGCTAGCCAGCGCAACCTTTTCCAAGTCATCACGTACGCCGTCAAACAGGCGCTCAGAGGCTGTCTCCTTCACTGACCACAGACCGTTGAACTCGTACAGGGTGAATTCCCCCCAGACCAGTAGCTGGCAGGCGGAGGCAATGGGGCTCCCCTTTTTCCGGCATCCGTGGGCGGACACGGTGAGCTTGCCCTCCTCTTCGGTGAGCAGAGTGAGTATCTTATCTGATTCCTTATAGTTCACCTCGCGCAACACGAGGGCATTGGTGGTCAGGTGCATAAAACACGCTCCTATGTATGCCCCGGCGCAGGCCGGGGCGAGTGGTTTTAATAAAGCCCTATGGGACCACCAGGGGAATTGTCCGAACGTGGCTGCGGCCCCGCTAACGGGCCAGACAGCATCTCTCTCTCTCCTAACGGGATACTGTTCGGGGCTTGTAAAGGCCCCGCGTCATCCCGGCTCATGAGCCACGCCTCCGGCATCCCGGTGGTCCAAAACAGGTTCCAATACGATGTGTTCATTGCCGTACCTCCTGCCTATGTCATTAGCATGGGCAGGGGCGCGGCGATTATGTCAGGGAAATTTTGTGTCTTATAAACACTCAGCTTTTCACGGGCCGCTCAAAAGCAACAAGACCCAGCTCGTAGGGATGATCGCAGTACACCGCCTCACCCTTGGGGCGATAGGTCAACAGCTTCAGAATGATGCAAAAATCCCCGCCGCCGCCTAAAATCATGAGCACAGACAAGTACAGCAGCAAATCCACTCCCGTGAACACCGCCACTGCGCCCAACCCAAAGCCCAGCACCAGGGTTGGCATGGCAGATCCCAGCAGATACTGCCACTTTTTCATGGGCTCGGCGCAGGTACAGTAGGGGGCCAGCGCCGCCCATATCACGCCGAACTCGATGGACCGGAAGCGGCTTGGGGCGCACAAGCCCCACACCAGGCCATGAATCCCTTCATGAGCCACGAACAGCACAATGAGCATAGCCACCATCAGAAGCAGCCCCCACACAGAAAGGTTATGCCCCAAGCTGTCGTTAACCACCAGATACCATATGATAACTGCCAGTGCAAAGGGAAACATCACCACAAAAGACAAAATGTTGGCCTTTACCACACCTATGGTCAGGTTGTGGGTCATCCAGCCCTGCCGTTCCATGTCCTCCGTCAGCTTCTCAAAGCGGGCCTTGCGGCGCAGCTCAGCCTCGGTGAGCTGCTGCCCCTTTTTCTCCTTCTGTTTCATAATCAGTCCTCAGTATACCCAAAGTTCTGAATAGCTGCCGGGTTGTCCCGCCAGTTCTCCTTCACCTTGACCCAGGTTTCCAGATACACCTTGGCCCCCATGAACGCCTCCATATCCTGCCGGGCCTGGGTGCTGATTTTCTTCAGCATGGCTCCGCCCTTGCCGATGATGATGCCTTTATGGGACGCTTTCTCACAGTATATGGTCACATGGCAGTCAATGATGTCGTTGTCCCGCTGGGAGAACTTGGTCACCTCCACCGCTGTGCCGTGGGGGATCTCCTGGTCCAGCTCCCGCAGCAGCTTCTCCCGGACGATCTCCGCCATGATCTGCCGCTCCGGCTGGTCGGTGACCGCCCCGTCCGGGAACAGCTGAGGCCCCTCTGGCAGCCAACCGCCCAGCACCTCCAGCAGCTCGTCCACACCCTCGCCTGTTTTCGCCGAGATGGGTACTACCGCATCCCAATCGTGGGCCGCGCCGTAAACAGCCATCACCGCCAACAGCTTTTCCTTCTCCACCGTGTCAATCTTATTGATGACCAGCGCGGCGGGAGCGCCTAATGCCTTGATGCGGGAAATCAGCTCCTCCTCCGGCTGGCCGATGTGGTCCACCGGCTCCACCAGAAGCATCACTCCATCCACGTCCGCTACCGACTGGCGGACCACCTTCACCATATAATCCCCCAGACGGGTACGGGCTTTGTGAAGGCCCGGCGTATCCACAAACACAAATTGACTGTCTCCCCGGTTGAGGACCGCACAGATGCGGTTCCGGGTGGTCTGAGGCTTGGGGGAAACAATGGCAATTTTCTCCCCTGCCAGGGTGTTGGTTAGTGTGGACTTGCCCACATTTGGCCGTCCGCAGATGGTAATAATACCAGATTTTTTGATGTTCATTTCAGATAATCCTCAACTTTCTTTTGGATCCCGGCATTGAGCATTGGCCGCATTTTGTGTTTTGGTAGGAACCAGATTCATCAGCGCCTGCGCCGCCCAGTCCACCATCTGGGCCAGCACCAGGGAGCAAACCACCACCACCGGCACTACCAGCGGCATCCAGAACAGCCGGAGCTGGGCCTGGGGCACCGCTTTATTCAGCACCGGGTAGACAATCTGGTCCGCAATGTAGGACACCAGGTACATGGGCAAGGCCAGCTTAGCCACCCGAGCTACGCACCAGCGCAGCGCAGCGGGAACCCCCTCCCCCTTCACCCTTTTCAGGCAGGAAAACAGGCACACCGATTCCAGCGTCAGCGCCAGGCTCCCCCACTGGTCCTCGGGCATCCAGACATAATTCTCACCGGCGGCGGCGAAGTAACCCTTTGCCCCCATCACAGCCGCCAAGCCGAGCCAGCACAGCAGGAGCTGCCACCCCTTAAACCGTAGCGGATACTCCCGCAGCCAGGCCCCTATGGCGTAGTAGGTCAGCGGGTAAATCCCCACCCACCACGTGGGCAGGAGGGTCCCCACCTGGTTCACCAGCCCCGGAAGGGCCGTCAGTCCCACCAGGGTGAGGACCAACGCCTTTTTTCCGCTGTCCTCCAAAACGTACCATGCGGCGTTCAGGAAGGGACTGAGCAGGAACAAGCCGATGTACATCTCAATATACCACGCATAGGGCGCGGCGGCGTAGACGGTAAACTGCCGCACAATGCCTTTCCAGGCAAACACTTCTCCCTGCCAAACACACCGGAACGCCAGGCAGGCCGCCCCAGCCAGCACATAGGTAAACAGCACCGGAAGCAGCTTTCGGTAATACCCCTTGGACCACTTGCGGTTGATGCAGGTATACCCCGTCAGCAGCAGGAACAAAGGTACGCAGGTCATGCACAGCATCCGCACCATACAGGCGGCTAGCATGGTTTTGCCCGCCGCCGGGGTGTCATAAAAGCCGTTATTCAGGAAAAAGTGGACGCTCAGGGTGAGCACACCCGCCACCGCCCGAGCCAGGTCCAAGCCAAAATCCCGCTGTTTGTCCGTGTGTTCCATGTCAGTCCTCCCGAGGCAGGCCCAGCGCTTCCATAATGGCCTCCTCTCGATGACGCATTTGGGCCTTCATGGGGCCCTCGTCCAAGTGGTCATAACCCAGCAGATGCAAAATGGAGTGAACCGCCAAATAGGCCAGTTCACGCTCCACCGAGTGGCCGAACTCCTCCGCCTGGAATTTGGCACGCTCCACGGAGATGCACATATCCCCCAAGGGCGCCAGACCGGTGGCGGGGTCAGCGTCCTCTTCGGAAGGCTTGTCCCCCGGCGTCAAATCGAACATAGGGAAGGACAAAACGTCCGTGGGGGCGTCAACGTCCCGCATACCCACATTGACGCGGTGAATGCCCGTGTCGTTCGTGAGCAGTACATTGATTTCACAGGGCACGTCCACCCCCGACCCATCCAGGGCAGTTTGGATGACCTTGCGGAGAAAAGACCGCAACTGCTCATCTACGCCGGACACGTCGGCGGAGATGATAATATCATGCTTGGGCATTATCGGTTGACCTCCCGCTTGTCGGTGCGGCCCATGAGCCAGTCCACCGACACCTCAAAAAAATCGGCGATTTGAAGCAGGCTTTTATAATTCGGTAAATGTCCGTCCGCTTCCAGCCTTTGATAATGACGATAATTGAACTTGAGTGTACCAGCGGCTTCTTCCTGCGTCAAGCTCTTTTCCGTTCGCAGTATTTTCAGACGTTCGTTGAAAATCATTTTTCCACTCTCCTATTGACACGTACAAAGATACCGTGTATAATGCGTACAAGAAAGTACGTATTAAGGAGGAACTCATATGGCCCATGAAATTCCTTTGATTGTGGATTCCTTGTATCGTTATTTCGTAACTCAGCCCGACCCACAATTTTGGCCGGACTACTTCAAAAAGGATCCGATCCAGGGCCACGGCCTCTGGGCCTTTTACCAAGGTCTACAACTCGGAATGCAGCTGACCGACGCCTGCCTGGAAAAGCTATAGCCCACAAGCCGAACGGTCCGCCGCTTAGGCGCGGTCCGTGGACCCCGCCATTTTCAGTGTCCAGACACAAGCGGCAGCACAAACAGGGGCACACCAGTCGAAAGCCCCACGCGCCGGAAGGGTCCCCGCCAACTCCTCTTATAGGGCTCTCCCGTAAAAAGGGGTACATAGGGGCGCAGCCCCTATGCGCGCTCTTTGGTTACTTTCTCTCGCGTGAGAGAAAGTAACCCGCCGGAGGCGGCCCTCCTAACGTCGTTTTGCGGCGCGGCGCTTCTCGTCGTCCTCGTAGGCCTTGATGATGCGCTGGACAATGACGTGCCGCACCACATCCGCCCCGGTGAGCTGACAGATGGAAATGTCCTCCACACCCTTCAGCACCCGCATGGCCTCCTTCAGCCCGGACACCTTATCAGCTGGCAAGTCAATCTGTGTCGCGTCGCCAGTGATGACGATTTTGGACCCAAACCCCAGCCGGGTGAGGAACATCTTCATCTGCTCCCGGCTGGTGTTCTGGGCCTCGTCCAGGATGATAAACGAGTCGTCCAGCGTCCGCCCGCGCATATAGGCCAAGGGGGCCACCTCAATGTTCCCCCGCTCCACGTATTTTTGATACGTCTCCGCTCCCAGCATATCAAAAAGGGCGTCGTACAGGGGCCGCAGATAAGGGTCTACCTTGGATTGCAGGTCCCCCGGCAGGAAGCCCAGCCGCTCTCCGGCCTCCACGGCGGGCCGAGTCAAAATAATGCGGTTGATCTGCTTCTCCCGAAACGCCGCCACCGCCGCCGCGACGGCAAGATAAGTTTTGCCTGTTCCGGCGGGGCCCACGCCGATGGTGACGGTGTTGTTCTTGATGGCGTCCACATACTTCTGCTGGCCAATGGTCTTGGCCTTGATGGGCTTGCCCTTGGCGGTGACGCACACCACGTCTCCGGCCAGCTGGGCGATCTTCCCCTCATTGCCCGACCGGACCAGCTCGATGATATACCGCACGTTCTGCTGGCCGATGGCCTCCCCCTTGGCGGACAGGGTCAACAGACCCTGGATGGCCTTCACCGCCCACATGACATTTTCCCCGTCGCCGGAGATTTTCAGGCTGGACTCCCGGTTCACCACCGACACGTCCAGCTCCTGCTCGATCAGGCGGATGTTCTCATCAAACAGGCCAAACAGGTTGACGGCCTCCTCCATCCGTTCGATGCTGATGCTCTGCTCTGTCATTGGTATTCTCCTTACATGCGGCGTTCAGCCGTTGTCGTTTGTATTCTCCAAAGCGGTTCCATAAATCCGGCCCACTTCTCCCTCTCGCTCCACAGTGCGGCCGATCTCCTCCCGGCACTCTGCCAGCAGAATGACGGAAAAACAACCGTCCTTCTCCTGGGTCACAAAGTCGCTCTGGATGACCTCGCCCTGGTTCGCCGCCATTAGCTCCTCCAAACGGAGACTGAGGGCCTGCTCCAGCTGTACAGCAGCCCCCTCTTGGTCTAAGGCCTGCTCCTCCAGCTCGTAACCTCGCAAAGTGGTGGTGGTCAGCCAGACAGGTAGAGGGTGGTCGAACAGAACCAATTGCTCAGTCTTGGTTATTTTATCATATCTCCCACTAGAAATGCTACTGTTTTGTAAAAAATCCAAATCCATCCACAAAAATTTTATGCTGTACCCAGTATGCTCCTCTCCAGTATACGCCTTTCTCTGACTGGTGAGAGGTATTGTCTCCTCCAAAGTGCGCCAGGTGCGGGCCGTTACCGTCCCCGCGGCCCGAACGACAAGGTATCCTAGGTCCACCGTGCCATATTGCGGCTCCTTCAAATCCAGATCGCCAGTGATGAGCACTTCCCCCTTCGCCACAATGTCCCTGTCCTGGAACATGGCCTGACCGGTGGTAGCGTGGATGTGCTCAATGATGCCGCTCTCCTTCGCCACCACATCGGCGGGGGTCTTTTCGTCCAGCAGCTCGGGCTTTTTCTCTGCCTCATGGACGATCACCTCCGCACGGGTCCCATAGATGTTAATGGCCAAATAGGACAGCTCCGGCAGGCCCAGCAGGGCCTCATTGGCCGCCTCCCGCTCCAAAATAGAGGGGCCGTAGGCCCCCGGCTTCACACCTACCCGTTGGAGCTGGGACAGGATGACGGTCGTGGACACCGTCTCGTTGCCCGTCACCTCGATCACCAGCAGGAACCGGGACAGGAAGCTCACCGCCAGAAAGCAAAATGCCAGTCCCGCCACAAATCCCCAGCGCCGCCGGACGATACCCTCCGCCACCACTGTCGCTCCGCGGCGGCTTTTTTCGCTCACCTCGCACATGGAGCGCTGGGCCAGCTCGTCCAGCCTCTTCCGGTCCCGAAGAAAGATGCGGAAGGTAAAGCTGGTCTCGTCCAGCCAGCACAGCTTCCAGAATTGCAGACGGTTCTGGGCGCACAGGTTCAAAAGCCGCTCCGGAAACGCCCCGGTGACCTCTACGTCCACATAACCCCGTATCAGATTGATGAGCTTTTTCATCGCCTCACCTCATGAACTCTATGGCCGTGATACTCCCCGTAATGAGCAATTCCTCCGGGGTCATGGCCCGCAACTCCAAGCCGCTGCCCTTCACCAGCACCACCACGCTGCCGCCGGAAATATGGATTTCCTCCGGCCCATAAGCTAAAATGCCCCGGTGGGGACCCATGCGCAGCTCGCCGTCCCCGATGACCTCCACACGGGGCACGCCCGCCAGCGCGTCGGCGGGCAGGTCGAACAGCCGGGACGCCTTGAGAAGTAAGCCCTCTTTTTCTCCCACGATACATCACCTCTGGGAAGTTTATGAGGAGACGTGGCCCGTCTTGCTTGTCCATTGGAATTTCGTGGACTTTTCCTCCCAGCTGTGATACAATGTCCGCAACTCAAGAAATCAGGTGACAAAATGGACGATCAAAACAACCGCCGGGGCAAGGCCCCTGTCTATCCGGTCAGCGAACCCACCACTCTGCTCCCCTTTCTGCTGGCCAGCGTGAAGGGTAAGAGCCGGAACAATGTGAAATCCCTCCTCTCCCGCAGGCTGGTGGCGGTGGATGGCGTACCCGTGTCTCAATTCGACACCCCCCTGGCGGCCGGGCAGAAGGTAACTATTCTGTCCACCTCCGCCCCCAGGGGGGACGCGCTGCCCTTCCCCATCCTCTACGAGGACGAACACCTCATCGTGGTGAACAAGCCCGCCAAGCTGCTCAGCGTGGCCAACGACAAGGAAAAGGCGCGCACCGCCTACCACATGGTCACCGACTACGTGAAAAGCAAGCGGGTAGACGACCGCATTTTTGTCCTCCACCGGCTGGACCGGGACACCTCCGGGGTGCTGATGTTCGCCCGTGACCCCGAGACCAAGGAGCTATTCCAGGCACACTGGAACGACATGGTCACCCGCCGGGGCTATCTGGCGGTGGTGGAGGGGGCGCCCAAGCCCGACCGGGACACCATCCGCTCCTTTCTGGTGGAGACGGACACCCACCTCAGCTTTTCCGGCGCGCCGGGAAAGGGAGCCAAGGAGGCCATCACCAGCTATCAGGTAATCAAGGCCGGGAATGGGTATTCTCTGCTGGATATCGCCATTGAGACTGGGCGAAAAAACCAAATCAGGGTACACATGAAGGAGCGGGGCTGTCCTGTGGCCGGGGACAAGCAGTACGGGGCCCGCACCAACCCCATCGGGCGGCTGTGCCTCCACGCCAACGAGCTGTCATTTACCCACCCCGCCACCGGGAAACCTGTCACATTCAAAGCCAAGATGCCCAGGGATTTCAACCGGGTGTTTCGGTGATTGTCACTTTTCATGGAACGCATTTTATATTCAGGTTTTAAAGGCCAGCGCAATTCCTCTTTTCGCCTGGTTTCTGCTTTTCGCGGTGACAAGGTATTCCTGACCAACTCTTTTGAGGGAATTTTTAGAGATATCGAACTGCTGGACACCGGATATGAAAGGGTAATCATGTTCGGAGCAGATAAGATACTGACGGATTCCATCCGGTTTGAGCTGTTGGCAAAAAAAGATTCTGTTTTACTCCGCACCCGGGCCGACCTATCTGAATATTGTGCTAGGGCAGCAGAATCTGCCTTGGAATATGCCATATCAAAGCACCCCACTCATTATCTGTGCAACGAAGCATATTATCAAATGATGCAGAAAATGGATTGTCCTGTATTGTTCGTCCATATTCCGACGCTGAAAAACAGTTCGACAGATTTCATAGAAAAGCTTATATCGGTTTTCCAATAAACGCAAACCCGCCTCCGGTCCATTCGCCGGGGGCGGGTCTCGTTATCCAAGCACTCAGCTCAAAAAATCCTTCAATTTCTTGCTCCGGCTGGGGTGGCGCAGCTTGCGCAGGGCCTTGGCCTCGATCTGCCGGATGCGCTCCCGGGTGACGTTGAACTCCTTGCCCACTTCCTCCAGGGTCCGGGTCCGCCCGTCCTCAATGCCGAAGCGCAGGCGCAGCACCTTCTCCTCCCTCGGAGTCAGGGTGGACAGAACATCCACCAGCTGCTCCTTCAACAGGGTAAAGGACGCGGCCTCAGAGGGCTCAGAGGCGGTGTCGTCCTCGATAAAGTCGCCCAGATGGCTGTCCTCCTCCTCGCCGATGGGGGTTTCCAGGGAAACGGGCTCCTGGGCAATCTTGAGAATCTCCCGCACCTTCTCCACCGGCATATTCATCTCGGCGGCGGTCTCCTCCGGCGTAGGGTCGTGGCCCAGCTCCTGGAGTAGCTGCCGGTTCACCCGGATGACCTTGTTGATGGTCTCCACCATGTGCACCGGAATGCGGATGGTCCGGGCCTGGTCGGCAATGGCCCGGGTGATGGCCTGACGAATCCACCAGGTGGCATAGGTGGAGAATTTGAAGCCCTTCGTACAGTCGAATTTCTCCACCGCCTTGATGAGGCCCAAATTCCCCTCCTGAATCAAATCCAGGAACAGCATTCCCCGGCCCACATACCGCTTGGCAATGGATACCACCAGGCGCAGATTAGCCTCCGCCAGTTGCTGCTTGGCCCGCTCACCGCCCTTGATGGCCTTATTCAGCTCCTTCATGGTCTCCTCGGGGATGGGCTGGCCGGACTTCTCCAGCTCGGCCAGCTGCTCCTTGGCCGCCGCTCCGGCTCCCATGGCCTGGGCAAGCTCCACCTCCCGCTCGGGGGTGAGCAGGTCCACCTTGCCAATTTCCTTGAGGTACATTCGTACCGGGTCATCAATGGCGAAGGAGTCCACCAGCGTGTTGGGATCCACGATCTCCTCCTCAGGGATCTCCTCCAGCTCGGCGGCAGGCGGGAGCATTCCGTCGTCGCCCAGCTCCAGGGTAAACTCCTCCCCGACGGTGTCGATGCCCAGGTTCTCCAGCACATCGTAGACCTTGTCCATCTGCTCGCTCTCCAGGCTGATGGAATCCAATGTCTCCATCATCTCATTGGAGGACAGCTTGCCTTTCTTATAGCCAATGTCAATGAGCTCCAGCAGCTTTTCGCCGTTCTGGACTCCCTCAATCATCTTGGAGAGCTCTGACTTGGCCGCCTCCAGCTTTTCGGGACTGGCCTGGGTATGAGGCGTTGCCTCCGTCTTTTTCGCGGTCTTTTTCTTCTCACTCATGGTCATTCATCCTCCGTAGCTTTTTTCTGTTTCAGCGCCTTCCGCAACCTATTCAGGTCCTCTGCGCTATGTATGTCCGCCTTGCGGTGTTCATACTCCGCAAGGATCGTTTTTTTGCAGTCCTCCAGTGCCTCCCTGGCGGTATTTCTGGTCTGAGGCCTTTGGGCAATCGCAGCAAGCTCATCCAGCTCCTCTGGGGCAAGCTGCCCCTCTATCGCCGCCAAGGCCACACTCTTACCTTCCTGCCACCGGGTTCGCAGCAAAGTGTAAGCCTTTCCCAACAGAGAGGATGAGAAATGTTCCTGTGTTAACTCCTCCATCTCCCGGAAAAATTCCCCATCCAGGAGCACAACCTGCAACACCACCTTCTCTGCCTCCGCAGAGCGAACGTTGGTGTATCGCAGCCCCCGGTCCTTGGGTTGGAGCTGCCGGGTGGGAGTCAGGTTCTGGCGCTCCTCTTCCTTCCGGGCTTTCCAATTGCGTTTTTTCCGCAGGCGCTCCACCTCCTGGAGCATTGCATCCTTGGACGCTCTGGCCTTTTCAGCGCACCGCCCAGCGTAAATATCCCGCTCCACGGGGCTGGGCAGGCCTGCCACCACCTCCGCCGCCGCCAGCAGGTACTGGGTCCGCTGGTCGTCCCGGCTCAAATCAAAGTTCGCCTGTACCACGCTCAGGCGGTACTCCGCTGAGTTGGAGCTCTGGTTCATCAAATCCTCAAAGGCCTGCGGCCCCACGTTTTTGATGTAGTCGTCCGCATCCTGTTTACCCATGGTGCCGTCCGGCATCTGCTTCCTGGGCAAGCGGAGCACCTTCACCCCTACCTCCGAATTTTTCAGCAGGGCAATGGCCCGTTGGGTGGCATCCTCACCGGCGGCATCGTTGTCGTAGCACAGCACCAGTTCCTTGGTGTAGCGCTCCAGCAAACGGATGTGCTCCTCGGTCAGAGCGGTGCCCATGGTGGCGATTGTGTTGTCAAAGCCCGCCTGGTGGAGGGTAATGACATCAATATTGCCCTCTACCAAGATGAAGTTAGGGCGCTTGGTGTTCTTGGCATAGTTCAGCCCATATAGGATAGACCTTTTCTTGAAAATCGAGGTCTCAGGTGTATTGAGGTATTTCGGCGTAGAGTCATCCATCACCCGGCTGGTGAAGCCGATGACGTCCCCCCGCACGTCGATGACTGGGAGCATCAAACGATTCCGGTACTTGTCATATACGCCGCCGTTTTTCCCCGCCACCGCCAGACCAGCGTCGATGAGATCCGCCTTGTCATACCCCTTCTCCCGCATGGCGCTGATGAGGTTGTCCCAGCCCTCCGGCGCGGCCCCAAGTCCGAACCGGGCGGAGAATTTGGGGCTTATGCGCCGTTTCTCCCGGATATAGGCCGCCACTGCCGCCCCCTTGGGATCGGTGAGCATGGAGCGGTAGTACCGCGCGGCCTCCTTATTCAGCTCCAGCACACGCTTTCGCCTCTCCCGCCACTTCCCATCGTCTGAGCTGGATTCCGGCATCTGGAGCCCCACCTGCTCCGACAGCTTGCGCACCGCGTCGGGGAAAGACAGATTCTCCATCTCCATGACAAACCGAGCCGCTCCCCCTCCCTTACCACAGCCAAAGCAGTGAAAAATCTGCTTAGACTCGTTGACGGAAAAGGAGGGCGTCTTTTCATGGTGGAACGGACACAGGCCCCAGTAATTGGCTCCCTTTTTGGTCAAGGGCAGGTAGGAGGAGACCACATCCACAATATTCAGCCGTCCATTCAGCTCATCCAGAAAAGAATCAGGTATGGCCATGGTTCCACCTCCTGATAATAGCCATTTTTGCCCTATTTTATCACTGCTTTTTGAATTTATCGCTCAATTGGCGCCGCACGAAAGGATTCCCCCAGCTCCACAGCGGAAAAATCCCCGGCGGACAGCTCAGTCATCTGAACCTGAAACGCCTTCACGCTCCCCTCAGGCAGCAGGGCGTGGATGATAACGCTGGCGGTATATTCGATATCGCCAACAATCCCGCTCTGAACGGCACAGGCCAGCTTTACCCGCTCCAAAAAGCTATAGGGACACTCCACCGCCAGCTCCACCCAGCGGCGCACTGCGGACACGCCTGCCGCGTCCAGCGCGTCCTTGGCGCTTTGCGTGTAGGCCCGGACCAGGCCGCCCGCCCCTAAAAGCACCCCGCCGAAGTACCGCGTCACCACACAGCACACGTTGGTGACCCCCTCCTTCTGGAACACCCCCAGCATGGGCTGTCCCGCGGTCCCCTGGGGCTCGCCGTCGTCGGAGTAACGCACCGGGCCGTCCTTGAGCAGATAGCACCAGCAGTTGTGCCGGGCGTCGTGGTATTTCTTTTTCATCTCCTCAATACGGACTCGGGCCTCCTCCTCCGTCTCCACCGGCCAGACATGACCAATGAAGGTGGAGCGCTTCTCTGTGAACTCCGTCTCCGAGGGCTGGGTAGGGATCAAGTATTCCGTCATTTGACCACCCATCCTCTCGGGATGAACAGGTCGCTGAACTGTTCCACGGCGTAGGTGTCGGTCATACCCGCAATATAGTCCAACACTGCCCGCTCCGTGCCCTCCCGGACCAGGATATCCTGATATTCTGGGGGCAGCTTGTCCGTATGTTTGTAATAGTATTCGTACATCAGACAGATCATGTCCTCCGCTTTGCCCTCCTCTCCTTTTGCAAGAGGATTGAAGTAGACAGACTGGAACATAAACTCCTTCAGCTCTGCCATCGCCTTCGCCACCGGTTCCGACTGGCAGATGAACTCCCCTTCCCAGCTGGCGTGGATGATATCCATGGTCAGCGTCTCAATGCGCTCCCCGTGGGTGAAGCCCAGGGTCTGGGAGATGTGGATGGGAATATCGGTGGGGAAAATGATGCCCCCCCGCATGGCGTCGTCGATGTCGTGGTTGATATAGGCGATCTTGTCGGCGAAGCGCACCAGCTGACCCTCCAGGGTATCCGCCACCTGACCTCTGGTGTGGCACAGAATGCCGCTTCTCACCTCGTGGCACAGGTTCAGCCCCGCGCCGTCGTTCTCCAGCCGGTCCACCACACGCAGGGACTGCTCATAATGGCGAAAACCGCCCTCCACCATACGGGACAAAGCCCGCTCCCCAGCGTGCCCGAAGGGAGTGTGTCCCAAATCGTGGGCCAGGGCTGCGGCCTCGGCCAGGTCCTCGTTGAGTCCCAGGCCTCGGGCCATGGTCCGGGCGATGCGGGATACCTCCAGGGTGTGGGTCATGCGTGTGCGGTAATGGTCACCCTCGGGCTGTAAAAACACCTGAGTTTTGTGCTTTAACCGCCGGAAGGATTTACAGTGCACCACCCGGTCCACATCCCGCTGGAAGCAGGTGCGCATTGGGCAGGGCTCCACTGCCACCGCCCGCCCTTTTGAGTTGACCGACAGACAGGCCCGGGGCGATAACATCTGGCGCTCCAGGGCTTCAGTGCGTTCTCGGATGGTCTGCTCCATTGCGGTTCCCTCCTGTTTTTCCGCCAGAGGTAAAATTGCTGTCTAATACTTATACCCCGTCAATTTCAAAAACCCTTTTTTATTTCAAAAAATTTTGCATAATTTTTCTTTCCCTCCAATAGGCTTGACCCGGGAGGGAGTGCTATGACTATACCTGTCCATCTCGCCCGCCTGCTGGTGCTGGCGGTGATCTTCGTTAACGGCTGGACCGACGCACCCAACGCCATCGCCACCGCCGTAGGTTCTGGAGCGCTGAGCTTCCGTCGGGGCGTTTTTGTGGCGGCAGCGTGCAACTTTGCCGGAGCGGCGGCGGCCTGTCTATGCTTCCCAGCCGTGGCGGATACAATGGGAAATTTGGTGGCTTTCCCTGATCCCCGGTCCGCTGTCGTTGTATTGAACGCCGCGCTGTTGTCCATCGTATTGTGGGCGGTGGCAGCGTGGCGGTTCGGCCTGCCCACCAGTGAAAGCCACGCCCTTCTGGCCGGGCTGTCCGGTGGGGCTGTCGCGTTGGGCGCAGGAGCGGCACAGCTCAGCATCGGGGCCTGGCTTCGAGTGCTGGCGGGTCTGGCACTGTCCCTGCCGGCCGGAGTGGCCGCGGGGCGTTTGTTCCGGCGCCTGCTGGCAGGACGGGTGCGTCGTCCCGCGTCATGGCAGAGAGGCGCCGCCGCCCTCACCGCCCTGCTTCACGGGGTACAGGACGGGCAGAAATTCCTCGCCCTGCTTCTTCTCACCGACGGGCTGGGCGGGGACTCCTCCACTTCTCGCCTTACCCTGGCCCTGCTCACCGCGGGAGTAATGGCCCTCGGCACTGCACTGGGCGGCAAGCCCATCGTGGAAAAGGTAGGCTCGGAGCTAGCCTGCCTCTCCCCTGCCGATGGACTCGCGGCAGATTTGGGGGTGGGGGTGGTCCTGCTGACGTGCTCGTTGATGGGTCTGCCCGCCTCTACCACCCATGCCAAGGTCAGCGCAATCTGCGGTGCGGGACAAAACACGGACAAACATGTCGCCAGGCAGATGGCGAGGGCATGGGTCCTCACCTTCCCGGCCTGTGGAGCGATGGCATTTTTGCTGACAAAAGTGATGATGGGGTAAACTGTCCGGCCTGCACATAGTACAGGCCGGATTTTTCATATCCCGTTGTCTTCCAAAATGACCGCTTCCCAGGGTAGGAGCCGCCCATCAAAGCCATCCCTGTGATAGTTTGACCGCAACAACGTCCCCCGACTACCCACTCTTGCAGGCCGGTCGCTGAAATTCAGCGCCACGGTAACGCTCTCCGCTCCCCAGCGCCGACGGTACACAAACACCCGGTGGGTTGCCTCCAACCAGAGAAAATCTCCCCGGCGCAGCACCTCCCGCTCCCGGCGCAGTTTGGCCAGATTTTTGTACCAGTTCCAAATTGAGTCTGGGTCGTTCTCCTGATCCGCCAGGTTTACAAAGTGATAATTGCGGTTCACCCCCAGCCACGCCTTGTCCGCCATGGTAAAGCCCGCGTTGGGGCCGTCGTCCCACTGCATGGGCGTCCGGGCGTTATCCCGGCTGGTGCGGGCGATGATCTTCCAGCGCAGCGCCTCCGGAACATGGTAGGCAGTTAAAAACCGGTCCACACTGCGGCTCTCCACATCATTGACCTGGTCCACTCCGTCGAAATCAAAGTCTACCATGCCGATCTCCTGCCCCTGATAGATGAAAGGCGTGCCCCGGAGCGTCAACAGCAGCGTCGCCAGCAGTTTACCACTCTCCCGCCACCAGCCGTCACTGCCAAACCGGGGGATGGACCGGGGCTGATCATGGTTCTCCAGATAGATTGCATTCCAGAACAGCTCCTTCTGCCACTTGATGAGGCACTTAAAAAACGCCTTGGGGTGGAAATCGTGCTTGAGCCACTTGACAAAGTGCTGATCACACTCCATGTGTTCGAAGGAGAACACCATGTTTAGCTCCTGCCGGCCCTCTCCGCACAGATCTCGGGCCATCTCCGGGGTGACGAACACCGTCTCCCCCACTGTGAACGCCTTGTAGCCATCCAGCACCCTCCGCAGCTGGCGAAGAATATCGTGGGTCTCGGGCAGAGATAAGTAGTGCTCCAGCCCGGTGAGGGCAAGCCGATTTTCGCCGTCCTCCAGACTATCCTTCCACAGCAGATTGATCACATCGCACCGGAATCCCGCCACGCCCCGGTCCAGCCAGAAACGCAGGACGTCTTTCACCTCGTCCAGCACCTTGGGACAGTGGTAATTCAAATCCGCCTGAGTCTTTGCAAACAGGTGGAGATAGTACTCCCCCCGCACATCGTCCCACTGCCAGCAGTCTTCGCCGAAAAAGCCCGTCCAGTTATTAGGCAAGCTTCCATCCGGTTTGGCTGACGCCCAATAGTAGTAATCGGTGTAGGGTTCGATACGGCGGCGGCTTTTCTCAAACCACTCATGCTTTGTGGAGGTGTGGTTGATGACCAGGTCCATCAGAATGCGTATTCCCCGGCGTTTGGCCTCTAAAATCAAGCGGTCCATGTCCTCCAGCGTGCCGTACTCCGGATTGATATTCTTGTAGTCGCTGATGTCATAGCCGTTGTCGCCGTTGGGCGACGGGTACACCGGACTGAGCCAAATGGCGCCCACCTCCAGCTCCTGTAAATGGTCCAGACGGCTGATGATGCCGGGGATGTCGCCGATGCCATCTCCGTTGGAGTCTTGAAAGCTGCGGGGATAAATCTGGTAAATGATCGCGTCCTTCCACCATTCCATGGCGTTTTCCTCCATTTTTTGCGGATTTGGAAAGGGGCAGGGCACTCAGCCCCGCCCCTTTGAGCATTACTTGTTCCAGTTGAGTACGTCCTTGTTCTTCACGAAATACTCCACACCGGAGTACAGGGTGGTGGCGGCGATGACGATGACGCACACCCACTCGAACCCTTCGGGAACAGGAAGGTGCATCAGGCACAGGCACACCATGGTAGAAAAAGTCTTGACTTTACCCGACCACCCGGCAGCGATGACCCGGCCATTATCCACTGCCACCAGTCGCAGTCCAGACACGGCAAACTCACGGGCCATCACGATGACCAGCGCCCAATCCGGAAAGCGGCCCATAGCGCAAAAGCAGGTCATGGCGGTGAGCACCAGCATTTTATCTGCCAGCGGGTCCATAAACTTGCCAAAATCCGTCACCAAATTGTGCTTTCGGGCGATGTAGCCATCTAAAAAATCGGTGAGGCTGGCAACGACAAATACCGCAAGCGCAGCGTAATTGTTGAACGCAAAATCCAAGTGCCACAGCAACAGATACACGGGAATGAGGATGACACGCATCATAGTCAATTTGTTCGGTAAATTCATGATTTTCCTCCTTCATTCAACACTGAATGATTCCTCGATCTCGCCGGTCAGGTCGCCGTCGGACACGCCGGTGATCCGTACCCACACAAACTTACCCGCCGGGACCAGCCCCGCCGCCGTGAACAGCACCCGGCCGTCGATGTCCACCGAGTCGGCGTAGGTGCGGCCCGCGTAACAGCCAGCTTCCCCATCGAAGCCCTCGCACAGAACCTCCATACAGGTCCCAAGCCGGTCCTCGTTGTACTGGTCCATGATACGGGACTGCAAATCCACCACCAGCTCCACCCGGCGTTCGGCGGTTTCTGGGTCCACCTGATGTTCCATGGCGGCGGCCAGTGTCCCCTCCTCCGGGGAGTACTGGAACACCCCCGCCCGCTGGAGCTTCTGCTCCCGCAGGAACTGGCACAGCTCCTCGAACTCCGCCTCGCCTTCTCCGGGAAGCCCGCAGATCAATGAGGTGCGGATGATCACGTCCGGCATGGCCTCGCGGAGCTTGGCAAACAGCGTTTCAATCTCCGCCTTGGTGCTCCGGCGGCGCATGGCCTTCAAAATCCTGTCGCTGGCATGCTGGATCGGAATGTCCAGATAATGCACAATCTTCTTTTCCCGGGCAATTACCTCGATCAGCTCATCTGTCACCGCCTCTGGGTACAAATAGTGCAGCCGTATCCAATGGAAATCCAGCTTACACAGCCCGGTCAGCAGCTTTGCCAAGGTGCTTCCATCCCTCAGGTCCAGCCCATAGCGGGTGATGTCCTGAGCGATGACGATCAGCTCCTTCACACCCCGCTGGGACAATCCCTCCGCTTCTTTGAGCAGGGCCTCCATGGAGCGGCTGCGATACTTCCCCCTCAGCTTGGGGATGATGCAAAACGCACAGCCGTTGGAGCACCCCTCCGCGATTTTCAAATAAGCGGTGTACGGCGGTGTGGTCACCCAGCGCTCACCGTCCTCATAAGTGCGGTGGATGTCGCCAAAACGCTCCGGTCTCTCCCCTGTCATCAGTTGCTCCACGGCGGAAACTACATCAATATAGCTGCCTGTTCCCAGCAAACCATCCACCTCCGGCAGCTCCTCTCGGATGTCGTCCGGATAGCGCTGGGCCAGACAGCCCGCCACCAGCAGCTTTTTCAGCTTCCCCCTCTTTTTCAGCTCCGCCAACTCCAGGATGCTGTCAATGGCCTCGCTCTTGGCAGACTCAATGAAACCACATGTGTTGAGCACCGCCACGTCAGCCCCCTCCGGGTCGCCGGTGACGGTATGGCCTGCATCCCGGCAAAGGGCCATCATCTGCTCCGTGTTCACCAAATTTTTCGCGCAGCCCAGAGACTGAAACGCCACTTTATACCCCATTTACTCCCACTCCTCCTCTCTCAGCCGGTCCAGGGCAGCGGAAATCTCCTCCCAGCCGTAACCCCGGCGGGCCAGATAGTCGGACACTTTTTTCAGATTTTCCCGGGTCGGCTCCGCCCTCCGGAGCTTCTGCCGTGCCAGCTTGTCGATCTGGCGCTCGTCCGGCTCCCGCTCCTCCATGGCGTCCTCCCAGTATTCGCGGGGCACCCCCCGGCGGTACAGCTCGTCACGAATCTTCCGGGGGCCGTACCCTTTCGCGGCGTAGTGGCGCACCACCGTGCGGGCGTACTCGCCGTCGTTCAGCAGACCCAAATCGGAGAGGCGGTCGGCCACAGCTTCCGCCTGCTCCCGCAGGGCCTCGGCCTGAACCTGTAAAGCTTCCGGGTCCGGGATGCCGTCCAGCTTGTCGTAAGGATACTTCTCTTTTTTTTGCCGGGGCAGAGTATACAGCTTGTCAAGAAGCTCCTTCCGGGACATGGACCGCATCGACAACAGCCCCACCGCCCGCTCCATGAGCTTGGACTTCTCCCCGGCGGCGGCCAGGGCCTCCCCCTCCGTGCTGGTCAGCTCTTTCCCGGCGTACAGTCCCAGGGATACCACGTCCCCCTCGCCGACACGGACAATGGAGGCATCCTCCAGCCACACCAGCCAGCGGCCCTGCTTGTGCTTGGAGGGCTCCAACTTTTCAATTTTCATAATGCCTCATTTGGTCCGTCTCCGTATGACCGTACAAATCATACAGGGAACGCCAGTCACAATTATGGATAATACCGCTTCAAACAGCCTGACCGGAAAAGAAAACTATCCCTCAAAGTCATCGGCGGAGACGTCCACTGCACGTCCCGCCGCCTTCGCCGCTACCTGGGACTGACGGCTCATGAGCTTGTAAGAGTTGGCCCGGACCTCCGTCTCCACCTTCTCAGCGATCTCCGGATTGTCCTGGAAGTATTTTTTCACCGCGTCACGGCCCTGCCCCACCCGGGTGTCCCCCATGGAGAACCAGGAGCCGGACTTCTGCACGATGTCCAGCTTAACAGCCAGATCCACCAGCTCGCCCAGCTTGGAGATACCCTCACCATACATGATCTCAAACTCCGCCTCCCGGAAGGGGGGCGCGACTTTATTCTTCACAATCTTAGCACGGGTCCGGTTGCCCACCACCTCGGTACCGTTCTTGATGGCCTCGATGCGGCGCACCTCCATACGCACGGAGGAATAGAATTTCAACGCCCGGCCGCCGGTAGTCACCTCGGGATTGCCGTAGATGACACCCACCTTCTCGCGCAGCTGGTTGATGAAAATGACGATACAATTGGTCTTGGCGATAGACCCCGCCAGCTTGCGCAGGGCCTGGCTCATGAGCCGGGCCAGCAGGCCCACGTGGGAGTCTCCCATATCGCCCTCGATCTCAGCCCGGGGAGTCAGCGCCGCCACAGAGTCCACCACCACCACGTCGATGGCGCCGGAACGCACCAGGGCCTCGCAGATCTCCAGCCCCTGCTCACCAGTGTCCGGCTGGGAAATCAGCATGGAGTCGATGTCCACCCCCAGGGCCCGGGCGTAGGTGGGGTCCAAGGCGTGCTCGGCATCGATGAAGGCCACCTCGCCGCCCCGCTTCTGGGCCTCGGCCACAATGTGCAGAGCTAGGGTCGTTTTGCCGGAGGACTCGGGACCGTAAATCTCGATGATGCGCCCCTTGGGTACGCCACCGATGCCCAGAGCGATATCCAGGGACAGCGAGCCGGTGGGGATAGCCTCCACCACAATGTGGGAGTTCTCCCCCAGGCGCATGATGGAGCCCTTTCCGAAGTCCTTCTCGATCTGCGCAATGCAAGTGTCCAGCGCCTTCTTTTTATCCGCGGCGGGGGCGGCACTCTCCACCATCTTTTTCTTATCAGCCATGTACAATCATCCTTTCCTGCCGGCGCATTCAGGAGCCGCCGGCCTCTTACCATCCCATATGATGCTCTTTTCTCTGTCCTATAAACCGGACTAAAACCGCAGTTTTCCATTCGTCCTTATAAAAAAGGCCCGTCAAAAAACTTTCCCTTGAAAAAATTCTCATTCCCCAGCTTCTTTGCGGTCAGCCGGAACATGACGCAGCCGTCCGGGCACACAACCACCTTGCTGTACGGGCTGTCGCCGCCGACGTTCTCCAAATCGCCGCCGCTTCTGGCCGCTTCCATAAGCGGAAACATGACCATCATCACCTTGGAGCAGATACCCTGCCCGTCCTGATTGACAGGACACCCGTAGGTACAGGTGTACCTGTCTCCGATTTCCTCCCCATTCCTGCAGTACCGCTCCGTATGGTCACCATGGAGAAAACCGATCACTTCAATCTCAAACTCATATTCCTCGTCATACCACTTCTTCATCCTCGGCCCTCCGCTCTGTGTTTCCTTCCACCACCCGCCAGTGCATCCCTGGGTCCATGGTGGTTTGGATGTCCTGGAAGCCCTGCTCCTCCATGATGGACTTCACCGCGTTCGCCTGGTCATAGCCCACCTCGAAAATCAGCTTTCCTCCGGGCTTCAAAGCCTTTTTCCACTTCTTCGCAACGGCCCGGTAGAACTTCAAGCCATCCTCCCCGCCGTCCAGCGCCATCCGGGGCTCGTAGTCCCGGACGGACACATCCAGCCGCCCCACCTCTAGGGTGGGAATATAGGGGGGATTGCACAAAATCAAATCAAAGTCCCGCAGCAGCCGGGGAGGCGGCTCTAGAGCGTCCACCTGGACCGGCGTCACCTGCTGGGACAGCTCACACCGCCGGATGTTCTGGCGGCACACCCGCAAAGCCTCCTCCGACCACTCCGCCAGATACACCTGGGTGTTGGGGCAGTTGTCCGCGATGGCCAGCCCGATGCAGCCGCTCCCAGCGCACAGGTCCAGCACTCGGGTTCCCTCCGGCAAATCACGGGCAAACAGGATGCCCCGCTCCACCACCGTCTCCGTGTCCGGGCGGGGAATGAGCACATCCCGGCAAATGTCCAGCGTCAGGCCATAGAACTCCCACTCGCCGATGAGGTAGGCCACCGGTTCCCCCTTCATTCGGCGGGCCAGCAGGTCCCGGAACCGCTTTTCCACCCCGTCGGAGGCGTACAAGGGCAGGTCCCGGAGGAACTCCTCCCGGGCCTTACCGGAGGCGACGCATAACAGCTCCCGGGCCTCCAGCTGGGCCTGGTGCACCCCCGCCTCTTTCAGCGCCTTCCGGGCGTCCAAGTATAGGTCGTTGTAGGTGACGGGCATAGCTCTCACCCTCTCCGCTCTCATGTTGTCACGCTGCGCCTGTTCGCGACGGCTCCGCGCTTCTTCTTACCACCTGTCCGCACCCTGCTCCTCCGGCAGCACCCGTTTCAGCGCCTCTATCCCCACCTCGATCATGGAGTCATCCGGCTCGAAGGTGGTAAAGTTCTGCATCCACATGCCGGGGGCCCGCAACGCCCGGCACACCAGGCCGTCATGGCCGCCCACGTAGCGGTTGAACTCATAGGTCACCCCTACGATGATGGGCAGCATCAACAGATGGAGGGTCATCCGCAAAAAGGTATTCTCAATTTTCAGTGGGGTGAAGATTACGATGGACAAAAAGATAGACACCGCGATGACCACAAACAGGAAGCTGGTGCCGCACCGGGGATGGTGCCGGGGCTGCTTGCGGACATTCTCCACCGTCAGCTCCAGCCCGTTTTCATAACAGTAGATGGTCTTATGCTCCGCGCCGTGGTACTCGAATACTCGGTGAATTTCCTTCATCTTGGAGCACAGATCCAGGTAAACCATGAAAATGACCACCTTGAGCACACCCTCGATCACCGAGCGCACCCACAGGGGCATGGTCTTCCACACCAGCCCAATCAGCCCCGTCAGGGCAGTGGGCAGCAGGATAAACAGCCCAACGGAAAAGGCAATGCCGATCACCGCCGCCAGGGTGATGATGATGCTCATGGCCTTGTCCTCCTCAAAACGGTCGCTGATCCACTTGTCTAGGCCAGTGAGCTCTTCCTCCTCCATGGTGCCGTCGTCGGACACTTCAGCGGAGTGCATCAGCGCCTTCATGCCGTAGACCATGGAGCCGCCAAAAATGAACAGCCCTCGAATGAAGGGCAGCTTTGCCAGCCCGGACTTGGGCTTGACCGCCTCCTCGGTGATGTCCAGCTCCCCGCTGGCCTTGCGCACCACGATGGCCCGCTTTCCTGGACCTTGCATCATGATGCCCTCAATGAGGGCCTGCCCGCCGCAGGTGGTCTTAAATGGCGTGCAGTAATTTGCGTCTTGTTTTGCCATGCTTTGTCTTTCTCCTTTGATAGCCTATAACGCAGTATAACAGAAATCAGCTCAAAGTGCAACCGATTCTTAAAACTATTGTTCGACTATTTTTCTGGTCACACACTGGCCACCGCAATGGGCAAGCGGATCGTGACCGTACAGCCGCCGCCAACGGCGTTGTTGATGTCCAGCGAGCCGCCGTGGCTATTGACAATCTCGTCGCACACGGCAAGGCCGATTCCGGACCCGCGGGCCTTAGACGAGCCCTTATAAAACTTATACTTGATGAAAGGCAGCTCCTCCTCGGGCACACCGGGGCCATGGTCCCGGATGCGGATGGCCACATAATCCCCGTCCCGCCCCACAGACACCTCAATAACGCCGCCGGAACCGCCGTGTTTGTCCGCATTGTCCAGCAGGTTGCAGAACACCTGGCGAAGACGCTCCGGGTCGCCGCTGATGATAGGCAGCTCCTCCTCGCACTCGGTATAGATGAGTTCCAGCCCCTTCCGGCGGAAAAACTCCCGATAGGTGTATACCGCGTCCTCCAGCTCCGCCAG